>NZ_JANIHG010000060.1 GCF_024518575.1 Methanothrix sp. | reverse complement strand
CTGAATTCATCGGAAAATCTTATGAGCTCCCAAGATACCCCACAGCAGGGATTCGAATGATATTAGTATACTCTCTGGGCGGATCCGTTCTCGCATCCCAGGATCCGGCTGGCCTCAAAAGATATGCTGAAACGCTTGGGGCGATAGCCAGTGAAAATCAGGTTTATGTTGTCGTCGGCGGCGGCGCACTCGCGCGCGAATGCATAAAGAGGGCGCGTGGCGTGGGCGCGAGCGAGGCTCTCTGCGATTCGATTGGGATACTCGCGACCAGAATGAACGCAACGCTCCTGGCAGCTGCCCTCGCTGGATCCGCACCCTTCAGGGTGCCAGAATCCTACGACGATGCCCTCGAGGCCTCAAAAACACACAGGATAGTGGTCATGGGCGGAGTATCTCCGGGACAGACCACTGATGCGGTCGCAGCCCTCATTGCAGAGTATGCCCGTGCGGATCTTCTCGTGATCGCCACATCTGTGAACGGCGTTTACACCTCAGACCCGGAAAAGGATCCGGGGGCTGCGAAGATCTCCAAGATGAGTGCAGAGGATCTCGCCAGGATGATGAGCCAGCTAGAACTCAAAGCAGGCTCGAGATCTCCTGTGGATCCGCTTGCAGCCAAGATAATCGAACGAAGCCTCATCCCCACCGTCGTGGTCGATGGCAGGGACGTGGCCAACCTGATCAGGGCGATAGATGGCACCCACAACGGCACCGAGATTCGGAGCTAGTTACGCTGGGGTCAGGGCTCTGATGATATCTGTGGGGTTAACCAGACCCCAGGGCACCCCGCCCTCGGTGACAACAAGCTGGCTCGTGCCTGTCTTGCCCATGATCTTTATCGCCTCGTAGACAAGATCGTCAGAGTCGATCGTCAGATAGCCTCTGGTCATTATCTCCTTCACCTCAACAGCTGTGCGGCCGTCTGCAATCGCTCTCACAAGATCCACCAGGCTCACAAGTCCAGGGGAGGTCTCATCGACCAGAGCCTCGCTCACGCCGTTGTGTATCATTGTCCTGGCAGCATCCTGGATCGATGCTGACGGGCTGATCCTGACTGCGCGGCGTGCGATCTTTTTCACAGGGATCCGCGGCACCGAGATCATCTCTCTGACCTTGAATATCAGCCTGCTCATCGTGTCGTCCCTCCCGATGACCTCTCCCCTGATGTAGAGCCTGTTCACAGGTGTAGGCCCTATCTCGATCTCATCGCCTATGTTGAAGTCCCTGACATTTCCGGTTATGCGGACGGTGCCATCGCAGCTGTCGTGCCTCATGACCTTGTTGAACACGATCTCGCTTGCAGAGGCGCCCTCCACCTGTACGCCGTTCTTTATTATCGGGACGTCGACTATATCGCTGCTGTTGTCGAGGCAAAGCGCTTCATACGCAGCCCCTGTCGCCTTGTAGCCGCCCTTCGGCCCCGGCACGCCCTCCACGAGGTTCAGCGCCTTGAGTGACTGCATCTGGTTGCGTATGGTGCCAGGATTGCGGTCGATCAGCTCTGCAATTTCTTCTCCCTTTACAGCTCTTCCCTCACGTCGATGTATGTTGATCAACGCGGTAAGTATATCCCTCTGAACTGGTGTTAGCTCCATAGCAATACGGAGGTACCATCATTATTACCTATTTAGGTTTAACCTCTGAAGTCACAAATTTTTGGATGGTCCTTTCGATCGCATGGGGCATGTATTAATTCCTTTATAGGGAAAATCTGACATCCTTTTCCAGATTCGGGCGAGAGATTCTCCCAGAGCGTTTCCATAGCTCTTCGGGTAGCAGGCGCACGGGTACACCTCGCCGGATGGTGTGACATGCATCCAGCTCCTGCCCGCGAAACATCCGAAGCGCTTGAGAGCTGCAGGCACAGAAAAGATCCTCGGCGGAGGTGCATTTGAGACGAACATCTCCAGCGCGGAGAGATCTGATGCGTCCAGCACGATATCCTCTGAGCCGGTGCATCTGCCTGTGGGCACAACCTCGAAGAATGTGAGCTCGTGCGCACCCGCTTTGCGCGCGAGGTCGTGGAATCTCTGTAGATGTGCAATGTTATCGTGCCTCAACACCACGTAGATATCGACCAGCAGCCCAGCCCTCAGAGCATGTTTTATGGCATTCATCGCATCCCTGTACACGCCCCTCCGTCCACGCATGGAGTCATGCTCATCCTCCACGGGGCTGTCCAGGCTCACATTCACCGCCTGGAGCCCTGCATTTCTGAGCTGCCTCGCGAGGCTCTCGGTGAATCCAGCGCCTGAGGTGAAGATGGTGGTCACAGCGCGATCATCCACATAGCTCACAAGCTCCGGCAGCTCTCTGTACAGAGATGGTTCGCCGCCATCGAATATTATGATGGTGGATCCGAGATCCAGCGCCTGATCTATTATCCTCTTGACATCATCTGGTTCGAGTCTGAGGTGTGCGCCTGTATCGGGCAGCGCGCAGTGCCTGCACCTGTTGGGGCACTCCTCAGTTATCGATATCGTGATCTGGTCCGGAGTTCTTCTGCCGATGGATGCGAGGATCTGGCTCCTCACGAACCTATCGAATGCTCTGCTCGGAACAGGCGGCAGCCATGTCGATATGTAGAGAGACTCTCCAGCGAATGCCGGAATGTTCCCATCGATCGTCGAGATGGCAGATGAGATCGCCGGAACTTTTGAGAGAAGACCGTCCGCTCTGATGCTGATTCTCCCCGAATCGACAGATGCTGTCGCCTTTAAAAGAGGAGTGTCGCAGAGCGTGTATCTCAAACTATCACCGCTTATACACATCATCCGGATCGAAGACCCTCTCGCCAACGATCCTCCCATCAAGAGTCCTGTAGAAGCAGGATCTGTATCCAGTGTGGCACGCACCTCCTCTCTGCTCAACCTTCAGGAGTATCGCGTCCTCATCGCAGTCGACCAGTATCTCCTTAACGATCTGCTCATTTCCCGAGGACTCCCCCTTCCGCCAGAGCTTCCCCCGCGACCTGGACCAGTAGTGCGCAACCCCGGTCTCGAGCGTTTTGGAAAGCGCGATGCTGTTCATGTACGCCAGCATCAGCACCTCTCCGGTCTTCCAGTCCTGTGCTATTGCCGGTATAAGCTTGCCATCCGGAATCTCAACAATGCTCATCAGCCTCATGATTGAGGGCGTACCGTATAAAGCTTGGGTGCTGCGCCTCTCCCACAGATCAAACTGCCGGAGTGAGGGCTTGGTTTCTTTTATGAGAAAAGCCCTTAGATAGCCGCAATCCGCATGCACTCTTCCTCTGCTTGCACCAGGTTGCATGTCATCACCTGCGCCTGCAAACAGGGAGACACCAGAGAACCTGCATCCTCGAAGCCTGTAACTCCTCGGATGCCCGTCATCGCAAAAGATATATCCAAAAAACTTTACCTTAAGCCAAATAAGTTTAACAGGTGTCTGTCTTGGAACTTACGATCGCACTTGGCGTGCTGACAGGCTTGCTGATCTTCGCGCTGAAGGCAAGCATGGGCTGCGGGCTTGCGCACCTCAGCAGAAGGGAGATCGTGCTGGTTGCATCGGGCTATCTATTAGTGGCCAACGCAATGGGTCTTGTGATCGATCGCATACCTATAGATCAGCTATCGGCCATGATCAGAGCGGGTGTGGCGATGCACACGATCCTGGCTCTCTCCCTCATCGCTCTCGGAATGCTCACGATCAGAGAGTGGAGATGCCGCGGTGCAGATATTTCCCGCAGGACGTTCTGGGCGCTCTCGATACCGTGCCCTGCATGCATGGCGGCGACGTTTCTCTCTTGCAGCGTGCTTTCGGATCTCACCAACATCTCCCCTGCGAGAATCGGCGCTGCGGTGGGCATCATATTCTTCCTGACCATCTCGTCAGCGTCACTGCTTCTCAGGAGATTCGACAAAGGACCGGTCCTCATAGGGAACGTGATGTTGCTTCTGGGAGGTTTTTACATCCTCTCGATAGCGCTGCTCCCATCTTACATCCGAATGCAGAGCCTCTCTTTGAGTTACACAGCACCTGAGATGCGTTCTGAGCTTGTCCCAGCTTATTTGATATTGCTGATACTGATTTCAATAGGGTATATCATGCGGAAGAAAGGTGTGACGGTATGATCTACGAGATCTCTGTCAGCCTGCTTTACGTATTCTCCACATCACTCCTATATCCCGACATCTTCGGCCTTCTCCTTCTCTTCTGCTGGTCGCTCGTCCTGGTGGGATCAATGATCCAGGAGTACACATCACGGCGGAGAGATATTCAGGAGCTTGAGCATGTGGCGCTCAGGGCAGCATCCCTTGCATCCTCTGGAATGTCAAAGGACGCCGCCGAGACCATCAGAGGATACAGATCCCCTCAGGTTGCCGACGTCCTGGGAGAGATCGCAGGCTCTCTCGAGAGCAACAAGCTCCATATCAAGCTCGATAAGATCCTTCAGGATGCAGAGCTGGAGATGGCTAGGAGGCTTGAGCCTCTGCGCATCGGTATCAGGGTGGGCCCGATACTCGGGCTTATGGGGACCCTGATACCGATGGGTCCTGCGCTGGTGAGCCTCTCGAAAGGGGATATACAGTCGATGGCATCGAGCCTGATCATAGCATTTACAACCACCGTTATAGGGCTGGTAGTCGGCGGGATATGCTACTGCTCTCTTCTGATAAGAAACAGATGGTACCATCAAGATCTGAGCGATGTGGAGTACGTTGCCGAGATCCTCCGGAGGTCTACGGATGCGGAGCAGGTTGGGCATTCTTGATGAGATCGATGAGGATCCTATGGAGGGCGTCGCGAACCTCTTCGATGTCGCCATGGTCTTCGCTGTAGCGCTTCTGATGGCGCTTGTTCTTTCATACAACATCTCGGAGCTCCTTGATCCGACATCGAGCGTTACTGTTGTGAAGAATCCGGGCGAGCCGGACATGCAGATAATAATCAAGAACATGAGCAGCATTCAGATACTGAACATGACAGAGCAGATAGGGGGAGGGCAGGGAATCCGCATAGGAACAGCATACAGGCTTAAGGGCGGCCAGGTCATATACGTCCCGGAGAATGAGACATCAGCTCCGGCCTGAGGCCGGAGTCTGTCTCTTCCTGAAATTGGGGCCTTTAACCCTCTGGCCCTCCTCTGCACCGAAATG
>NZ_JANIHG010000057.1 GCF_024518575.1 Methanothrix sp. | reverse complement strand
CTGGCCCTCCTCTGCACCGAAATGGAAGCCTTTACCCCCAAGATCTCTATGAGGTGAGTTCATGGAAATCACTCTGCTGGGCACAGGGGCGGGAATACCGCAGGCGGATCGTGCTCAGTCGTCTCTGCTAATTAGCGATGAAGAGGTGCTGCTCATCGACTGCGGCGCTGGCGCGCTTCTGAGGCTTGGCGAGATCGGCCTGAGCCCCCTCGAGGTTGACGCAGTCGTTCTGACACACCTCCATCTTGATCATGTTGCCGACCTTCTCCCCCTCGCAAAGGCGAGGTACCTCCTCGGCGAGCCATGGCTCAGAGTCTGGGGGCCTGTCGGCACAGAGCGCTGGCTTCTCTCTCTGCAGTCCCTCTATCCCTATCTCCATTCGATAAAGCTGGAGGTCAGCGAGATAGATGCAGGATGCAGATTCGAGGTCTGCGGATTCGATATGCTGAGCGCATCCGCGGCGCACAGCGTCCCCGCGCTCTGCTACAGAGTCGAGGGCTCATCAACAGTCACATGCTCCGGAGATACCGAGCCGACCGAGCGTCTCTCCGAGCTCGCATCCGGCTCTGACCTGCTGGTTCACGAATGCTCTTTTCCAGATGGATTTGATGTGACAAACCACACGACCCCAACAGGTCTCGGCAACACGATCAGAGGTGTGAAGGAGATCCTGCTCACGCACTTCTATCCGCAGTGCAGAGGTCTCGAAGAGGATATGGCGCGCACAGTCGAGCGCCTCTCCGGGATCAGGACCAGGCCGGGAAGGGATCTCATGGGCATCTCTCTGAGCTGATGGCCGCGAGCCTAGATCTTCCATCAGGCTTTTGACTTTTCCGCCGGTCCGCATGCAAATGGGGCCTGCCTCCGGCCGGAATACATAGCATGCGCCCTGCTCGATCCTATCACCTCCTCCAGAGGCCTGCAGCAACCAGAAGAAGCAGCAGGAGCACAAGCGCTATCCCGAAGAGAGGCGCGCCCGATACTGAAGGGATCTGTGTGTTCACGGTCACGTTCTCCATCACGTAGCCCTTCACATCCGCGGTCTTAGATTCAGGTGTTTTCGTAACATCTGCCCCAACCCCCTCTGGGAGCGTGCTGTTCTCAGCGAGCCTGTGCGGCCTGGAATGCGACGAGCTCGAGCTCTTCGACCTTGCAGAGCTGCTAGAAGTCTTCTCGACGCGCGCTGGAAGCACGCCGCTCATGTACTCATTCAAAAGAAGGTTGCCGCATGTGTGATGACAGCATGCGACCCCGTAATCCTCGACCAGATCCCTGTACTGCTCGACCAGGTTCTTTGCCATCTCAGGCGTTGGCTGCCATCTATCCTTCCTGGCTGTCTCTAAAAGCCTCGCATCTATCGCCTGCGCTGCCCAAGGGTTATTCTCCCTGAAGAACTCCTTCAGGCCCAGACCATATTTGTCCTCCACGTAGATGTCGTGGACCTCGCTCCATGTGCTCTCGCTCACCAGATCCGGCACAGTCGTCTCCCAGCCCCAGAGATACTCCACGAACTTGTCCATCTCTCTGGCTCCGGAGTATCCCTGCTCCATCATCCCCTGGATCCACCTTGGATTGTAGTACCTCGTCCTCAGCTCCCTCGAGAAGAACTCGCCCAGCTCATGGACCCGCTCCCTTCTCGGATCTCTACCATCTGTGACGTACATCTCCGGTGTGGTGCCTGTCACCGTACGAACCGCCAGTGCTATCCCCCCGAGGTACTGGAAGACGTCGTCGTTGTCGATGAACCCGTAGAGGTTGGAGTTTGTGTGATGGACTGCGAGATCCACATCCTTCAGGTTTGCTCTGAAGACCTCCATCTGCTCCTCTGTCGATAGCGATCTGCCAGAGTCGAAACTCCCTCCCCAGATGCCGTCTCCGTAGATGTAGGACATCCTCGATATGAAGAGATCACCAAGTTCAGAATCGTTCTCCCATCTGTCGCTCGCAGATATCGGCGCGTCGAGGTTTGGTCCGTATGTGCCTGCAGCCTCCAGGAATATCCTCGATCTCGACAGAAATTCCGCATCCTCTGCGCTGTAGTTGCCGGTCTCCAAAAACATATTCTTAAGCAGCTCAGAGTTCTCCCTGACGTAGTTCGGGTATGTCGTATCTGTATCGTTTGCAGCAAGCCTTATCGCCCTGTCTATCAGCTTCAGCTTCTCTGGGAAGAGATCTCTGTAGAGGCCGGAGGGAACCACTACAACATCTATCCTTGGCCGGCCCAGCTCTGAGAGCGGTATGAGCTCGACATCGCTCACGCCGCCGTATGCATCGTACACCGGCCTGGCCCCTACGAGTTGCAGGATCTCAGAATCTACAACACCATGATCGGTCATCGCCCATGCCCAGAGGACGACCGCCATCTTTCTCGGATATGTGCCGTTGTGCTTCAGCCTGTACTCCTCCAGGAGCTCCTCTGCCAGCTTCCTTCCAACCTCCCATGCAGCAGACGTCGGCACCCTCCTCGGATCCACGGACCTGAAGTTCCTGCCCGTGGGTAGGACCTGCGGATCCCTTATCGGATCGTCAGCCGGCGATGGCGGTATGTAGCCTTTGCTCAAAGCGTTTGTCGTATTCGAGAGCTCGTTATTGCATCTCCTCAAACCATCTGCGTAGACGAGCGAGGTGTTGAGCATCTCCGTGAGATTGGATTTCACCCCGCCTAGCAGAGCCTCCTGCGCTGCCATCGGGGATGTTCCGTTGATCAATACATCGTAAAGCAGAGCCCTCGATACGTTTTCGATCCCTCCAGAGATGGTGTAATTAGCGATGCTGAACTCCCTTGAGATCTCTTCTTTGTATCGATCCCCGAGCATCGACTCGATCATGGAGACCAGCGAATCGTTCTCGTACGGCTGGCCGAACGTATGCAGCCCGTAAGGCATGAAGCTGCTCTTCACCTCCTCCAGATACCTCTCGAGCTCAGGCAGAAATCCGTCGAACGCCTCTGGCTCGGAGAGGCCGGTCAGGTTGACCCCAAGGTCCTCATCCAGATGGAGATCCCTGCAAGTTTCCGCTATCCTCTTTCTGTACTCCTCCTTCACGCTCTCGTTGAGGACGTTCCTGTACTCGTATATGCTCTTGGCCAGATCAGAGAGGTTGCCGTAGAGGCCTGCCGCAACTATCGGAGGCGTGAGGTGTGATACCATCACAGCATCCCCACGCCTCTTCGCCTGCGTTCCCTCTGCGATGTTGTCGACGATGTATGGGTAAACAACAGGGATGTCCTGAACGAGAAGCGCTGGCCAGTCATCACCTCCGACCACGCCCTCCCTTCCGGGGAGCCACTCCTGGGTTCCATGCTTTCCCAGGTGAATTATGGCGTCCGCACCGAATCCGTGCTTGAGCCAGAGGTAGAACGCTATGTACTGATGATGCGGCGGCACATCCGTGGAGTGGTAGAGAACCGTGTTGTTCTCGAGCCAACCCCTGGTCGGCTGGGGGAGGAGCATCACATTCCCGAAGGAGAGCTTCGGTATGACTATGTATGAGCCGCTGGAGTTTCTGAAGACCATGATCTCTCCCGGCGGCGGCCCCCAGTGCTCGATGACCTCATTCTGCCTCTCCACAGGGAGCTCTTTGAACCAGTGGATGTACTCCTCAGCTGGTATCAGGGTCGCGTTGCCCCTCGCTACCATTGCATCGAGCTCGCCCGGAGCCCATGTGCCTATATTGGTGCCCTGGTGCGCCAGAAGATCGACAAGGATCTTCTCGTCAGGAACATCACCCTCGATCCTGTACCCCAGGCCCTTCATGTGATCCAGAATGTTTCTCAGGCTCCTCGGCACGTTCAGATAGCAGCCCTCTATGTTGTCCTTGCCGCCACCGTGGTTGTAGTAGATTATGGCGACTCTCTTCTCTGAGTTCGGCTTTTTGAGCCTGACCTGCGCCAGTGCCCGATCAGCTATACGCTCGACCTCTGGCTCTATTGATGAGTACACACTCTCGTTCTTTCCCGATACCGCGATCGGATCGAAGACCCCGTCCATCTCGGGGAGCGCGACCTGGAAGTAGAGCTCCATGGGATTGATGCTGGAGTTTGGCCATTCCTGAGGAGATTGGTAGTAAAGCCGCATCCCGCGAAGCACCGGCACGTTGAGCGACTCCAGTATCTCCACGCCCCTGTCAGGATCACCGTAGCTCAGGCGGAATGATTTTGTGAGAACGGCAACATCGATCAGGGTGGTGTTGTTCAGCACGAAGAACCTCTCCAGAGAGGATGCGTTCGAGAAGCCGATGCAGATCACGTTCGCACCTCTCTTCTCGAATGCTCTTATCAGGTCATCCCTGTCCGTTTGTCCCATATCTCCATAGTAGCTCGCGATGCCAACGGTCGGGGCGCTGGCGTTGCGATGATACCACTCCAGGTAGGAGGATACATTCTCAAAGAGATCAGGCGCGTCCGGATGGTAGATGTACTCCTTCGGCGTCGGGAGGGGAGCTTCTGTCTTTACATCGATGCCGCAGAAATGCGATGCAAGATACGCTATGAGACGGCGCATGTTCTCCACGCCGCCGTACTCCCAGTACATCTCGATATCAGGATGCGCGCTCAGGTTAACGTTTGCGAGGTTCTGATAACCAGGGGAGTTCAGGATGATCACAGGCACACCTCTTCTCCTCGGCTCTTCCAGGAGAGGCTGAAGCCCAGCAGCAGCATCAGCGCCGATCATCTCCAGAAATATCAGGCTGTATCCCGATAGGTTCACCTCCGTATCCAGAGCGTCTGGAGATACCAACGTTATGTTCAGTGGAGCTCCTTTCATGGCCTCTCGCAGCGCAGGCTGCTGGCCGACCGTGGCGAATAGGGCATCTGGTCTCTGCAGCCTGGCTGTGATCTCAAGGCGATGGCAATCCTCAGGCCTGGCGTTCCTCTCGCCATAGTAGAAGACCACAGTATCTCCATCATTCAGGATCACAGACTCCGGACCGACAAGCGGCACGGGCTCATCCGGATAGTTGATCCAGTACCTCCAGGATCTGTTCTTGCTGGAAACGAGATCTCCTATCGACTCGATCCTCAATCCATACAGATCAAGAAGAGAGTCGTTCACGCTGATGTTGATGTTATTCGATGAGGCGAATGCTATTAACGCGCCCAGCGCGCTTCTCATATCGACTGTGTAGATCTCACCGCTTATTGCGGTTACGTTCGTGCTCCTGTTTTCAAGCAAGACCTCCCCCTTCCAGAGCAGCTTTTCGGGCTTTGAGCCGAAGGCGTAGAGCCTGCCATCATCAGATCCTATGAAGAGCGCGCCATCAGAGGCGGAGGGTGAAGACATTATGTATTGTTTTACAGGATATGTCCATACGACCGACCCATCCGAGGCATTCAGCGCATAGACCGTTCCCTCGTCGGTATTGGTGCCGAAATATATTCTGCCATCGAGGAAGATGGGCGATGACCTCACGGGTCCGTTGACCTCTCTCTCCCAGAGAAGAGAGCCGTTTGTATCGAGGCAGATCATGCGACCCCTGGGGCGGTCGTCAGTTCCCACGTAAACGCGATTGAATGCGATCGATGGTGTCGATGTTGTTCCGTTGATTTCTCTCTGCCAGGTAATCTGACCCGTGCTGGCGTTTAAGGCGAGTATGGCCCTATCGGTCACGACGAACGCGATATCATTCCACAGGGCCGGACCGGCGGTGATCGCTCCATCCACCGGGGCCTTCCAGACAATCTGATGTGAGGAAAGGTTGACACAGTAGAGGGCAGGATCGCCGCCTGGGAAGTACATCATCTGCTTAGAGGATGCTGGAGAGGAGAATGGTGATACCCTTCCAGTCGATATGTTCCAGAGCTCCTCGCCTCCTAGGCTCAGGGCATGAAGGGTGCCGTCCGAGAAGCTCATTATGTAGATCGTGTTGTTTTCAACAAGTGGCGAGGATGCAACTCCCCAGTACTCCGGGTTTCTCTCGACAGTTCTGTTCCACAGAGTCCTCCCGGTCACGCCATCCACGCAGTAGATCTCACCGGTCAACGAGCCCACAAAGACCCTCTCACCGAACACCGCTGGTGTCGAGGCGCCTCCCTTCCCACCTATCGGATTTATCCAAAGAACCGTTCCGTTTCTCGCATCGATGCATGCAAGCCCCAGCTCTCCTTTGAACGTCATGTCAGGCCAGTTCGAGACGAAGATTCTATCAGAGTAGACAACAGCTGATCCGCCTATGTAGCCGTGGCCGGTGAGGCTGGTGCTCCAAAGAAGATCTGGCGAATCGGGACCAATGCCGCTTATGTTTCCCGTCCTCTGGTTGTCGCCGTGGAACGTCAGGAAGTCTGCATTTGCCTGCATTAGCAGTGACATGCTCAGCAGCAAGAGAAGCCATATGATGGCCAGTATATTTTTGTTATTTTTTAAAATATCTGTCATTAACTCTCCTCCTTT
>NZ_JANIHG010000072.1 GCF_024518575.1 Methanothrix sp. | reverse complement strand
CGTCTCCACAAGCGTAAAGGCTATAATCAGATCGTGCATCGTTATACAGGATTTTATGAACGAGATTTTGCAGATACTCTCTGAGAATGCGCGGGCCACGCCAGCGGAGATCGCGGCTCTTCTCGGTAGAACCGAGGAGGATGTCGCCCGCGAGATAAAGGAGCTGGAGGACTCGGGGGTCATAAGAAAGTACATCACTATCATCGACTGGGAGAAGGCGGCAGAGGGCTACGTTTACGCAGTTATAGAGCTGAAGGTGGCCCTTCAGAGATCCACAGGTTACGATTCTGTTGCAGAGAGGATTGCAAGATTCTCCGAGGTTCAGTCTGTGAGGCTCATATCAGGGGATCACGACCTCTCGGTAACAGTCCGAGGAAGATCGATGAGGGACGTGGCCTTCTTTGTGGCGGAGAAGATCGCGCCCCTGGAGGGCGTCCAGTCGACATGCACTCACTTCATACTGAAGAGCTACAAGGAGCACGGTGTCATTCTCACCGATAAGCCCAAGCCCAAGAGACTGGTGATAACAGCATGAGGATCCTCAGAGAAGTTCCAGCATGGAATGCGGAGGCTCATATATCTAGGACCGTCAGGGATCTGCCGCCGTCCGGTATCCGGAGATTCTTCGACCTGGTGAACGAGATGGATGAGGCGATAAGCCTGGGTGTCGGAGAGCCGGACTTCGTCACCCCGTGGCATGTCAGGGAGGCCTGCATATACTCTCTCGAGTCTGGCTACACCTCATACACATCCAACAAGGGGATGCCCGAGCTGCGTGAGGCCATCTCAGATTTCACGAAGGAGCAGCTGGGCCTCGATTACGATCCCGGCGATCAGATACTCGTGACCACAGGCGTGAGCGAGGCCGTGGATCTTGCGTTCAGGGCGACGCTCAATCCGGGGGATGAGGTGATAGTGCCCGAGCCCTGCTACGTCGCATACGTTCCGGACATAATACTGGCAGGCGGCGTGCCCCGGCAGGTCTCCACCAGGATCGACGATGGATTCAGGGTCACTCCAGAATCGATCCTGCCGGCGATCACCGAGAAAACCAAAGCGCTGGTGCTGAGCTATCCGAACAACCCGACGGGCGCGATAATGACGCGCAGCGATCTTGAGGATATAGCAGATCTGGTTGTGGAGCACGATCTTCTCGTCATATCTGATGAGGTCTACGGCATGCTCACGTACTCAGGAACGCATGCAAGCTTCGCACAGCTCGATGGGATGGGCGAGAGGACGATCATACTCAACGGCCTCTCGAAATCACACGCCATGACCGGCTGGAGAATCGGATATGCGCTCGGCGATCCGATGCTCATAGGCGCCATGACCAAGATACATCAGTACACGATGCTCTGTGCTCCGATAATGTCGCAGATGGCTGCTGTTGAGGCCCTCGTGCGCGGCGAGGAGGAGATGCTCAAGATGAAGCACGAGTACAACCTGCGAAGGCGACTCTTCGTATCCGGCTTAAACAGAATAGGTCTGCCGTGCCTGGAGCCGCAGGGTGCTTTCTACGCGTTTCCCTCGATCATTGATACCGGTCTGTCATCAGAAGCATTTGCAGAGCGCCTGCTCAGGGAGCAGAAGGTGGCTGTCGTTCCAGGGAACGTCTTCGGACAGAGCGGCGAGGGGTTCCTGAGGTGCTCTTATGCAACATCCAGGGAGGAGCTGATCGAGGCGCTGGACAGGATCGAGACGTTTCTGAACAAGCTTTAGCAGGTGGGCTGATGCTCAGATCCCGGCTTCTCAGGAGGGAGAGAACAGACGGGCTGCTCAAACCCTTTGCAAGGCTTGGCCTCCATCCGATAGCGTGGTCCGTGCTCTCTCTGCCATTAGCATTTGCGGGCATGCTGCTACTTGGAAGAGGTGAGCTGATCCAGGGGCTGCTGATGTTCCTCGCAGCAGGTGCCATGGATGTCATCGATGGAGCGGTTGCGAGGGCGACCAGCACCGTCACGCTTCTCGGCGCATACATAGACGGGGTCCTGGATCGGTATGTGGAGATCCTGCTCATCATGGGGCTCATGCTCTTCCTCGGCGATCGCATCGACCTGAGACTCTCATTGCTTTTCTCGCTGCTCATCTTCGGATCCCTGATGACGAGCTTTGTAAGGGCCTATGCAGATCACAGAGGTTTGGTCAGGGACCAGGAGGCCCTGAGCAGGATGGGTGGGGTCCTGGAGAGGGCGGAGCGTCTCATGCTCCTCTACGCATGCATAATCTCAGGGATGTACAGCATAGATCTTCTAGTGCTCATATTAACGATCACAGCGCTGCTCGCAAACCTGACCGTGATCCAGAGGGTATTTTTGATTCTGAATTATGCGAGAGGAAATTCGGGAGGTTCCTGACCGAGAGCAACTGGCCGGGTCTCAGGAGACATCCTGAGCACTGGTTCTTGAAA
>NZ_JANIHG010000042.1 GCF_024518575.1 Methanothrix sp. | reverse complement strand
GATCGTAATCGATAACATGAGCACGGGGCGGCGTGAGAACCTGCGCGGATTGGAGGGACGCATCAGGTTTGTGGAATGCGATATCAACGACATCAATATGCTTAAAGGAGAGTTTGAATCTGTGGACTACGTGCTCCATCAGGCTGCACTTCCATCAGTTCAGCGATCGATAGCGGATCCGATGACGACGAACAGGAGCAACGTCGATGGCACTCTCAGCGTTCTTGTCGCGGCAAGGGATTGTGGCGTAAGAAGGGTTGTGTTCGCATCATCATCCGCTGTTTATGGGGATTCTCCAGAGCTCCCAAAGCGGGAGAGCGCAGCGCCGAGGCCAATGAGCCCGTACGCGGTGACGAAGCTGGTGGGAGAGGAGTACTGCAGGGTATTCTATGAGATATACGGCCTTGAGTGCGTCTCCCTCAGGTACTTCAACGTCTTCGGCCCCGGCCAGGATCCTGCATCTGAGTATGCAGCAGTCATCCCGAGGTTCATAAACGCGGTGCTCTCAGGCAGCCAGCCTGTGGTATATGGCGACGGAGAGCAGACAAGGGATTTTGTATATGTTAAAGATGTCGTGCGTGCTAACATCCTCGCATGTCTGTCTCCCCGAGCCGCCGGTCTTGCGATCAACATCGGCACTGGATATGCCACAAGCCTGAACCGCCTGCTAGATTCTATAAGAAGAATCCTGAAGAAGGACATCAGACCGATCTACACCGAACCGCGCCCCGGCGATCTGCGGGATTCTGTGGCAGACATCACCCTTGCCAAGGAGGTTCTTGGATACGTTCCCGAATACGGGCTTGAGGATGGGCTGAAGGAGATGTTGAAATGCCGGTCTGAATGAGCACACTCCGCACACGCATCCCAAAATCGGCTCATTCTCTCCTGTAGCATTTGATGTGGAATCGGCCGTTCAGCGGACCGATCCCACCACCAAGATCATGATCCCGATGAGAAGTTCGGTTCGCATGTATGCGTGAGATCTCACAGGCTTGCAGCGGCATGCGGTTTCTGGCCGGTGCTCTTGCTGAACGCCAGGGCGAAGAGCCACTCGCTCAGCTTTGGGCATCGCTCCGGAACGCACTCATCGGTGCATCCAGCACATGGATCGAAGATGTCAGATGCCATAAGTGGGGTGAATCGATCGGTGCACGCCGGTCGCTCGACTGCCCTGAGCCGGTAAGTCCTGACGCCCTCGGCGAGCTCCTCCTCCCTTGTTATCAGTCCATCCTTGAGGAGCTTTGCGACTATCCGGGAGCACTTTCGCGAGTCGATTCCCAGGGCCTTCCAGAGATCGCTCTGGAGAACTCCATCCGGGTTGGATCTGATATACTCCAGCGCTTCCTCTATCATCACACCCTCCCCCTGATCCTACTCAACCGGGCTGATCAGTATTATGTTGTTTCCCCTCAGAATCACAGACCCCAGAGACCTGGTCCTCTCTCCATTAACAATCTCAACGGTCTCCAGGAGGTGCAGGTTGAGATACTCATCCACGCTGTTGAGTATGCCCTCGAGTACATGCCTCTGAGAGCCCTTCATCTCAACCTGTATCTTGGTGCCTATAAGGGACTGGACCTTCTTATTCGGGTACACAGATATTACCTCGTAGCAGTTCTAGTCTAAATCAGAATGCTCTAAGCAATTGACAGGGCAGTAGAGCTATACAGCCTCTACAGCCTTCACGCCTGATACGTTCTTTTTAAGCTCACGCTCCACGAAGTTCTTGAGAGTCATCTGGGAAAACGGGCACCCTGCACAGCTCCCCGTGAGCTTCACATAGACAACACCATCGTTTATATCCACAAGCTCTACATCCCCACCCTCTATTCTGAGCACATTCCGTATGGACTCAAGGGTGGACTCTACCTCTTCCTTCATGCTCTGCATTAAACTTAATCTCCTCTGACCTTTATAGATGTCACTGGTTGTATGATCACTGTGAACCTCTTTCCCTTTAAACCTTGCTCCAGGCTCTGAACAAGACGTTCACACCTGTTCGAGCTGACGACGGTATTCACCATAACCCCCGGCTCGGAGAAGTTCCTGATAGCGTCGAGAGTCATCTCTGGATCCTCCCTGAGGCGGAAATCCTTCCAGACGCTGGGAGACATGCCCCTGTACTCATAGATGTAAAAGCCCGTAATTCCCACTTCTGTGAGGATGTTCATGACCTTGAGGAGATGCTCGTGGTCGATAAAAACCTTAACCATGCTCTTCATGTGAAGACTGTTAAGAGACAAATGCATAAATAGGTTGCCGTTTGTGGAGTGAATCTGTCCGAATGAGATAAAAAAACGTACCCTTACATTAAAATTGAAGTCTCGCAAACCAACATCAACCAACTCTGCATCTTTCTGCGAGATTATCGATCTGCAGGAGCCACCGGGATGAGCCTCTATGAATACCGATCTACTGAAAGAGCCTCATCGCTATCCTTGGTTGCGTGAAAAGGCAGCTGCAGATTGCCGGTAACATGGCGGTCTCAATTCCGCTGGACATCATCACAGATCTCCAATCACCACGCTGAAGAGACCTCTCGCTTCCGGCGGATCTCTGGTCGTGCCCACTGTCATACTCTCCTCCGGATATCCGAGATCTCTGAGAACCACGACGTCCCTGTGGATTCCCGCATCCTCCAGGTACCTGCAGAGCGCGTCCAGATCTGTGGAGTCATCTGCGAGAAGAAACACGCATCTACCGTGCTTCAGCTCGAACGCGACGGCCTCTGGATCCATCCTGCGGCCATGAAATGTTATCGGCACGACCTTTAAAAGGCTCAGGCCGAGGCGCGCGCATGCGACCTGCATGCTTGATATCCCAGGGATAATATGGCCTCCAAGATATCCAAGGCCGCTGAGCATTGGATCCCCGGTTGAGAGGACGACAGCATCATCCGGCAGGCTCCTCAGCGATCTGTAATCCCGGATGACCCTGACATCACAGCCAGGTGGTATATGATCTCCCGCCAGAGATATCGCCCGCTCCGAGCCATAGATGAGCTTCGCTGACCTTATCGCCTCGATCGCCTCCAGCGTGATCATACCAGGACCTGCACCAACGCCCACGATCTTCATATCGCCTCCATCTTCAGAGACTCTTCAGAGACTACACAATATCCGGACAGGACCGGCTGAAGCTCGCTCAACTCACTCCCGTATCCCTGTAGATCCTCCCGTCTCTCTCTATCAGAACTATCCTCGTTCCCGGAAGAATCTTTCCGAGATGCTCAAGCGCTCTGGTGATCGCCGGGTGATCCGGCTCCCGATCGATCATCTCAGCCACTGTCGCATATCCGGTGCCATCGAGTATCCCAGGATCTGCCCATCTTAGTATGAGCCCGGGAAGGCCGCAGAGCACGGTCTCCCGGCCAGCGCGCATCCTGAGCATATCAAGCTTTGATCCGATTAGCACCGCGGTATGATCCGGAAAGAGGATCCTGCTGTACCTGAGACCTGTCCTCCCCGTGGTGGCCACGACCCTCTCCAGCTCGCTGAGCGATTCAGAGATGCTGTACTCAAGATGCTCATTCCATGGCTCGACGAATCCCGTTGACCCCAGAATCGATATCCCGCCCTCAACGCCGACGCTCGGGTTCAGCGTCCTGAGAGCGATTTCTTTCCCATCAGGAACCGAGAGGCTCACCGTGGCTCCGCTGAGCCCAGACTCTGCGAGGCCCTCCTCGATCGCTTTCATTATCTGAGCATGCGCGGATCTGCTTATCGCGGGTCTGCCGATATCCGCGGAGAGACCACTTCTCCCGATCCTCCCGATGCCATCTCCTGCGATGAGTTCAGAGTGCTCGGATGGCGAAGCCTCTGCGACGATCTTCATGCCGTTAGTGATGTCAGAGCTGTGATCGCCGGCGTCCTTCTTAGCGGTGCATCTTCCACTGGATGCTTTCACCTTCACCCTCACTCGTATTCCAGATGGAGTCCAGACATCAACATCATCCACATCTCCAACCAGGGAGAGCACCGCGCCCTTGCATGCAGCTGATGCTGTTGTCCCTGTGGTCAGACCTCTGCGGAGCACCTGGCCGTTCGAGAGGAGAACCCACATGCCGCTCTCTATCCGCTCCTTGATATCTTCCAGAGACGATCTCCTGAGCCATTCATCTGGTATCCTGAAACCCGTCACAGGATCGGTGACTGCCTCTCCATCATGAACAGCAGGGCTCCCTGCGCTTCGACTGCACATCGAAGCCCTTCGACTGCTTTTATCGCAGTTGAAGGTTTCTCCGGTTCGGTTCATATCTTACAGTGTAGAAAGAGTGGCTACTATAAAGCAGCCACTGCTCGACAAGCTCTACCTCAGTACAGGCATATTCAAAGCGCTTCTACCTTTGGGAGTGGATAGGGCAAAGCGAGAAGACCCCTCACTTCTGGGCGGGGCGCATTCACGTTATCGGATCACGTATATCTTCCCGTACAGGCTTTCCCCGAGCTTGCGCCCTGAAGGGTCTCCATCAATGGCTATCGGTCACAGATAACGGGGATGACACCCGGTGAACTGTGCTCACACCATCTGTGCATCATCAATGAATCAGGCTGAGCTGCCTGATCGCCTCGATCTGATCCTCTCCACGAATCGTCTCTTCTTCTCGATCGCGCGCTCTGTCGCTGTGTCCACGAGCGCGCGCATCTCCTCGAAGTCCCTCGTCGCCTCCTCGCCAACGAACTTCTTTATGGGAGTGTACGCGGACTCCCTGAACCTGGGCGAGAAGTCTCTGATCCCATCTCTCGTATGGAGTTCCACACCAGAGCCTCTCTCGACCCTGCCAATGAGATCAGCAGCGACGCCTGCTCTCTCTATGATTTCCAGTATCCGACCAGCCTCGCTCTCAGGGGCGATTATCAGAAGGGCGTCTATCGATACTCCAAGATAGTCTATCTCAAGCATCTCAAGCATCTCCAGGACCCTCGGGTTGACAAGAGATCTCATCCGCTCCTCGAAGAAGACCAGCTTCACTCCAGCTGTGTGGGATATCTCCTTCGCATCCCCTCTTATCCCGCCGTTTGTCACATCCGTCATCGCATGTATCTCTGGGCGCTCATCGATCAGCGCACCTGCAGCCTCCAGGAACTTTATGTTGAGCGTCTCCTCCACAACATCATGCATCCCGTAGTAGAGAGCCGCAGCGCAGATCGTTCCTCCACCAGCGCCCTCTGTCATGATTATGACATCCCCCGGCGCTGCATCCTTTCTAGGGGTGATCCTGTCTGCCACACCAACAGCACCGACGCAGCCTGTGAGCCTGTCGCCTATGACCATATCCCCGCCTATCCTCAGCGTGCTGCCTGTGATCAGCGGTACGTTCACAAGCTCTCCGACAGTGGCGATGCCGGCTATGTGGTCCAGCACCTTTGCGACATCTCCATCATCTGCAAGATGAACATCTGAGAACAGGGCGACAGGTCTCGCACCCATCACCAGGATATCGCGCAGCGCAGCCCTTGTAACATGAAAGCCTGCTAGAAAAGGATAGTCGCTCAGCCTGGAGTGCATCCCATCAACAGTGACGACGAGATACCTGTCGCCAGCCTTCACCACTCCTGAATCATCCAGCTCTGAAGAGTCCACGACTGCGCCTGTCCTTCCTATGACCTCTGCGATCTTCGTGTGCATGTAGAAGTCGCCCAGGCCCCGCGATCCGACCCCGAACTCGCCCATGCTCACGCCGGAGCCCTGAAGCTCGAAGACATCCCCACGGGGATTTAGCGTTGCTCTTGCCTCCTGCAGCACAGCTCCCGCCAAAGCCTCCGCCCTCTCCCTGCTGATGCCCTTTATCTCAACTATGAGATCTGCGAGCTTCCTCCCGACATCCGGGTCATTTCTCCTCAGCCCACGCTTGGCATATCCCTCAAGATCCATACGATGGACACAGGCCATGATCCCGTGCCCGCTCACCTCCGTCCTGGTTCCGGTGGCATATCATAAGTATCTACCTGACGGCTGCAGATGCGCACCTGGAGTTTCTGACGACTTGAAGCGCCATGATAGGATCGAGCAGTGCGCAAACTCCCATCTTTCAGGAGTAAGCCGATGCCTGTCCGAATTGCGGGCTGAAACTGAGATCATAAAGCAGCGTTGAACATACTCACCCTCGGACTGAGGGGTAGAGCCTGTGGAGATACTGGATAGCCAGATCTATGAGACCTTCGACTTGACGTTGAGGGGCTTCGACAAAGTCGAAGCGCAGGAAGCCCCGCCCTTCAGGGGGGAGAAAGTCAGTTGCTATTCCAGACGACCTTGCTGGGTACCTGTGTTGCTGAGATCAATCGCACTGAGATCGTTCATTATGCGCCAGTGGATGGCGATTCCCCGGAGGCCATTCGATGAATCGAGCCCACGAGCTATGCGGGATCGATATCCAGACAAGGATAGAAATCATGAAATCAAGAAAGAATAAGTGGCGATAGCGCCGCCAACAGGGCTCGAACCTGTGACATTCTGGTATCTGCCGGATTAACAGCCAGACACTCTACCAGCTGAGTTATGGCGGCCCGCTCATCTCCGTATCCACATCATCCATTTAAGCTTTTTGGCCGCAAGATGTATAAAATATTGCAGATGTTGTGCGTGAAGTCTATTTTGATGATTGCTTGTTTTGAATAGCAAATATCTCCGTGTCTGATGCTATCGGTCTTTGCCAGAATTTGGATCTGCATGTATTCAGCCTAGGCTATCGGATCCTCAAACATTATTCAACACGGCAGTGCTGATGACCATTGTCACTTTCCAGCTCCAGCACATGAAAAGCAGGCGAAATTCAAGCAAAGCCCTGGACTCACCAGTACAGCTCAGCTCTCATGATGCAGTTCTGTCTGAGGGGATCGAGCGATCCCCGCACAGGTAGCGCGCAAAGTATATCTTTTATGTACCTCGCCTTGGCGCGCATCAGACCGGCTGCATCGAGCTCGTCCAGATCTGACAGCAGCGCATCTGTGGCCCTTCGAGCAGAGCTGATGGAGCTGCGAAGGTCATCCTCTGCGATATCATCCTGCTCCGCGAACTTTATCGACATACCCAGATCTATGATGGCATCTGAGAGCTGAACAAACCTTGAATTATCGTTGCTGCATATGCCCCCGTGTGTCTCTGCGTATCCGCACTCCGAGCATCTATTATCTGCGTACTCGATGCAGAAAGGGCACATCTCCGGCCTGAGAGGGAGATAGGCCAGTTCGAGGAGCGCAAGCGCCCTGGCGAGCCTGTTGGTCCCCGCAGGGAATCTCAACAGGCTCTGCTCAACCTCCCCAAGCACCCTGAGGAACTCCAGGGCCCTCGCCCTGATAGCGCCCCTCGCCCTGAGCACAGATTCATCTGATATACGGGCTGCGGCCATCTCACAGGACGATCTCGTTTCTGGTTCTGGTGCAGTAGGCTCTGAACCTGTCAGACGGCTTTTCCTGGAGGTACACATAGTCGTACTTCATCTCGGATTTGTGCTCCTCGTACTCCTCACGCGCATCCTCGATGCAGCTACTGCATGCGAAGAGCGGCACTGAGACGCAGAATGCTGTGTTCAGCCGGCCGTATCCCCTGGCAGCCTGTGTGGAGACCGTGAGATAGCCGGGGCATTCTGTGCACATCCTCAGCGTCTCCTCCTGTCCCTCGGTGATCATGTCTGTATCGTAGAATATCCTCTTCCTCCTGGAGTAAACCCTGCCGTGCTCCTGCCTCGCCTTTGCAACAAGGTCATCCCTGCTCTCCCAGATCGTGAGGAGGTGGTTCACCGTGGCCTCTATCGATCTCCTCATCTCAGATGTCAGGACAAACCTGCCGGGAACGTAGTCCGGCTCTCTCACATTTGAGTAATCGAGCCCGGCCATCGCCTGGATTATTCCTGTGTTGACGTACGGCAGCGCGCTCTCTATGGCGTAACCGCCCTCGAGCACTGCCATATCCGGAGCAAGCATCTCGTTAAGCCTCGCGTAACCCTGGGCTGTGAACCTCATGTTCGCAAGAGGATCAGTGTAGTGGTTGTCCTGGCCTGCTGAGTTGAAGACGAGCTGAGGATCGAACTCCTCAAGCACTGGAAGTACAAGGTTCTCCAGGACGTACAGTATCCCCTCATCAGTCGTCCCCGGGGGCAACGGCACGTTCAGCGTTCTTCCGAGAGCCAGAGGCCCGCCCATCTCGCTGGTGAATCCCGAGCCCGGGTAGAGCGTCCGGCCGTCCTGGTGGAAGCTTATGAAGAGCACATCGGGATCATGCCAGAATATGTCCTGGGTCCCGTCTCCGTGATGCACATCTGTGTCGACTATGGCGATGCGCCTGATGCCGTACTTTTTGCGTATGTACTCGACCATTATGGCCTCGTTGTTGATGTTGCAGAACCCCCTGTTGCCGTGAACCACTCTCATCGAATGGTGGCCGGGAGGGCGTACAAGAGCGAAGCCGTTTCTTATCTCTCCCCTCATCAGAGCATCAGCCAGGACGAGAGTGCTGCCTGCTGCTATGAGGTGAGCCTCGGTAACCTGTGACTGGACGTCAGGAACGCAGAAGTGGACCCTGGCTACATCCTTCAGCTCAGCCAGACGCGGCCTGTACTCGACGATCTCCGGGAAGTCCATCAACCCCTCTTCAAAGATCTGGTCTCTCGTGTAGAGAAGCCGCTCCTCCCTTTCTGGATGCGTGGGGGATATTGCCCAGTCGAATGCGGGGAAGAATATCAGGCCGGTCTTTCTCACAGAGGAGGTCCTGGCGGGCCTCACGGGCGGTTCGATTCTCCTCTCGGCCGCATCGATTTTTGAGACCTCCTGTTTCGAGTGAACATCAGCTGCCATGCTCTCCCCTCCAGGATGTGATGATTCCTGCCGGGATCTCCATCCTGACATCGATAAGCTTTCCAACAGTCGACCAACCCCGGACCATATTGAAGACCTCACTGTCCACCACCTCCGCCTCGTCAGCGTAATCCTGGATTCCGAAGCGCTCTGCCCGCTCCCTCAGGAGCCTTCTTGCCATCTCCTGCGCGCCCTCGAGGCTGAGGTTTCTGCCCTTCGCCTCGCCCAGCGTGCCATCCTCTTCAACTGTGTACATGCCTCTCTCGGTATCTATCCTGAGGCTAAGCGTCATCGTGGGCCTGGCGACCGCAGCGCCTATCGCGTTGGCCACAGGCGCGTGCTCCGGAATGATTGCCACCGCGTTGAGTCTCTTTGCAACCAGCGGCACAAGAGGCGGTGAAGCCCCCCCGACTCCTGCAACGTTCTGCGGTCTGGCCTTTGTCCTCTGGAGCAGCTCCCAGATCCTGTATGCAGGCTCCTGCTCCCACTCGAGAAACATCATGTTCACGGTATCAACTATCCTCTCGACAACAGTATCGACTATCATTCTGGCCGCATCCTCTATGCTGCATCCGAGTGCCTTAGCTGTTATGCCAACACCCTTCCTAGCGAGGGTCATCTCCCCAAAGTTTGTGAGGCCAAGAACCATTAGAGCATCTGTAGGCGTCGGCTCCGGCCCGCCCAGCGCGAATGCAGGCCCCGCCCTGTCCGGCCCCACGGTGATCTTTCCGTCTGACACCCTGACGACGCTGTCCCCGCCGATCCCTATGGAGCGCACAGCAAAAGCCCTCACGTGGGTCAGCATCTCCTCTATCTTCGCGCCCTTCGATGAGAGAAGCGGCTTTCCGGAGAGTATCAGCGCAAGATCTGTTGTTGTACCGCCTATATCGACGACTACTGATGTCTGCCCCTCCGGGGTCAGTGCCATTACCCCCATAACGCTCGCGGCCGGCCCCGAGAATATCGTCTCAACAGGCCTGTCCAGTGATTTGTCCAGCGGGAGCGTTCCGCCATCTGCTTTCAGAATGTATATCGGAGCCTTTATTCCGCGCTCACGCATGGCGCGTTCCGCCTGCTCCGCAAACCTTCTGTAGTGGTCTCGGGTCGCGAGGGTCAGCATTGTGGTGGCAGCTCTTCGCGGGAAGTTCAGCCGGCCGGAGACCCTGTGCCCCATCTCGACCTCGATCGCCGGAGCGGCCTTCGAGAACATCTCCCTGACGTGGATCTCATGATCATGGTTCCTCTGACAGAACTTTCCCACGACTGCGACTTTTCTGTAGCCCTGATCTGCAAGCCTCTGCGCAGCCGCTTTTATCTGATCGTCCCTGAGTGGGGAGATCTCTCTTCCTCTGTAATCCACCGCGCCCTCTAGTATCACAGGCTCTGTCTTGAACCTGTAATCCATCGGATTGACCCCAGGTCCGGGTATCAGAACGAGGCCGACCCTTTCCGCCTTTCCCTCCGCGATGAGGTTTGTGATCAGCGTGGTGCTGAGCACAACCCTCTCGATCCTCTCAACTTCAACGCCCTCGATCAGCCTGTCCATTGTTCTGAGCAGGCTGCCGAGGATCTCCTGATGGTCAGTCGGGCCGATGGCGGTCTTAACAACTCTATTGCCGTCCACCAGCGCCGCGTTGGTTGTTGTTCCACCGACGTCTATTCCTACAAACATCGTATCGCCTTTTTCCACGGCCGCTAAAGCGTTTGATGTATATCGGCCTTTTGGTTATGGGGGTCACCCCAACCTGGAGGGAACGAATGTCAGCAGAGATCAGCGTGCTCCGGACCTGTTTGACGCGCACGCCGTCACATCGCACGCTTGACTCTCCATTTCATCTCTGCATGCCCATAGAGCGACCTCCTGTGGCGAAGAGGCAGCGAAACTCATTAAGCAATAGGTGACGCCCACAGCTCAACAGCCCTGAAGTGCGTTCGACCAGCAACTATATTGAGCTTCAGGAAGCACGATCTATGGATGTCGGATACTCTAATCACATTTCGAAATTTCGAGCTCCCGCGGTTTGAGGTTGTGGAGAGGAAGTGCACAGGGCATCCGGACACACTTGCAGATGGGATCTCGGAGTCCATATCCAGGGAGCTCTGCAGGATCTACATGGAGGAGTTCGGCGAGATCATGCATCACAACGTGGACAAGGTGTTAATCATAGGCGGGAAGGCAGAGCCGCGGTTCGGGGGCGGCCGGATACTTGAGCCGCCTGCCATCGTGGTCGGCGGCCGGGCCACGTCTGTGAGATCCTCCCTGAGCGAGGTCATAAGAGATGCTGCGACCTCATATCTGAGAGGGGCTGTAAGACACCTGGACGAGTTCGTGGTGGAGCCCAGGACGCGGGAGGGCTCTCCGGAGCTGAGAAGCCTGATAGGAAAGGGAGCAAACGATACATCCATCGGATCCGGCTTCGCGCCGCTGCGACCGCTCGAGTCTATGGTGCTCGAGATCGACAGCATGATCGAGGGCATGAAGGGGGTCGGCGAGGACAGGAAGATCATGGCCGTCAGGTTCGACGACAGGGTGAAGGTGGTCGTGGCAGCAGCCGCCATCTCAAGGTACATCTTCTCCATGGATGATTACCTGGAGATGAAATACCGCATAAGGGAGACCATCCAGAGCGTTTACTATGCTGAGGTTGACGTCAACGCTGCAGATCACGACTCCAATATCTTCCTGACAGTGACTGGAACATCAGCCGAGATGGGGGATGATGGCGCCACAGGAAGAGGCAACCGCGCTAACGGGCTGATAACTCCGATGCGACCCATGACAATGGAGGCGGTCGCGGGCAAGAACCCCGTGAACCATGTCGGCAAGATCTACAATGTGATAGCGCAGCGCGCAGCCGAGGAGATCTCGAGGCTTGACGGAGTCCAGGAGGCACAAGTCACACTGGTGAGCAGGATCGGCTCTCCTCTCGATCAGCCGCTCATGAAGGCCTTGAGCATCGCCGGCTCGGAGAGGGCAGGATACGAGGCTGAGTCGATACTGGATGACTGGCTGGGAAGAGCTGACAGGCTCGTCGATGAGTTCGTATCCGGCAGGATCAGGATATTCTGATCTTGGAAAGTCCCAACAAGACCCCTCCATCTCAGTCGCCTCTGGTGCACAGGGGCATCGGAAACTCCGGTCTTCAGACTGAAGCAGTGACACTGGCTGCAAGATAACAAGGCCGAGCCGAGACCCAGAAGGTTCACAGAGATGTGACTACTCCCGCCAATGAATTGGCGGGCATCTAGGCTTTCGCCACAGACTGTAGCCCCAGTCTGAGAACGTTTATGGCTGCATTATGATCTCTATCCA
>NZ_JANIHG010000009.1 GCF_024518575.1 Methanothrix sp. | reverse complement strand
TATTCAACACAGCAGCAGAATCATCCAGTTGTTATAGCCCACGACCAGTATCTGTCGCATGCAGGTTTCATGAGACCTCTCTCCAGAGGCAATCGATACCCATCGACGATTCGAGGCCAAGACCATCACAAGAAAATAAATTAGAAAATATAAATAATATTTATGAAATATCGTTGATGTGAAAAATAAATATTCAGTCATATTCTAAATAGTTGCAGTTTTTCGTTACAATCTCCACTGGAAATTAAGGGGTAAACTATCAAAATTTCTGATCTCCCTCTCCCCCGCACCCGGTTAGAATCGCCATACTGCTTTTTGAGGATCATGTATATCAAATTTGCCTGTGATCTGCTGTGTTGAATGCTGTTGAGAATCCGATAGCAGAGGCTGGATTCATACGAATTGCAATCTTAGTAAAAATCAATAGCTCTCGACCTTAGAGCTCTTAATTATTCAACACCGCATTGTGATCTCGTGGGCGGTATGCAAACTTCCGCAGATTGGGGGTGTGTGCCTGTATTACTGTGTATATTCATATCATTGAGATAAACGGCGCGCGAACTCACAGGATTCATGCGGCATTCGGTGCCTTCTGATCCCTGACAGCCCGTTCGGTTATTTTGAGCCCACGGGCTGGCAGCTAACTCTTGCCACATCCATCCAGATCAGGGTTTATCGCATCAGATCTTCAAGACAGCAGCCCCTCGCAGTCTGCCTGCCCTCAGCAAAGCTAGGGCATCATTCGCCTCATCGAGCCTGAACTCCTGGACCTCTGTTCTGATATGAAGCGCGCCGGCGAGTGACATGAACTCCTCCCCATCCCTTCGCGTGAGGTTTGCGACCGACCTGATGCTCCGCTCCTCCCAGAGTATGCTGTAGGGGAAGGAGGGTATGTCCGACATATGTATCCCGCCGCAGACGACAGTCCCTCCCTTGGATGTGGCTCTGAGGGCTGTTGGGACTAAAGAGCCGACAGGAGCGAATATTATCGCAGCGTCAAGCTCCTCCGGCGGCATCTCATCAGATCCTCCGGCCCATGAAGCGCCGAGTGAGAGGGCGAACTCCTGTGCCTCCAGATCTCCCGGCCGTGTGAACGCATAAACATCGATGCCCTCGAAGAGAGCGACCTGCGCGATTATGTGAGCGGCAGCGCCAAATCCGTATATGCCCAGCCGCTTCGGGCCGGGCTTCGAGAGCGCGAGCCTGTACGATCTGTATCCGATCAATCCAGCGCAGAGCAGAGGCGCGGCTCTGAGATCATCATACCTTTCAGGGATCGGTAGGCAGTAGCGCTCATCTGCAACCGTATACTCCGCGTATCCTCCATCGATCGTGTATCCGGTGAACCGCGCGTTGTCGCACAGGTTCTCCTGCCCGCGCATGCAGTACCTGCATGAGCCGTCTGTGTATCCCAGCCAAGGAACTCCGATCCTGTCGCCGGTGCGGAAGCGCTCCGCATGCTCCCCAACCGCCACGACCCTCCCCACGATCTCATGACCCGGTATGAGCGGGAGCTTCGCTCCGGAGAGCTCCCCATCGAGTATGTGGAGATCTGTACGGCATACACCGCACGCAGTTACCTTGATCAGAACATCCCTCTCTCCAGGATCGGGGATATCCATCTCCTGCAGCCTCAGAGGCTCTCCGGCTCTCTCAAGCACCATGGCCCTCATGTATCCACCCGTCACAAGTCAGCCTGCTTTATATCCTGCATTAAGCTTGCTTTGGTCCGAAGCAGATCATTCGAGATACTGCGCGAGGAGATCCTCGTAGAGGTGCTTTACGTTCTCCTCAGTCTTCGGCATATCCGGGAAACCGGTGTAGTCCATAGCCCTCTCCACATCTTTCATCAGATCGAGCCTGTACTGGCTCCTGGAGAGGAACCATCCCATCTTTCTGTAAAACCTGGAGAGGTACTCCTGCTCGGTCTGCCCGGGTGTCGGTATGAACAGTCCGTGTCTCTTGCCGAGCTCCGCGATCTCCATCATTGTTGTGTATCCGGATCTGCTTATCACGAACCTAGCCCGGTTCATGAGCTCCACCTTCACATCGGTGGGGACATATGAGTAGACACGTGTGCTCTCGTCCAGCTGTTTGAAATAATTCTTTCTGGGGCTTCCAAGAAGCACAACCTTCTCTCCTGGAAGATCTGTTATGCGTGAAAGCAGGATCTCCTCGAGCTTCGTCCTCTGTGGCTCCGGACCGGAGATTATTGCAAGGAAGTCCAGGTCCTCCTGCACATCCATCTTCTTTGTGCTGCAAAGGATGCCTGAGTAGAACGTCCTTATATTCGTGACCTTGAAATTGGAACGCGATAGCTTCCCGCTGATTGCATTCGGCCCGGGCGGATTGTCTGGGACTATGATGCCCGTGAACTTCTTATGGAAGTACCCGTTGACGTAAAGCGTCGCGAGCTCCACTGGCCAGAGGAAGAAGGGAACACTGAACCTTAGCTGGTGGGTTATGAAAAACGATGGAATCTCTCTGGAGTATACTCCCATGCGGTTATCGCTTATGATCATGTCGTATCTATCCTTTGAGAGTATCAGCCCCAGACGCCTACGCTCATCTGCCAGTGCCTTCATCATTATTGGGAGATATGCTGTGAACTTCGGCAGGAAGAATCTGGTCGAGCTGTATGGCACTGGGTAGTCCTCAAAGACCATAAACCTGCATTCAGGAAACTCTTTTCGCAGAAGCTCAAGCGCATTTCCGCTAGATGCCACCGTCACATCATGTCCACGCGCAAGGAGTTCTCTGATTATCGGAATGTCGCGAGATGCATGTCCAAGACCCCAGTTCAGAGGGCTGAAGAGCACGTGTCCCATGGGAGGCACAATCTTCCAATGGGTATTAAATAGCTTTTTGGAAATGGCATGATCTGAAGGAGGCGTAGATGTGTACTTGGAGCTGAAGGGCATCTCTTGGCTGTGTACTCGCATCATTGAGATCTTCAGCAATTACTCTCCGGCTTCATGAAGTATTGACTCAGTGGATCTCGATCCGGACATGTTCATTCATAATTAGAGCCCACGACCCATGCCTTGGAGGTATCGGCTGCCAGATCCACATTGTTCTGATTTCTACTGACTCTACAACGCAGTGCTGTGTTGGATAACTTTTTCGGAATTCCATCACTAGGCATCGATTTTTGGCTAATTTCCATCTTTACCCTGATGGCCTTACGGTTACGAATTTTAGGACTTATCCAACACAGCACAAAACGGCATAAGTTCCTGCTGTGAATAGCAAACATCTCCGTGTCGGATGCTATCGGTTTTTGCCAGAATTTTAATCTGCATGAATTCAGCCTCGGCTATCGGATCCTCAAACATCATTCAACACAGCAGGAAAACTCAAAGGCTGAGTCAATGGCAAGCTTCTTCGAGGATGTAACAGCTGCAAACGTTAATTACAAGGCCATTGTGGCTGTAATCGACAATTTCGCATCTCATAAAATCGTGAAAGATAAAACCGCAGAGCTCGGCATCTATCTCGTCTACCTCCCTCCATATTCTCCTGATCTGAATCCAATAGAGCATATGGAAATCCATAAAAAGGCCGCTTTCTGTTACATCTGTCAAAAACCTGGAAGACGCAAAAGAATCATCTCAGAAGGTCGGGCCAGATTCTCCCGTTACATGAGCTACGCCAAGGCATGGATCCACAGGTTCCTCGAAGCAGTAGGTCACAGTTATGCGGATAATTATAAAAAAGCGGGAGGTCGGAAAGTAACATCTGCCCGTTTCCAGCTATCTCAATCGGATCTTCCGGATGTGAGCTTCTTGCCGATCAGGTAGAGCAGCCCTGCGCATATCACAACGCCGATTATCGCGGATGCTATATACGCAAGCGCCGATCCTGTGAAGGATTCGACGCCGGGGAAGGAGTAATCAGGTATCGGTGCGGACCAGAGAGATCCCAGCGACTCGATGCCATGCGGGACGTAACCCAGCTTCTCCTTGATCTCCTCAGCGCCCCACTCGCCGAAGGTCTCGCCGGTCGCGAACAATCCCAGCGGCACCAGTACCGTGAGAACTGCAAGCGCTATAACCATCTTTTTAAGTGTTTTGTCCATGAGCACAGCCTCCTATGCCCTTGAGGGTTTGCCGTGTGCGAGCAGCGATGGGTCTGCACGCTGTATGTATGCGAAGATCAGCGCTGTCACAATGGCCTCGAGGAAGCTGAAACCGAGTGCGTGCTCTATGATCATCGCCGGAAGCGCCACGTTGAGCCCGTACGGCATGTAGAGCGGATATCCTGCAGCATCCTTGTGCAGAAGCGGCTGTATCCCGAACATGAATCCGGTCATCGCCGCTGCCAGCGTCAGCGAGATATATCCCGCGATTGCCGCAGCGATCGTCCTTCTCCCGGATGTCACATCAGAGCTGCCACTGACAATCGTATAGACATAGTATGCCGAGAAGGGCATCAGTACAGCCATGTTGAAGCAGTTCGCAGCAATCGCCGTTATCCCACCATCCCCAAACATCAGGGCCTGAAGCACAAGTGCTACAGATATCGATATCACAGCTGCCCAGGGGCCGAGGACTATCCCGATTATAGCTCCTCCAACAGCATGTCCGGTGCTGCCGCCGGGTATGGGGACATTGAACATCATTATCACAAACGAGAATGCTGCGGAGAGCGCAAGCAACGGGACCTGTCTGGATCTCAGCTCCCTGCCAAGCCGCCTTGCAGAGTATACCCAGATTGGGATCATTATGAGCCAAGTGGCCACAATCGTGTATGGCCCGAGATATCCATCCGGTATGTGCATATATTCACCAGATGCTCATATCGCCTTTAGTTATAAATTGGTTTTGCATGGATATACTAACTAATATGAAAATATTTTATAATATTACCACGATCCTCATGTGCTCCTGGAGATAATCCTGCGTATCCTTGATTCGAGGAGATCGATCTCAGACATGTCTGAGATGGACCTGAGCAGAGCGAGATCGCGGCGCAGCGGGCCGAGGAGGAGCTCTCTGTCACCCGGAGCATTCTCCGCTGCATCTATGAGCTCATGTATCCTTTTGATGCGCCTCTTCATCTCTGCAGCATCCTCTATCGCCTCTCTGAGCATCCGGAGCGCCTCAGCGGCCCTTCTTCCAGGGCCGGTCAGCTCCACATACCTCACCCTTCCAGCGCTCCGGCTGGAGACAAGCCCCGCCTGCTCGAGCTGCGAGAGTATCCGCAGCGTGTGGGCGAATGTCGAGTCGATTTTCTTTGAGATGAGAGATGCGTAGGCGTGATCGAGCTCGAGTATCGCGAGGAGAGCCTGGCAGGGCTTCTCCTTGAGGAGAATCCTCTCGGTCTCATCCATTCGAGACACCGGAGATGTTGGCCACGGGTATAAGCATCACCGCGCTCCTCGCCTCATCCGGCAGCTCTATCTCAAGAGGTCTGTCGTAAGCTGAGAACCTCATGCTCTCATCCACATTGATATTTATCAGGAACCTGACAGCAGGAGACGAGATGCCAAGCACCTCAGGGGTGATGCTGGTCCTCACAGTGCCTTCTCTTTTAACAAGACGATTGTCCTCCTGTGAGATCCACGCGGTCCAGTCTATGCTGCTGTTCCTCTCCAGCTCGGTGGTGTTGAACATCGCCAGAAGGATCTGAGCAGGAAGCCCCAGGACATCGCTGACCTCAAGAGCGATCACGGCAGCGCGGATCGTGCTGTTCTCAGGCGATACCTTCACTTTCCAGCAGTCTGTGCCGTCCACCCTCTCAGAGCCGATAACCTCTGCTGTGGATCTGTTGAGGATGTCCAGCTGGAGGTAGAGTCTGTTCTCCCGCAGCAGCTCGTACTCCGGATACGGCATGAACAGGCGCGTCCAGTTGCCGTTGTTCTTCTCGTATCGAGTGTTGTTTATTATATAGTACTCCCGGGATGCGGACATGCTCAGGTTCCTGTACTTCTCAGATCTCCTCGATCTCTCCTGCGATACCCTGAGCATGCTCTGTGAGACGTTCTTCGCGATCGATATCTCTCCGCTCTCTCTCAGCTGATACGATAGCCTGTCCTCCAGAGCATAGCCCTCTGTCAGGTTCAGAACCTCCGCTGTGGACATCTTAGACGACTCAAATTTGTACGAGGTGATGTTTCCAGATGCCTTGAGGAGATCTTCCATCAGTGCGGTCGAGTTCGGAGCTGCTCCAGGCCCACCGGATGGGCCGATGCAGCCTGAAAGAGCCACAAGCGTGAAAGCCAGAACTATCTTGGTGATGATCTTCATGCGCACACCCTTTTATTTTAGCAGCGCCCGGTTCGTGTGCTGTAACTGAGATGGCACAGCTCGCATTCTCTGCAAATGCCATTGATCTTCGAGACTGTAGATCTCACACGACATGCGCCGCTGGAGTCCATCTGAAACGTCTCAAGGTGAACGCTCCCCGCCCTGAAGGGCGGAGCTTCTAGGCTTACTGCCAGAGACTGCGTTCCTGGTCTCGTATGTGATAGATCCCTAGGCAGAACTTCCAGCCTTCCTAGATCATATCTTGAAGTGGAAATGGTCATCGTGATGCTTATAGGTATCGCTCCGAAAGGGGGGGTTCGCTCACTTCCTCAGGCGGGGCCTTCTCGCTTCGCCCTCTGCACTCACAGAGAAACACATTGCTATCGGTTTCTCCGGAGAGAACTCTGATCGGGAGGCTGCTGACACGTGCGAGATCTCACATGAACCCATACAAACTGGGAGGCTGGGGATCTCAATGATCCGGGCATAATGCCCATGTGCTGCACCAAAAGAACCTTTGATGCTCGATCTTGAGTCTCCTTCAACCTGTCAGATGCAAGCAGGTTGCCGAAAGCAGAAATTGATCTTGGATCAGTGGCCCAATCAGCACCCCTGCGGCCAGCTCACATTTCCAGCTGGAGTTCGTCGCTGCCGGAAACCACAAATAGTTTGCATGCGTTAAAATTCATGGAGGTGTTGTTTTGGACAAATACAAATGCACGATCTGCGGGTACATATACGATCCGGAGAAGGGTGATCCGGATAATGGTGTGGACCCCGGAACGCCTTTTGAGAAACTGCCTGATGACTGGGTCTGCCCGGAGTGTGGCGCGACGAAGGATGCATTTGAGAGGGTGTGATCATGATAAACGAGAGACTGCTCGATGCGCTTAACAAGCAGGTCAACTGGGAGCTCTACTCGTCGTACTTCTACCTATCGATGTCTGCCTACTTCGAGTCCACGGGGCTGAAGGGGTTTGCGAACTGGATGAGGGCGCAGGCGCAGGAGGAGCTCTTCCATGCGATTAAGTTCTATGACTACATAATCAGCAGGGGAGGAAGGGTGAAGCTCATGCGGATCGATGAGCCTCCAAGCGAGTGGGAGTCCCCGCTGAATGTCTTTGAGAATGTCCATGCGCATGAGCAGAAGGTCACGGGTCTCATCAATGCGCTCCTGGACCTCGCTATCGAGGTGAAGGACTATCCGACACAGAGCATGCTCCAGTGGTTCGTGAACGAGCAGGTCGAGGAGGAGGCAAACGCAGAGGAGATCGTCCAGAAGCTCAGGCTCATCCAGGGAGAGAGGGGCGTTGGGCTGCTTTACATGCTCGATAAGGAGCTGGGGCAGAGGGTCTTCACGCCACCGACCGAGAAGACAGCCGGAAAAGAGTGATCGTGGAGGTCCACAGTACCGCTCTGCGGTTCTCAGAACAAAAAGCCAAGACCCCGCAGATGCGGGATCTTTTTTTAGATGCACGGCAGCCAGTCGACGCTTATCGCTCCGCAGGTCGAGTTGCCCCAGAGCTGTATGAACTTCTCTATCGAGAAGACTCCTGTGAGATCCTCGATGCTCCGGCCGTACTCGACGTGCCTGCCCTTGACTATATCCTGTGCCTCTGGATCTCTTGACATCCAGCCGATGTGAGCTACGCCGATCACGTTGCTGTTGATGTTCGCCTCAAGGACTCCTGTGCAGCAGCTGTTCACATTGTCAGCGTATCCGTTCGCGAATCCATATGCTCTCGTCTTGATCTCTGTGCTCTTCTGCAGATGCTCAGCATGTGTGTACATCTCTGTCACGACCGCACCGATCCTGTAGTTCTGAACGCACAGTTTGTCGATCCACTTCTGGTCGTATGTGCCCGTCTGGTAGCTCACAGGCATGTACTCTAGATCCTGCTCCGATGTGAAGTTGATGTAGTCCATCGGGTAATCGCTGCCGGTCGGGTAGTCACAGGAAGTGTAGAGCGGATCGTAGCTCCTGCTCAGCTGCCTCTCTGCCTCTAGCTCTATTCTGGAGTTCACGTTGCCGCTTCCCGACTGTTTCTCGACAAGCTTTGCTCCGCTGTACCCGTACTGCGTGGATATCACGATCTCCAGGTTCCTGTATCCCACGCCCTTCACCACCGACTTCTCGTACATGTAGTTGGCAGCGCTGCAGATCCCAGCGAGAAGCACGATAAGCAGCAACAGGGATACCAGCTTTTTTCTCATCTCTATACCGTTCCTTTCACTTTAGGCCTGATCACACGACCTCCTACATCCTGAAAACTCCCACAAGGCCAGGCCGAGCCATCCTTTTCCCCCATCATCCGCGATGCATGGTAGAACTGATCCTTATTTTAAGCTTGTGCCCGGATCGATCTCGTGTTCGGTCCCGAAATCTCTGCTCCTACGGTAGGCGCTGTTCACCATCTGCATGCTTCATGTGTATCCAGAGGGCTGTGTGCATCACAGAGTCCATCGTCTGACTCGATGATGAGCTGAGACGGCCTTGTTATGCGTAATCCTTTTATCCTTTGATCGTGAGTCAACTTCGCTGTCAGGCAGGGAGAACGCCGAAGGCATGTCCCTCTGGTAAGCTTCTCACGGCACATAGGAGAGGGATCGGAGCAGTCTGCACTGCGTGTCCTTTCAGGTGAACGGAGCATCCCCACAGGGGACGTAACGCCTGACAGAAAAGGATGTGAGACCCGCCATGCGTGCGGGGTTTGCTCGCATACAGAATCCCGTGATGCGGGGGTTGCCAAGTCAGGTCAAAGGCGCTGGATTCAGGGTCCAGTCTCGCAGGAGTTCGTGGGTTCGAATCCCATCCCCCGCACTCTTTTATCCCGAGGCTCAGAGATATCGTGTTCTGCATGTGGTCCCCCATCATTGAGATCGATTCCAGGGACCCGCGTCTAGGGGTGTGATAATTCATGTAAGCCTGCTGGATCGGAGGCTTCCAGCCCGATGCCAGGTACGCAGCCCGGAAATGGCTATCCTCTCTGGCACACGCCTCCCGGCCTGCGCCTGCGAACGGCGCAAGCTTTTTATCCTGAGTTACGATGATCATTCTGCCTTCGCACTTATTGTATGATGAGGATTTGAAATGGCCAGAATGCATAGTCGTAAGAAGGGTTCATCGAGATCGAGACCACCGATGGTGGATAAGCTGCCTGAGTGGTGTGATGTGAGCAAGGAGGAGCTCGAGAAGACCATAATGACCCTCCATGAGAGGGGGATGTCGACTGCGATGATCGGGCTCACGCTCAGGGATCAGTACGGCGTGCCGAACGTCAAGATGGTCCTCGGAAAGAGCCTGAGCAGCTTCCTCAGGGAGAGGAACGCGCTCCCGGAGATACCTGAGGATCTGAGCAACCTGATGAGAAAGGCGCTTGGACTGAGGCGACACCTCCTCAGAGCTCTCCCGAAGGGGGCTGTGAGCGATACGAGCGGGGGCAGGCTTCCAAAGACGAAGGACATACACAACAAGAGGGCTCTCCAGCTCGTCGAGAGCAAGATCCGCAGGCTCGTTAAGTACTACAAGCGGGTTGGCAGGCTGCCAGCCACATGGGATTACAGGCCCGAGGCTGCTGAGATTCAGATATCCTCAAAGCAGTGATCATGAAGGCGTTCGAGAAAGCCGCGGAGTCAGTAGCCAGAGCCGTTCTCCAGTGCGAGAGGGTTGTCGTGGTCTCACACGACGACGCTGACGGCATATCCTCAGCGGGTCTGCTATGCAACGCTCTGGCTCGCGCCGGGATCCCGTTCCAGGCTAGACTGACGCAGCGTCTGAGTGCGGATACCATTGAGGGCCTGGAGCCGCCGATCGTATTCTGCGACATGGGCAGCGGCCAGCCTGAGGTGGTATCCGGAATAAATGGCGACGTCTTTGTGCTCGACCATCACAGGCCTGTCGGCTCTCTTGACTGCATCTCGCTTAACCCCCACAACTTCGGCATCGACGGGGCCTTTGAGATGAGCGCGTCAGGCGTCGTTTACTCTGTCGTGAGAAAGATGGGTGATAACAGGGACCTCGCAGGGCTTGCGCTTGTGGGCGCGATAGGCGACAGGCAGGCGATGATCGGCGCAAACAGGCTCATCCTGGAGGAGGGCCTGGCCGCGGGAGCTGTCGAGGTGCGCCCGGGGCTAAAGATGGCGGAGGACGGCGAGATCACAGAGGTCTTCACGCGCTCAATCGAGCCGCTGCTTGACTTCACCGGGGATCAGGAGAGGGTGAGGGCGTTCCTGAGAGAGGTCGGCGTTGATGGGAAGGTGGAGGATCTCAAAGGCGAATCGCTTACGAGGCTCTCAACAGCGCTGGTCCTCAAGCTTCTCATGCAGGGGAGTTTCGCTGCGGATTCGGTGATAGGGGAGACGATACGGCTGAAGAAAGAGGTGGTCGAGAACGCCTTCGAGCTCGTTCTCCTCCTGAACGCGTGCGGCCGTCTTGAGAGGCCTGGAGTCGGCCTGACGCTCTGTCTGAGGGACCGGTCTGCGCTCACTGAGGCCAGAAGGATCGCAGATGATTACAGAAAGGAGATTCTCACAGGCATCGATCTGCTCCGCAGGAACAATAAAGAGATGGAGAACATAAGGTACCTGATAGCAGAGAACCTCCACGGCGGCGGGGTCATAGCAGGTCTCGGCATAAGGTATCTCTATACTGATAAGCCTCTCATAGTTCTGAATAACAAAGACGGCACCGTCAGGGTCTCTGCAAGGGGCAACAGGCCGCTCATACGCAGGGGCCTGGACCTGTCAATAGCGCTGAGAGAGGCGGCGGAGAGCGTTGGCGGAAAGGGCGGCGGGCACAGCATAGCAAGCGGCGCCTCGATACCGCCCGGCACTGAGGAGCAGTTTCTCTTTAAGCTGAATGAGATCATCGGTGGCCAGCTGAAGCGATGATATCGGTAAAGCTCATCTTCTGGGGCAGTGATGTGCAGGAGATATCAAAGGCACTGGAGCCGGACAACCTTCCCAGCATGAAGGTCTCTGTGGAGGATGGTAAATTGGCCATAGAGCTCAGCGCTGAGAGGATAGGCACAGTGCTGTCCACGGTCGATGATCTGCTGATGAACATCAAGGTGGCTGAGGAGGCCATTGGCTCCTCGGAGGTTTGAGATGAGATTTCACTTAGAGGCGAGCCTGAGGCTCAGCGGCGATGCCGCAAAGGCCGAGGGCGATCTCGCTGAGTTCTTCGAAAATCAGGCTGCGGACCTCCTGAAGAAGGGCGCGCCTGAAGGCATGGGCGCGAGGGTTTCTGGCTGGAGGATCGCAGAGGACCGGCTGGAGATAACGATAGAGAGCGACAGGTATGTGAGGGCGCACGATGCCCTTCTGAGGCTCAGGAAACCGCTGGCTGATCTCCTCGGCAGAAAACACAGGCTGGGGATAAGGGGCATAGATGTCAGCAGGTTCGAGATACAGATCGAGTCCGATCGCCCGATAACACACAGGATTCCCTATGTCAGGGAGTCGAAGTACGAGGATGGACGCCTCACGCTTCTCCTGGGCGTCGAGGACCCGAAGCGCGGATGGACCTGGATGCTCGAGAACCGCATCCCAGACAGGATCGTCAACCTGCTTGAGGAGAAGCTCCAGAGCTACGGCGGAAAGGCCGAGCACTGGGAGCTGCTCTGGGAGAGCCCGCCGAGGGAGATCAAGTTCAACGGCGACCCCACACAGGAGATGTTGAAGCGTGGCTGGATAAAGCATGGATCTGCGAGAGGCCAGTGGATACACGGCCCGCAGTCGACACATCTATTCAGGACATTCGAGAAGATCGTGCTCGAGGAGATCCTTGAGCCGCTTGGATACAGGGAGATGATATTCCCAAAGCTCGACACATGGGATGTGTGGAAGAGGAGCGGGCATGCCCAGGGAGTTTACCCTGAGATCTACTACGTATGCCCGCCCAAGAGCAGGGACCCGGCGTTCTGGGAGGAGGTCATCGATTACTACAAGGTGACCCATGAGGTCCCGCTCGATCTGATAAAGGAGAAGATCGACTACCCGATCGGCGGGATGTGCTATGCTCAGTGCCCCACATTCTGGGTCTTCCTCCAGGGCGCAACGCTCCCGAACGATGAGCTCCCCATAAGGGTGTTCGACAGGTCCGGAACGAGCCACAGATACGAGTCCGGAGGCATTCATGGCATAGAGCGCGTAGACGAGTTCCACAGGATCGAGATCGTATGGCTCGGCACAAAAGAGCAGGTCATGGAGGAGGCGGAGCGGCTCAAGGAGAGGTACAGGCGCATCTTCGAGGAGATACTGGAGCTGCGCTGGCGCATGGCCTGGGTCACTCCCTGGTTCATGGCGCAGGAGGGGAAGACCGGGCTTGCCGAGATGGAGGGCGCCGGCACAATAGACTACGAGGCACTGCTCCCCTACAGCGGCAACTGGATCGAGTTCCAGAACCTATCTGTGAACGGGGAGAAGTATCCGAAGGGGTTCTCTGTGAAGGCGCAGAGCGGCGAGACTCTGTGGAGCGGCTGCAGTGGAGTTGGGCTGGAGAGGTGGACGAGCGTATTTCTCGGACAGAAAGGTCTGGACCCGGAGAACTGGCCCGATGAGTTCCGGAAGAGGTTCGGGGAGATGCCAAAGGGCTTCAGGTTCCTCTGACCTCTGCCATTATTTTATCTGCTCCTGCTACACCGCAATCTTGTGTGCCAGGAGGCATGCCTGCAGGCTTATTCCTGTCCACCTGCTCACAAGATTTTAATCCGATACGCGTCAATTTTTGTTTATGCTCACACTGGAGGAAGGAAGGAGGGCGGTCAGGCTGGCCAGGGAGGCGCTGACCGCTTACGTCAGCAGGAAAGAGATCATAAATCCGCACGATCTGCCCGGGGTCTTCAATGAGAAGCGAGGCGTTTTCGTGACCCTGGAGAAGAAGGGAGAGCTGCGTGGGTGTATAGGCTATCCCAGAGCGGTCCTCCCGCTCGGAAGGGCGATTGTGGATTCCGCGATAAATGCCGGCACTAGAGACCCCAGGTTTCCCCGAGTACATCGGGAGGAGCTCGATGATATAACGATAGAGGTGACTGTTCTCACAGAGCCAGAGGTGATCGATGGCGATAGAAAAACGCTGCCAGAGCGGATAGAGATCGGGAGGCACGGGCTGATCGTCACCAGTGGCATGTATTCCGGCCTGCTCCTGCCCCAGGTCGCGACGGAGTACGGCTTCGATTCGGTGGACTTTTTGTGTCAGACATGCCTCAAGGCCGGGCTTCCTGTTGATGCATGGCTCGATGATGATACGGTTGTAGAGTGCTTCGAGGCGCAGATCTTCTCTGAAACCAGCCCGAATGGTGATGTGATCGAGAAGAGGCTGCCAGCATGCGAGACGCGATGAGTGGTGGATGAGAGATGCTGGAGCTGATAATCCCCTTCTTCCTCCTCCTTGTAATTCTGCTTCTGGCCCTTCCGCTGATATTCATATACCTCTTCATACGCATCACAGAGGAGGCATTCGAGCAGATCGGATTCGGCCACTGGCATGCGAGCCTGATGGTATTCGGCTCGGTAATTGGAAGCATGATAGATATACCGCTGCACAGCGGTGTTATAACAACCTATCCGGCGTTCATGATCGATATGATGAACGCGATTCCTTCTGATATCCCGGTGAGCTTCCATCCGGTGCGTCTCCTGGTCAATGTCGGCGGATGCATCGTTCCGGTTCTCGTGAGCATCGATCTTCTCAGACGGCGGAGAGCGCCGGTCTCCACAGCACTCTTCGGAGCAGTGGTGGTGGCATTCATCACTTACATGATGGCAGAGCCGGTCCCGAATGTGGGCATAACTCTACCTGTATACGTCCCGCCGGTATCTGCTGCACTCGTATCAGTCGTCCTCTGCAGAGGATACAGAACCGCGCCAGCGATCGCGTACATCAGCGGCTCTATCGGCACCCTCCTCGGCGCGGATGTTATGAACCTGCTCACGCCAGGGGTCCTGCCCGCGCTTGCCCCTCCATCCGCATACCCCCGACCACTTGCACTCTCGATAGGCGGCGCCGGCATCTTCGACGGCATATTCCTGACCGGGGTGATGGCCGTCCTCCTCGCATCTCTGGTCGTGTGTCTGCTGGGAGGCGGAAGCTGCAGATCCAGGAGGGTCCCGATATCGTAGACTCAGAACAGCCGCTCCCGAGAGGCAGCCCGGGAGTCTCAGAACCCAGCGACACTGCAGGATCTGCTATTGCATTCTTATCCAATTTTAATACGACTTCATGGATAAAAGGGCGAAGCGATACCGCAAATACAGATTATGATGGAACGTTTGAAATAATGTGAGGCCGCAAGGGCTGTCTTTCGAATTCGTTCGAAGTAAGATTAATATCATCGATATCCAAGACTTGCCCGATGAATTACGTCGATCAGGTCTACCTGTTTGTCGGAAAAGCAGTGGTGCTTGCTGTTATAATCTCATTTCTCCTCTCGCTCATCATCGCGCTGCTCGTCGGCATCTCCTTCAAGACGGGAAGGTATTTCCTGGCCAGGCCGATGCTCATAGGCATAAGCCTTCTGGAGAGCTTCGTCAAGGCGATATTCTGGCTGGCCCGTGCAGACGATAAGATCGTGGACGACGTCGGGATATCTCTGATGAACTACATCAACAGAGGCAAGTTCTATGCCACGCCCGTAGAGGAGAGGTTCGTCTTCATGCCCCAGTGCCTGCGATCCATCGATTGCCCTGCAAAGCTCACGCCAGAAGGGATAATATGCGTGGGATGCGGCAGGTGCGGCATAGGGGAGGCGAAAAGGCTCGCCGAATCAAGAGGTTACAGGTTCTTTGTCGTTCCGGGATCGAGTTTTATAAAGCGCATCATTCAGAGGTACCATCCAAAGGGCATAGTCGGCGTGGGATGCGAGATGGAGATAAAGGAGGGGCTCATACTCTGCCACAGCCATGGAATACCGGCCATAGGCGTTTCTCTCACCACAGCAGGCTGCGTCGCGACAACCCTCAACTGGGAGAAGCTGTACGATGTGCTTCTCCAGAGGTCCAACTGAGAGACCACATGCATGACCTTTCAGGATACAGAAGTTCAATCCTGCATCTCCAATTTTGCGGCCGTGCAGGCATATTGCTGGCGCGTTCATCACCAGATGGCCTGGAGCGTTTCTTCAAAGAGATACAAAAGAGGGATCATGTGCCTGCTGGCACGAACCTCTCGCCCGTGATCCTCTCATAGAGCTGGATGTAAATCTCACTAGTCTTGCGCACGATCTCATCTGGCAGGGGCGGAATATCCGGCTCCGGCACCTTCGAGCCTCGAGCTTTGTACAGTAAATCCCTGTAGCCGATCTGCCTGTAGTACTTCCGCACATACTCCTTGCTCAGATCGACGTAATTGCCCTCCTCGTAAAGGGCTTTATCCCAGAACCTGTCCTCATCTGCTGTGCCGTATACATCCACCACCATGATCTCCCTGTTCTCATCGAAGGCGAACTCCTTCTTTCCATCCACATGTATGAGACCCCTGGGCTCCACGCATCTCCTGATATCCTCATCTATCCTGATTATCGTCTCCTCGATCTCCTCGAACTCCTCTGGGCTGAGCCTCGCCAGATCCAGCGCTTCGTCCCTGCTCAGAAGCCTGTCGGTCTTCTCAAGCTTCGTGGAGACCTCTATGTAGGGCTCTGGCAGCTGCTCTGCATAGGAGACCCTTCTCCCCCGCGGAAATCCAAGAGCCTCCGGCTCCATCTCTCCCGACTCGAGCCGGTCGAAGAGCGAGCCTGCAACATACCATCTGCATATGAACTCCAGCGGTATCAGATGTCCTTTCGTCTCACTGGTTATACGCTCCGGCGGCACTATGCTGACCTTCCTCACAATCATCCCGGCTGGCGGGAGGTATCTGATGAAATGGTTCCTTATTCCCATCCGCTCAGCGCGCTCGAACCAGAAGACGCCCTCTCTGCAGAGCGTCTCTCCCTTGTGGGGTATCTTTGTCGGTATGATCTTGTCGAAGACCGAGATGTTATCGGTGAACTGGAACTCCAGCTGTGAGCCGAGATCGTATGCCTCCTTCACCTTGCCCTTCATCAAAAGCTTGCGGTTCATTATACCTAGGTCAAACAGGGGTTTGATAATGCTTTTGCTGATAGATGAGTTTCAGAAGCGCAAAGAATCTGCTGTCGCTCGTATCCACTGACAATTTGCCTGCAACGGCATTGGTTCTGCCATGCGCTGCCGCGAATGAATGATTGGTCCCAGAAGCCAGACGTTGACAAGCAGAACGCAAAAAAGAACGCTGGGAGGTTCTCACTCTCCCATCCAGTCGAGGATCTCCAGGGCTTTATCCCTGTACGCATCCATGACATAGGGTATGCCAGAGATCCTGGCGGCATCCTCTGTGAGCGCCATGAGGTCCTTTCTCGATATCGAGGAGATGCTGAAGTTCCTCGAGCCTGCCATGAGCTGCTGCAGACCGGTCCTGAACTTCTGGCAGTAGGTGTAGATCGCGACAGCGCCAAGCGGTATGTTCTTGATATCCTCTCCGTACTTGGCCCTGAGCTCCTCATAGCTCACGAATATCTCCTCAGGCCGCTGCCCGTACTTCGCCACGGTCTTTGGCAGATCCCCTGTCTCAAGCCACTTCTGGATGTTCTTCCCGACCATGCCAGGGATCATCAGGGCCCTTCCCATGCAGACCGCCTTCACGTAAGGGCTGCCCATCGCAATCGCCTTGAACACACCGTCTTCTGTTGAGAATCCGCCTGCCATCGCTATATCAGGGACGCGCATGCCCCGCCTTGATAACCGCTCGCAGAACTCGTACGCAAGAGCCTCCAGATAGAACGTGGGTATTCCCCACTCGTTCATCATCGGCCATGGGCTCATTCCGGTGCCGCCCGGAGCTCCGTCTATTGTGATGAGATCCAGATGCGCCTCGGCGCCGAACCTTATGGCCATCGCGAGCTCAACCATGGAGTAAGCGCCGGTCTTGAGCGTGATCCGCTTGAAGCCGAGATCTCTGAGACGGTCGACCTCTCTGAGGAATCCCTCCTTTGTAACGAATCCCAGGCGCGAATGGCGCTCGAACTCCTTTATTCCGCCCTCCTTGAATGCTGCCTGGATCGCCGGATCCTCCGGATCTGGCTGCACAACATAACCTCTTCTCTTGAGCACAAGCGCCCTCTCCAGCGAAGGCACCCTTATCTCGCCGCCGATGCACTTCGCGCCCTGCCCCCACTTGAGCTCTATGGTCTCAAGGTTGTGTTTCGATGAGACGTACTCGGCAACGCCCAGGCGCGTGTCCTCCACATTCATCTGCACCAGGATCTCGCCATAGCCTTCGTGGAACCTCCTGTAAGTCTCTATCCTCCTGTCCATCTCAGGAGACCTTTTGACCTTGTTGTCGCTTCCAAGTACAAGCTCCGGATCGACGCCGCAGACGTTCTCTCCACAGACAAGAGTTATTCCGGATATGGCTGCGCCTATTGCGAAATGCTCCCAGTTCTTCCTGGCTATCTCGGTGGAGCCAAGAGCACCGGTGAATATCGGCACTCTCATCCTCACCTTCCTGGTCCAGCCGTACTCGGTCTCTGTATTGACATTCGGGAAGAGCGCGGTGTCCGGATCCGGCTCGACTCCCTCAGGGAGACCGTAAGCACCGACAGCGTAACCCTGTATGTTCAGATGCGAGTAATCCACAGGATAGTTCTTATCGGCTCCCGCAGTCACCTCCCCAAAAGGACCTGGATAGAGCACCTCTCTTCCTCTGAACGATGAGAGCCAGGTCTCACAGCCGCCTCTGCATCCATCCACGCACCTGCTGCATATGCCAGACATCGGGACGACATCCCGCGAGCGGTTGAACGTCCCTGTGGCCTCATTGGCATTCGGCCTTCTAAGGTTCATTCCAAGACACCCTCTTTACAACAGTTCCTGCAATTCGAACGCACGGCCCGATGAGAGCCGACAGGTTGCTTCCTTCCTTCGTCTATAAAAATGTTTCCAAAAGCTTGCTGTGTTGAATACTGTTTGAGAATCCGATAGCATAGGCTGGATTCATACGAATTGCAATCCTAGTAAAAATCGATAGCTCTCGACCTTAGAGCTCTTAATTATTCAACACAGCACTGCAAGTTCTCTGAAGCCCTGAGATTATAACCGCTAGCTCTGATCTTCAGCTGCATACCGTGGACGATGTTCCCAGGCATCTCAGTCTAGGATTCCCTTTGGAACCTCTATGCTGGCAATGGCGTGCTTGAAGAGCAGATATGTCCTGGGCCCTGCATCGAGCACTATCTCGTATGCGTTGAACGAGACAAGCTTGCCACTCAGCGGCCTGCCATCGTTCATCCTTACCATTACCTGCTGGCCCCTAAGCTTCGGCAGGAACTGCGGCATCTTTGTCTTTGCTTCCTCATGCTCCTGCGCTCCAGCCTGCGTGTCCGTCGTATATACTCCCTCCTTTGTAGAACTCTTTCGATGCACAGACATATATATAGTTGTTCTAGAATAGTGGATTGAAGCCGATGAAAGATGACATGCTTCTCTGGGATGAGACGCTCTTCAAGGACCCTGAGGTTTTTGAGCTGGATTATGTGCCGGAGCATTTCGATCACAGAGAGGCTCAGATGAAGAGCCTCAGGTTCTGCGTGCGGCCTGCCATTCGTGGAGCCAGGCCTGTGAACGCACTCTGCCTGGGCCCCCCCGGCACCGGCAAGACCACCGCGATAATAAAGCTGTTCGAGGAGATAGAGAAGCATACACGAAGCGTGATCACCGTCCATATAAACTGCCAGATAGACGGGACACGATACGGCATCTTCTCGAAGATATACAGAAAGGTCTTCGGCATCTCCCCTCCCGCCAGCGGCATCTCCTTTCAGCGCCTCTTCGATAAAATAGCAAAAGAGCTCTCATCCCGGGAGATCGTTCTGATCGTGGCTCTGGATGATGTCAGCTATCTCTTCTCTGAGAAAGAGATCGATCACATCCTTTATACCCTTCTCCGATCTCATGAGTCGCTGCCCGGATTCAGGGCAGGTGTGATAGCTGCACACAGCGAGCCATACATGAAATACATCCTTGATCCCAGGGTTGAGTCCGTCTTCAGACCGGAGGAGATACTGTTTCCACCGTACAGAAGAGATGAGATATTCGCGATACTCTCTCGGAGGGCACAGCTCGGACTTCATCAAGGTGTTTTATCTCAGGACGTTCTTGATCTTGTGGTGGATCTCACCGCAGAATCCGGCGATCTCAGGGTGGGAATAGACCTGCTCAAGCGCGCCGGAATGGAAGCAGAGAGAAGAGCATCCAGGAGCATATCAGAGGAGGATGTGAGAAAAGCGTTCAGAAGCTCCAGATTTCTGCATCTAGAGCACGCGATCAGATCTCTGAGCAGGGACGAGCGTACTCTGCTGAGGATCATCGCAGAGCAGCCCGAAGGCAAAGCGCAATCCGGGGAGCTGTACCGCATCTATCAGGAGTTCGCAGAGGCGGGCTACACGAAGTTTTACGAGACCCTGAAGAGGCTTGAGGCTCTGAAGCTTGTAGAAACAAGATTCACAGGCTCCGGGATGCGGGGTAGGAGCAGGATCATACGCCTGAGGTACGATCCTGCAGAGGTGATAGCCAGAGTTGAAGGGTGAAGTGGCCTTTTCCCCCCGAAGGGACTCACCCCGCTCTTCCCGCTTCGGCGAAGGCCTGACAAAGACGCATCCGATGCTCCAGGCTGGGGTGCAGGGCTCAGATGCACTGTGATCTGGGCCATGATCTCCTGTCAGATCAGGGGCCTGGGCTGCTTATGCTCCGGCAGTACCGGCAGGGGCATTGTGTTTATGAGTATGGGCTGCTCAACGTCCTTTGCGCGCTCCACAAGAAGCTCCTTGCCCCACTGGGTCAGGCCGAAGAGGGGCACCGCGGTTCCAACCTGCACGAGAGGTTTTACGAGATCCCGTATGTGCTTTGAGGCGCAGCCCGTCACTATATCAGCAGCGGAGAGAAGCCGTTCGGCATCATCCCTGGATATGCCAGTAAGATGTACCCCCACAATCAGTATCCTGCAGCCTGTCTCCTGCTCCAGCTTTCTCAGCTCGAATGCAGTTTCCGCATCTGCGACTGTGACAGCGAACCTCTTGTACCTCTGCGCAGCGATTCTCGCGCCCTCCACCTGATCGATCTTTGCATCCCTGGGAGAGAGCACTGTGCCGCCCTTCCGCTCGATGTATTCTATAACCTCCGGTATCGGCTCGGTCTCCAGAAGCCCAGAGATCCAGCCGCCCATACCCTGAACGAGCGAGGGCGAGTCGGATACCACTGTGCCTGCCCCATCACAAACCGTGACCGCTGCCTCGATGAGCCCCCTGGAGATGCCTGTCATCAGCGTCTCAGAGGCACCAAAGCTCACGAAAGTCTTCATCTCGAGTTTCCGCCTGGGCGTGAACATCCCGTGCTCTCTTATGCGGAACTCGGCATTCCTGGCAGCCGCCTCGGATGTTATCTTCTTTATCCCACGAACCTTGTCGAAAAGAGGGCACCACTCTATGAGCGGCTCTGTGGCCTCAACCACCTTCTCGTCCTTCACCTTGACCCTGCATCTCCCGAGAAGCTCCATTATGTGCATCATCCCACCAGCTCGAAGTACACCCTTCTGTTGCTCTTCCCCTTGTTCTCCGCCTTAACGAGCCTCATCTCCCCGATCTCTGAGGTGTTCCTGACATGTGTGCCACCGCATGCCTGGAGATCCACACCCTCGATCTCTATTACCCTCACGCTCTCCCGCTCCGGAACGTTCATGGCCAGCCTTACGAGATCCGGGATCCCCATCGCCTCATCTCTACTCAGAACCCTCACCCTCACTGGGTGGCCCTCTTTTATGAGATCGTTTGCCATTCCCACGTACGTCTCAATCATGCTTCTGTCAAATGCCTCGAGGCTGAAGTCAACCCTGGACCTGTCAATGTCGATCTGGTTTCCGGTTATCAGCGCTCCGGTCTCCCTGAATATCACCGCGCTCAGGATATGGCACGCTGTATGGCTCCGCATGATCCTGTACCTCCTCTCCCAATCTATTTCACCCCTGACCTCATCTCCAGGAGAGAGTCCATGAGCGCGATGGCATATGCCACGCTCGGACAGCTCCACGCTTTCAACTCTGAAGGCCTGATCGCCTCTGATCAGGATTCCCCAATCTGATGGCTGGCCGCCAGATCTCGGATAGAATGCAGTCCTGTCGAGGTACACTCCGGAGTCATCAACATCGGTGACGATTGCATCAAAGCTGCGCAGGTAGCTGTCATCCTGATAAAGAGCATTTGTCATGATAATGAGATGTCAGGAGGTTGGAGATATCGGTTTCCCTCTGGTGTGATTCTGTGAAGTTTATGCTGCGATCAACACTCAATCAAACAATGTCATGATCGGTATCGAGATGCAGAAAAAGAGACACAGGAACCTCTAAACGCCAATCGCATCTCTTATCATGGACTGGGTCTCCTCAGGCGTTCCTGTGGTGTTGACCTCCCATACAGATGAGCTCGAGAGCATCGCCCTGAAGAACCCGCTCCGGATCCTCCTCTTGAGATCCCCATCGACGAGCAGATGGGGGTTGAAGTAACCGTTTTTTTCGACTATCTGGAGGGCATCCTCTGGAGAGAGACGCGCGATCCGGTCGTCCGAATGATCCCGTTTGAGTATGAACACATGCCGTATCGTGGTGAGAGGGAGTATCCTGCCCTTACCTATGGCCCACCTGAGGTCGACCACACCCCTCCCCATGGAATCGAGCTCAGCCCTCTCCACAAGCCAGGAGAACTCCTTCCAGATGCTGGAGAGCTCAGATCTTATGTAGAAGTTCTTCTCGGATCCGTAGCCCAGTACGTCTCTGCCGTAGATCCTTCCGAAGAACCAGTCGTCCGATACCACCCGCACCCTGGGATCCCTGAGAAGGCCGTAGGTGTGAGTCGTCTTTCCTGTGCCGGAGCCTCCGATGATGCATATTCCCTTGCCATCTAGATCGAGGCATGCGCCATGCACCGAGTGGATACCGTGCTCATCCTCCAGGATGTCTCCAGCGAGCGATAAAGCAAGCGACTTTATCCATCCATAGTAATCGAAATTCACAAGAAATGCGGTCTTAGACTGGGGATCGTACATAACGCGGTTCTTCCCGCCTGGGTCATTCACAACATACATCCGCCCGTGAGAGCGGATGCTCTGGGACATGAAGTAGAAGCTCTCCTCCCACCTGCTCTTCACATCACGCATTGCTGTGAGAAGCTTTATGCAGCATCCGTATATCTCAGACTTCACCTCATACAGAACCTGATCCGCATACTCCTCGGCGAGCTCGATCTTTCTATCTGGAGAGATCAATTCCACAGAGTATCTCATATGCTATCCTCCTACATGTGTCCGGACGAATCCGCGAAGGTGCGAGTGTGTGGCATGCAGCTGCGCATAAGAGATCGGCCAGTTCGAATGGCAAAGTCGCTGTGCCGATCTGCATGCCGGATTTACGCAAATGAGGGGGTTACGTGACGGGAGGCACTTCCACACGCTGTGCAGGTGCGCATGTCTCCGCGATGGAGTAGCGGTCCTCCACCTCGCTCCTGTGGATCGTGTTGTATGTGCAGAACGGTATGATCCTGCCATCCGGAGTGGCGTAATGTATACCGCATCTGCTCACCCTTTCGAGATCGAGGTTGTAGAGATCCTGGAAGTGCATGGCGCCTATGAACAGATTCCTGGAGTGGAACTCCCGCAGGGAGTCGAACGTGCCTGTCCTCAGAACATTCATCAGGAGCTTTGTGATGTGCAGATCCTTCGGGGCTCTGCTCTCGTCTATAAACCCGAGGAGATCCTTCAGGAGTGCCCCCTGGATCCTGAGTTTCGATATCTTTGATCCGTTGTAATCCCGGAGGATATCCTTGAGCCTCTCCATCAGGCCCTCCACATCCACGAACCTGGTTATGGGTATCAGCCGGTCCTCCTCGCAGTAGACGTATGTTGCGGCACCGCAGCAGGGATGGACTGTGAAGATCAACGTAGGTCTCTCGGTGAGCACCTCCACAACCCTTGAGATCGGGGCTACGAACGGGACTGGATAGAAATCCTCCCTCGAGACCTGCCCATCAGTCTGCTCCTCGATCGAACGCAGGAGGTCTGGTATGGTGATTCTATTTGATCTTCGCTCCGCCTCCTCGACCCTCCCAGCAAAGGATATGGGCTGCATGTTGACCCCGCGGATGACATCCACATTCTGGCTCGCGAATCTGATGATGTCACCTAACTGGAAGTCGTTCACGCCCTTCGCCACCGTCGGGACGAGAACCACGCTTCTCAGTCCCCCTCTCCTGCAGGACTCTATCGCGCTGAGCTTCACGCCGAGGAGATCCCTCCCCCTCATTTTGATATACGGACCTGCATCCACTCCATCGAACTGGAGATAGACAGTGCTCAGTCCTGCCTCGCAGAGCCGTCGCGCCAGATGAGGATGGGACGCAAGCCTCAGGCCATTTGTGGCGATCTGTATCTGCGTGAATCCCATGCTCCTGGCGAGAGCCACTATCTCCGGGAGATCTTCACGTACAGTCGGCTCACCGCCTGAGAACTGCACAGCTTGGCATGGGACAGGCCGCTCCTCCCGCAGGATCTTCAGCATCCTCTCGATCTGCTCCATTGTGGGCTCGTAGACCCTTTTTGGGGATGCATCTGCAAAGCATATCGGGCATGCGAGGTTGCATCTAGTCGTAACATCTATGTTTGCGAGAAGCGTTGATGTTTTGTGGTTATCACACAGGCCACAGCTGAACGGGCAGTCTCCTTTTGTGATGAAGTTCTCTATGCCTCTGCCGGTCTCAGCGTATCTGACAAACCTCCTGTAAAGATCGGCATCCGACCAATAGACATCCTCGAACTCTCCATGCTCCGGACAGGACTTCCGAATCATGACCGTCTGCCCCTGCTGGAATATGCGCGCACTTAAAGTCCTGAGACACACCGGACAGACGGAAGCCACAACTCTGTCTATTGTATTTAATGTCATAACGACCATACTGTTACTTTACGGAAAGACATATAAAACCTTCTATCAGAGATACGTACAGGATGTCGGAGAAGAATGCCATCAAAGCTCTGCGCGACCTCGGGCTCACAGAGTACGAGGCAAGGGTTTACACAGCACTGACCAGGCTCAAGGCAGGGATAGCCTCTGAGATCCATCAGATATCGGGGATACCCAGGCCTGCAGTTTATGGCGCTCTGAAAAGGCTTGTGATGAGGGGCATAGTGGAAGTCCAACCCTCCAAGCCAATGCGTTACAGGGTGACGGATCCAGCGGCAGCGCTCGAGCGGCTGAAGAGCAGCTTCATGACCGATGCAGAGACTGCGCTGCGCGCGCTGGAGGAGGTGTACTCTGCTGAGGGCACCGAGCGCGAAGCAGAGATGGGGATCTGGGTGCATCAGGGAGCAGGCAGGGTGTACGAGAAAGTTATGGAGATGCTCTCAAGAGCGGAGAGGGATATACTCATAATCAATCCATCTCTGCTCAAGAGGATGGGGGATCTGTACAACATATTCCTGCATGTCGATGAAGGTATCAGAAGCATGCTGGGCCGTGGTGTATCGATCAGAGCTGTATGTCCCGCAGATACATCTGCCTGGGATATCCCGGGCGCAGAGCGCAGAATCTACCCGTGGAAGGAGAAGGGGATCTGCTTGATGATCCCTGACACCGGCGATGTGCTTCTGGTCGTCTCCGGAGAGAGGGGAAGCATGGCGATAACAGCAGGAGATGCCCTCTCCAGGATGTACAGGGATCTTGGAGAGGCACTGTGGAGAGCATCCGTGACAGCCAGTGAATCCAGCGGTCAGTGCGACTCATGAATCAGACCCCGGCTGTCTTCAAGTCTAAATACTAGAAACGCATCCATCAAGCCCAATGTCAGCCGTCTGCAGACTTCCTGTGTGCGCGCAGGAGCACAGGTCAGATCAGATTCCTCAGAGTCGCAGAAGCCATCTGAATGCCCGCTCTCAGGGGGTGCATGAAAGTGAGATCAAGGGCTGTCAGCATTTCAGCGTGCGCGATCTGCACAGCGGAGCTCGGATTCAGACAGCAGACCTACGTTTGAGCTGGCCGAAGGAGCATACCGATTATGAGCGTCGATGCTGAAGATCATTTTAAAGACCTGTGGGTGATATCGTTTGTGGGCAGGGACAGGCCGGGCCTCATACGTGATATACTCCAGCTCCCTGCAGAGCGGAACGTGAACATAGTGGACATGGATCAGAGGGTTCTCCAGGGTCTGTTCGTCATGTCTGTGGTTGCGGATTTCAGCAGAGCCGGAATCAACCCAAAAGAGCTTGAGATGGAGATGCATAGACGCTCAGAGACGCTGGGCGTGCAGTGCATGTTCCTGCCGCTGGAGAGATACCGGGGAATAAGAAGAAGCAGAAAGAACCTCTACGTGGTCACGATACTCGCAAGGGACAGGGTCGGCATAATAAGAGATGTTGCATCTGTCGCATCTGCCAAGGACATAAACATCGAGAGGGCTGCGGTGACAGCTCGCGGTGATCTGATATCGATAGAGTTCGTGATGGACTTCGGGGATGCGGATCCTGATGAGTGCAGGGAGTGGATAAGGTCAGAGTGCGAGCGTCTTGGACTCGATGTTGTGGTCCAGAGGCTGGATAAGGCGCGAAAGGAGAAGCGTCTGATCGTCTTCGACATGGATATGACGATTGTGGACTTCGAGATAATAAACAGGCTTGCAAGCTTCGCTGGCGTCGATGAGGAGGTGAGGATGATAACTGACAGGGCGATGAACGGCGAGATCGATTTTGAGGAGTCGCTCAGACGCCGTGTGAGGCTTCTGAAGGGCATGCCGGTCTCGGCACTGAAGGAGATAGCTGATCAGCTCACCCTTACTCCAGGGTCTGAGGAGCTCATACACCACCTGAAGCAGATGGGCTACAAGATAGCGCTCATAAGTGGCGGTTTTACATACTTCACAGATGTCCTGAAGGAGCGCCTGGGTTTCGACTACACATTCGCTAATGAGCTCGAGATACAGGACGGTCGTCTGACAGGAGAGATCAAGGGCGAGATCATCGATGCAGAAGCGAAGGGAGAGATTGTCAAGCGGCTCGCTGAGATGGAGGGGATAAGCCCGGACAACATCGTTGCAGTCGGAGATGGGGCGAACGACTGTATAATGATACAGAATGCAGGCCTGGGAGTGGCATTCAATGCGAAGGATGTGCTGAAGAAGGTCTCCGACGGGTCGATATCCAGAGAGAACCTGCTGGGGCTGCTGAACCTGCTGGGGCTGGCTGACAGGAGAAGCCTGCTCTGAACGGCTGGCCGTGTTACGGGCTCTGCGGGGTATACCGTCGATCGGCCTGGATAAAAAAGTCTGGGAGCTCCAAAGGAGTGGGCATCAAGCGGCTGCGCTGACCGCTGCAAGCAGCGCCTCGCCGTTGTGGAGGATCATCTTATCGAGCGTCTCTGTTCCCTCGACCGCTCCAGGGAAGTTGGTGAGGATCACATGGGTGGCGTTTATCTCGCTGGCGATCTGCTCGCCAACCCTGACACCGCTCTGGAGGTTGTCCACGACTACGGTGACGTTGTTCTCTCTGCCCACTTTTATCAGATCGTCCACATCCTTCAGCGAGAGCTTCTCCTCTGAGGCATAAGTCTTCACTATATCAAATCCCATCCATGAGACGAAGCCTGACTGCCATTCCATGCACAGTACCTTCACGTTCTTCGTATCAGCTGCCCTCGCCCTCTCGCTCAGCACTTCGGATACATTCTGGAAGCGCTCGACCAGTATGGTTGCTCTCTGATCATACTCCTCTGCATGCTCCGGATCGGCCTCTTTGAGGGCAGCCGCGATCTGCATCGTCTTGTTTATCGCCATCTGAGGCGTGTTCCAGGGACCAGAGAGGACTATCACCTTCTGATCAGGCCGTGTGATGTTCTTCAGCCACCCCTCCATCCCGTGCTGGACTATTATGCTCGCCTCATTCAGGGCGGCAACCTGCGATGGCTTAAGATCCCAGTGGTCAGGGCATACGCCGGAGGAGACTATGTAGGTGACATCGACGTTATCCCCGCCCACGCCCTTTATGAGATCCTCAAGGGTGGAGGTCGTGGCCACTATCTTGATCGGCTCAGCATATGCTGAGTGAACAGCAATCAGCGATAAAATCAAGAGCAATATCGCTTTCTTCATACTAATCACAAAACGGTGATTAATAAGTTCTATATTTAAGGATTATGGTAATAAAAATGATCCTGTACCTGAACATATCCACGAACACATTGCGAATCGATCTGCTAGAACATGCCGATCATGAGCCCATCGTGCGGACGTACGAGACATCAAGTGGTTAAGTTAGGCTGAAAAGACCGCCAAAGCCGTATTGCCGGAGGTTCGAGTGCATGCCCCTCCTTGTAACCTCAGCGGGAGGTCCTCCAGCTCTGGATCGGTTGATCCTGATGTTTTACTCCACCGTGACGCTCTTCGCCAGGTTTCTGGGCTTGTCGATCTCCCTTCCCAGGATCTGTGCGGTGTAATATGCGAGTAGCTGAACCCCCACAGTGCAGAGGACCGCGGAGAATACCGGCAGCGTCCTCGGCAGCTCAACGACCGTGTCGGTGATCTCAGCTGCCTCCCTGTCCCCCTCCGCGGCGAAAGCTATCACCTCCCCGCCGCGAGCCCTGACCTCCTTCATGTTGGAGTATATCTTATCTCCACAGGTCGCGAATGCAACGACAGGGGTGCCTTCGGTGATCAGCGCGAGAGGGCCATGCTTCAGCTCGCCTGCCGGATATCCCTCTGCTGGTATGTACGCGATCTCCTTCATCTTCAGGGCGCCCTCAAGAGCTATCGGGTAGAGGATATCCCTGCCTATGAAGAAGTATATGTCCGCGCCAGCGAACCTCTGGGCTATCTCCCTTATCTGATCCCGTCTCTCCAGAACTGTCTGGATGTGTCCTGGCAGGCGCGAGAGCTCTCCGAGCAGCCTTCTTCCCTGCTCAGGGAGCAGATGGTTCCTGGCCCTGCCGAGCCTGATCCCCAGGAGGAACAACGCCACGAGCTGCCCGACAAACGTCTTCGTGGCCGCGACCCCTATCTCAGGACCGCATCTCGTGTATATCGTGGCATCTACGATCTCTGTTATCGAGCTCCCGACAACGTTTGTTATCGCGAGGCTCTTGACTCCACATGTCTTCGCCTTCTTCAGCGCCATGAGCGTGTCCGCCGTCTCTCCTGACTGCGATATCGCCACCAGTAGAGTCCCAGGGCGGAGCTGCATGTGCTGGAACTCGGAAGCGACCTCAACATCTACAGGCACGCCGGCTGTGCGGGGGAAGAAGTAGCGTGCCAGAAGGCCAGCGTGGTATGATGTGCCGCATGCCAGTATCGATACCCTCTGCAGGGTCTGTATCTCCCACTGGTTAAGTCCAATGTCAAGCCTGACGTCGCCCTCCATCTCCGAGACCCTGCCGGCAAGCGTCTCCTGAACCGCCCTCGGCTGCTCGTGGATCTCCTTGAGCATGAAGTGCGGATAGCCGCCGCGCTCCGCTGCGTCTGCATCCCATGTGATGCGCTCAATTGCTGGCTCGCGCACCGCTCCCGAGATATCCATTATCTCGATCTTATCCTTGTGAACTACCGCGATCTCCCCATCACGGAGCCTTATGACGTCGCGCGTGTACGGCAGGAGCGCAGGGACATCAGAGGCGATGTAATTCGAGGATCTTCCTATACCAATCACCAGCGGGCTGTCCTTCCTCGCGCATACGAGGTACGGAAGACCTGACGCCATGGCGACTATTGCATAGGATCCCCTGACATCCTTCAGAGCCCTCGAGACCGATGCTGCGAGCTCTCCGTTCGTCTCCCCATTGTAGTAGTAATTGATGAGATGCGCCAGAACCTCGCTGTCTGTCTCAGATGTGAAGACATACCCTTTATCCCTCAGCTGCTCCCTGAGCTCGAGATAGTTCTCGATTATACCGTTGTGCACAACCGCTACGCTTCCAGAGGTGTGTGGATGCGCATTCTCATCGCTGGGTCGCCCATGTGTGGCCCATCTTGTATGGCCGATGCCCATTGATCCCCCCGGCTCCCCCATAGATCTGTAGGCGATCTCGAGATCTGATATCCTGCCAGCAGCCTTCAAAACCTTCATGCTGCCGTTTGATGATACGGCAATACCCGCGGAGTCGTAGCCCCTGTACTCGAGCCTCCTGAGCGTATCGAAGAGTATGGGGCCTGCCTTCTCAGTGCCTATGTAGGCCACAATTCCGCACATCTAAACCACCCGACTCCCACGCTCCACGCTGCCGCGGATCGTGACACCAGACCCGAGTTTGGCGGCGGACCCCACGACGCTGCACGGCATCATCAAAACTCTGCTTCCCGTCACAACAGAATCGCCGATCACTGCTCCAAACTCAGCTCTGTAGAACTCGCCCTCGACCTCTGCAAGCGACCTGCCTGATTCAATCAAACACATATCTCCAAGCCAGCAGTCCTCTCCGATGACAGAGTCTGATATCACCGACATCGATCCTGTCCTTGACCCTCTCATCAGGATGCTGTTCCTGATCTCTGTGAAGGATCCAACGCGCACTGAGTCCCCAATGGTCGTCGATGGGAGGATCGTGACGTTCGGGCCTATGTCGCATCCCTCTCCTATGAGCACAGGCCCTATTATGTACGAGCCGGATCTGATCAGACTGCCCTTTCCGAGCGAGACCGGTCCTCTGATGACCGCGCCATCCTCGATCTCACCATAAATCTCTGTCTTCATCAAACCGGCTGCAATGCTGTTCGCAGCGAGCAGATCCCAGGCGAACACAGCATCGCCCCAGATGCCCTTTGTTACGACCGCCCTGATCTTCACCCCCTTCTCCATCATCTGGCTCAGCGTCTGGGTGATCTCGTAGCCCCCACGCTCGGATATGGGCGTCTTCGGTATCTCCTCGAAGATCTCGGGCATCATCTTGTACGCGCCAGTGTTCACGATGCCCGCGCAGGCCCTGCCGGGCTTCTCGTAGATCTGCTTCACTGTATCTCCATCAACCACGAGAACCCCGTAATCCCCAGCATGCTCCCTGAGCGCGCCGAGGATTACGTAATCGCCCTCTGCATTAAGAAGATCCCTGACCGCTCTGCTGTCCAGGATGTTGTCTCCATTCACAACCAGAAACTGATCATCGATGTGCTCCTTGGCCCTGCGGAGCGCGTGTGCTGTGCCCAGACGCTCCTCCTGGAAGACGTAGGTTATGCGGGCGCCGAACTTCAAGCCATCTTCAAAGTAATCCATCACCCGCTCCTTCTGATAGCCCACGACCGCCACGATATCCTCAATCCCGTTGTCCACAAGGGCTCGGACGACATGCTCCATGAAAGGCATATTTGCCAAAGGGAGCATGACCTTGGGCCTCGTCTGGGTCAGGGGCCTGCACCTGTGCCCCTCTCCGGCAGCAAGTATGACAGCCTTCAGATTCTCACGCCCTTAACAGAGACCAGATATGCAGCTAGTTTATATATTTTGGTGATTCTCACTCAGATCGCCGATGAAGATACTGGTCATACCGACAACCGACTGGATAAGACACCCGTTTCCGAACAGGCTGAACTTCATATTCGATATCATAGCGGAGAGGCATGATGTGCGCGTCCTGCACTTTGAGCTCTCGAAGTTCAGAGACAACAGCCCGAGATGGACGAGATGTGCCCTTGTGAGGGCGGGATCCTCCAGGGCCGAGGATCCGTCTGTCTACTACATCACAAGCGCTCTCTCCCATCTCCGCGTGATCCGCGATGCTGCCAGGGACTCTGACGTCATCCTCTCAGCGAACATCCTCCCGTCCTTCATGGCAAACCTGACAAAAACGCCGGTGGTCTTCGACTACCTCGATCATCTGGAGGAATCTGCCTCGATATACTACCCTGGGTCGATATTCGGGAGGGCTGTCAAACTCGGGGTCAGGGCCATAACCAGATACAACCTCAGGCACGCCAGGACGGTGATAACCGTGACTCAGGAGCTCAAGGAGTATCTCAGGGGCATCGGCGTTCGTGAGATAGAGGTGATACCGAACGGCGTCGACACAGGCCTTCTCAGGCCGATGGATATCGATGAGGCCAAGGGTGCCCTTGGACTGACTGGGAATGTGATCGGCTATGTTGGATCGCTGGAGTACTGGGTCGATCTGGAGACCGTGGTCAGCGCTCTTCCTGAGCTCGATGTCACCCTTCTTGTTGTAGGCCCAAGCCTCTTCACAGACTATGGCGAGCGCATAAAGGGTATGGCTGAGAGGCTCGGAGTTGGCGACAGGGTCGTATTCACTGGAAGTGTGCCGTACTCCGAGCTCAGCAGGTACATCTCAGCCATGGATATAGGTCTGAATCCGCTGAGGAAGATGAAGAAGAACGAGTATGCTGCAGGCGGCAAGATCTTCAACTACCTCTCATGTGGCAGGCCTGTTCTTACAACCAGAATGGTCTCGCTCGAGAGGCTTCTTGGAGACAGCCTGTACTACTACGACGACAGGGAGAGCTTCATATCTCAGGTTAAACGTATCCTGGAGAGATCACATGATCAGAGAAAGTACAGGGCGATCGCCGAGAGGTATGACTGGCGCGCTATTGCAGCGAGGTACGAGGGCGTTCTGGAGAGGGCTGCGGGGGGATGAGGCCAGATGAAGGTCCTGCTTCTGGCGAACCAGCCGGAGAAGACGACGAGGCTCAGGCTCTTCGAGGCGACGCTGAAAGAGCTGGGGTACGAAACGATCGTGCCTAGGTTTGATACAGTCAACTGGATCTCGATAGCCAGGAAGGCCAGAGAGACCATTTTGAGAGAGAGGCCTGATGTCGTTCATCTCTTCAACGTTCCTGATGTGATATACCACTGGCTTCCTGGATTGAGGGGATCGGGATACAAACGCCTGATATACGATTACAGATCCCCGTGGGGTGTGGAGACGCAGCTACGCTTCGGTTCCATCGCAAAGAGCGCATGCGAGCATTTCGAGCGGCAGCTGGCGGAGGCCGCGGATATGATAACCACAGTGAACACCCCGTTGAGGGAGAAGGCCAGGGCCTATGCACCTGATAAAGATGTTCATGTGATACCGAATTACCCGAGGAGGAGCTTCGCAGAGCTTGGCGCTGAATCAGCAACCTCAAATGCTGTGATATTCGTTGGCAGGGTCTGTGAGCAGGAGGGGATCGATTCTCTTTTAAGAGTCGCAGGGGATCTCCCGGATCAGGAGTTCTGGATCGTTGGTGGGGGGCCGTTCGCATGGTGGTATCTCAGAAGAGCGAAGAAGAATGTGAGGGCGTTCGGCTGGCAGCCACATGAGAGGGTCGCGGCTCTTGTTAGCAGTGCCAGGATCTGCATAATACCGAGAACGGAGAACGCGCTCACCCCCTACTCCACCGATAAGAGCATATGGAAGCTGAACGAGTACCTGAATCTCGGCAAGCAGGTTGTCGCATCCGGAATCACCCTGGAGGAGAGGAGGAAGAACCTGTGGGTCGTGAGGAGCACTGATCTGAGAAGAGCCGTGGAGGAGAGCATGGAGATAGAGCCGGAGCCGATGAAGGAGGGTGACTACAGGTTCTGGGAGGAGAATGTGGAGAGGGTGAAAGAGGTGTATGAGAGCGTCTAGGTTTATGAGAGTATGACAGTATTATTAGAATCATCAAGGTTGTCGCTTTATGAAGATAACATTTGTATATTACGATTGTTCATCATTTGTCCAGCAGGATTTTGAAATTCTCTCTAGGCATTTTGATGTGGACAGGGTGCAGTATCGAAAGCCAGGCGATGCTCTGAGGATGTTATCCTCGATCTCCCGCTCCGATCTCACGTTCAGCTGGTTTGCATCTGGCCATTCATTTCTTAGCGTTTCTCTCTCCAGGATGCTCGGAAAGAGATCTGTAGTGGTTGCTGGTGGATTTGATGTTGCGTCTGCTCCTGAAATAGGATACGGCCAGTACACACAGGGATGGCTGAAGAGAAAATATGCAGATCTGGCACTGGAGAATGCCGATGTTGTTCTGGCCGTTTCACGCTTCACAGAGAGGGAGGTGCTCACAAGAGCAAAGCCAAGGCGGATGTATGTTATATATAATGGTATAGATACAAATAAATTTCACCAAAAAGGAGATAAGGAGGACCTCGTGCTCACTGTTGCATCTGGCTCCACAAATGTCATCAAACTGAAGGGCCTGGAGACGTTTGTCAAGGCCGCGCGTTTGCTTTCAGATATCGAATTTTGGATCATCGGACTTAACGGGGACGTTTTAAATACCTTGAGATCCATAAGCACCCGGAATGTGAAGCTTTTCGGGCGTGTTTCGCAGGATGAGCTCATCGACTGCTACAGAAGAGCAAAGGTTTACTGCCAGCTCTCCTACATAGAGTCGTTTGGGATGGCACTTGCGGAAGCGATGGCATGCGGCTGTGTTCCTGTGGTTACAGATCGGGGCGCGCTCCCGGAGGTGGTGGGAGATACAGGGTTTTACGTTCCCTATGGAGATGAGAGAGCGACTGCTGAGGCTATAAGTACTGCTCTGAAGTCAGACAAAAGAGATTCCGCACGTAAAAGAATCGAAAGTCTTTTTGGGATAGAGCGGAGAGAGATTCAACTGATTGGTCTCCTAAGAGGGCTGACAGAAGGTGAGGGTGGTTGGAAAGCATCGACTACATAATTCCGACATGGAACTCTGCTGCAACGCTGGAGCTAACTATCAAATCGATTGAGAGATTCGGGCATCCCAATCAAATAATAATAGTAGACAGAGACTCATCTGATGGAACTCTGGATATCGCTCGCAGTCATGGGTGCAGGATAATCCGTTCTATAAAGCCATTAGGTGGCGCAAGACTTGAAGGCGCGAGAAATGCTGAAACAGAACTGGTGGGATTTGTGGACTCTGAAGATTCTCAGAACTATACGCTCTGACTTTATACTTGATATCATAGGTGATGGCCCCATGCGATGTGAGTATGAGATAATGACAAAAAGGCTTGGTTTGGACTCGGTGATCCGCTTTCATGGATTTAAACCAAAACATGATGTAGGAGAGTTTATGCGAAATGCTGATGTCTTTGTGCTGCCCAGTTTGTGGGAAAATCTGCCGTGTGTTCTCATCGAGGCCATGGCATCTGGCTTACCGGTTGTGGCTACAAATGTCGGTGGCATTCCCGAGATTGTAAATGATGAAGTGGGCATTTTGGTTCCACCTGGAGATGCAGATGCGTTTGCGCATGCGCTGGATTGTATCCTTGAGAATATAGACACATATTCATCTAAAGATATAGCATCATATGCACAGCGATTTTCATATAAAGCTGTGGGCAAGAAACTGACAGATCTATATATCCAAGTTTTAGGAGATAAGAAGGATGCATGAGTATGAGAGTACTTATGACCACTACTTACTGGAAAGGATGCTCAGGCGGAATACGAAGTTACGTGGAAGGATTGGTTGAGGAACTCAAGAAAAGAGGCGTCGATGTAAAAGTTGCATTTAAGGAAGGCTACGATCCAGAAAATTATAAAATAAACGAAAACAGGCTCTTTTCCGCCAAACTGCTATCGGCATTTCGCTTATTAATGAAGATCAGGCCAGATGTAATTCACGCTCATGGAGGAATGTATTATTATCTTTTAGCAGCATATATTTATAAAATTGTTTTTGGATCAAAACTTAAGCTGATATATACATTTCACACGGAACCCGAAAAGACCGATAAATTGCCACTTCTGACAAGGATTGGACTTCAAAAACTTCTAGATAAATGCGATTATGTTACGTTTGTTTCGAAGAAGCTTGAAACAAGTGTAGAAGAGATCTGGGGTTTAAATTTCAAGAACACTGAGATAACTTATGCAGGTGTAGCAGTAAGAGATGTATCTGAAGAAGAGATAGCTGCATTTAAGAGAAAGTTTAAAATTAAGGACCAATACCCGATTCTGCTGGCACTGGGTATGACAGCACTTAAATATAAAGCGATGGGTCTTAAATATCTCATTAAAGCCGTTAAAAAAGTCAAAGAGCAGTACCCTGCTGCAGTTCTTATAGTTACCCGCGAGGGCAAGTATACCCCGGAGTTGAGGGATTTTGCGAAAAGAGAGGGTCTGGAGGATGCTATCATATTCACAGGTGATGTGGATAATCCATATGTTCCATTATCGCTGTGTGACATCTATACCCATATATCTTTAGGAGAGGGTTTGCCCATAGCCCTGCTAGAAGCAATGTCCATGGGAAAGCCAATAGTGGCAACTCCTGTGGGAGGGATACCAGAAGCTATAGAAGATGGAAAAAATGGCCTTCTTGTGGAGCCAGATGATAATATGATTGCTGAGAAACTAATTTATCTGCTGAAAAATGAAGAGAGGGCGAAAGAGCTTGGTTTAAACGCTAAGAAAACTGCAGAGAATCGTTTTTCATGGAGTGTTGCGGCTAATAACATTGTAAATTTATATAAAAATGGGCTTTCCCAAGCAAAGTAATCTTTTTGAGTTATCTCTTTTTGCTACGATTAAGTTCATAATATCTTTTGTACAGAATATATCCTAAGAAATAATTCATTCTAATGCGCCAATTTTCTAGGTAATTGGCGTTTGGATTATGCATTGGGATACCAACAACTGCTCCACCAATAATCCTGCGAACATTCACCAATTTGAATCCATCACGCATGCGGAGACCCGCCCCATACCATCGCATTCGGACGTACTCCGATATACCAGTGAGATCGTGATGATGCCGCATCACAACTGGAAATATATACCATTTAAGACCCTTTCGGAAAATGCACTGACCATAAGCGAAATCTTCATCGCTAGAATATTTTTCCATTTCAGGACAATCCAGTATTAGAGATCTATATGTAATAATGCAGCCGAACACACCATTTCTTCCATATAAAACCAACGGCGAATCTTTAACAATTGGACCCTCGCTGTATGCACCGAAGACCCCAACATCTTTGTATAATTCTTGGCCATTCCAGGCATGTCTCAAAAGCTCTACCCACCCCTCTGTTAGTTCAACATCTGAATCAACAAACCCGATTAGCTCAGTCTCTGCAGCTCTAGCGCCTTCGACTCTTGCGGTTCCCAAATTCGATTTAGATGTTAGTATTTTGCAACCGTATCGACGAGCTATCTCAAGTGTGTCATCTTCAGAGTTTCTATCAACGATTATTATATTATTTGGATTGCCATATTTTTTTATGGATTCTAGCGTGATACCTAAAGTGGTTCCTGAATTCCATGTAGGTACGATGTAATCGATCGGCCTCAATTCATAACCTCCGTTGACACGTTAAAGATTAAGCAGGGATTTAATAAACCTAATCTCTTCTTTCTTGATCCCTTTGAGCAACCATATCACTTGCAAATATATAATAATTGACAATGCAATAACTCTTAAAATCTCGAGGAATCCTGCTGGAGGCCAGAGAATTAGTGGAATAGACATCACAAACGAAGCAACAAAACTCTTTAATACAAAGCTATAATTAAATTTGATTTGAATAAACATATTTGCAAAATAATTAGTAGCCATAAATATAAAGAAGAATGTGAATAAAGTTGCTGCAGCAGCACCGATCACACCAACCACACTAACAAGAAGTAATGTAAGTGCCAAGTTTATTACCGCTGCTATTAACGAGATCTTCATAGATATTGCAGTTTTCTTAGCGATATATATCACATTAGATAATATAGTGGCGATACCTACAAGAACCATGCTAAGTGCGATAAATGGTGTAATTAGATAGCTGTGCTCTGCGATATCGGGAGTTGATAACATAAAAAGCATAGGTTTTGATAAAAGTGTCAAACCAAATACAGATGGTATGGCTATGGCGAGGAAGTATTTAATTGTGAAGCTCAGTAATTTTTCAACTGATTTAATATCTCCGCAGTCATAATATCTGTAGAGCGCCATAGGTAACACTGTACTGATTGGATATATAAATACTGTAATTAAGCTACCAAGCAGATAACCCGGGTTATAATAACCCACCCATACAGTACCTAAAAGCATGCCTATTATATACCGATCGCTGGAATTGACGACCCAGTCAAATACATATGATGAAAAGAGGGGTATCCCAAAGGACATATACTCTCGGAGATGCAAAAAGTGTGGTAAACGAAAACCAATATGTTGTAGTAACACGGTGAGCATAAACACAAAACAAATAAGCTTCGCGACACCCAATCCGAGAACAGCACCATAGACGCCATAACCCAGTTCGACGAACCAGTACGCAAGCACGATCGTGATATAAACCACAGCTACGCTGAATATCGCGTATAACTTCATTCGCTGCGTAGCCCTGTAATAGCTGAACAGAAGCCCATTCATCGCCTCCACAAAAACAATCACCGACAGCGCCCTTGTCACCGCCACATTCCCGTTGAAGAGAGCTCCAGCGATGTGCTCAGCGAAATAAAAGATCAGGAGTGTTGCAGATATGCCTGTCAGCATCACCACTGCGAGTATCGAGTAGAAGCACTCCTGTATCTCCTCTCTGCTGTTCGACGCGGCCATGAATCTTACCATAGAGGCGGATAGCCCCAGGCAGATTACGACTGACGCGAGGCTGATCGTGACGTTCACCTGCGCCCAGACGCCGTAATCCTCGACCGGCAGGCTCTTTGTGAGAATTGGAAGGAGGAATATGCCGCTGAGGTTCACCAGCACGTTCGCGAGGCCTATCAGACCTATCCGCTGCGCGAGAAGCTTGTATTCGCTCATGCTCTTCAGATCTTCCTTTTATTATGGGACGTGAAGCGATGATAGTTGTCTGCTGTTGATATCAAAACCAAAATACAATCATGATTATGCAAATTTCCTGTACATAATCTTCCTGTACAGAATCGCTCATACGCTTCTCCTTCAGCCCTCCTCCCGGAGATGCACCCACCTCTGGCATACATTCCTCCTTCAGGTCGAGCTGCTCAGTTATTACCCTTCCTATCCAGACCCGCCTGTATCTGCATCATGGAGCCGTAAGATGTTATATAATTTGATATTAATAATGATATGACCTCTGTGTAATACAGGAAAAAGAACCGGAGACCAGTGGGAGGGGCCATCCCCACGCCTGCTGGGATCGCAGGAATTATAAAACAATAAAAACTGGATCCACGAAGCCTCGACAGCCAGAAGCACAGGAAAACCCTGCTCCTCAGGGATAGAACAGAAACAATCAGCCCCTACCCTCGAAGGGTAGGGTTCTGCTCACACACATGTGTCAAGGAGCCCCTTCTTCTTGCCGCCACGCTTCTCGCCAGGCTTTACGGGCTCAACCTTGGCGCTCTCTTCCTTCTTCTCCTCTTCCTTCTTCTCGTGATGGGTCATTTTTCCACCATCTACTGTTAATTTCACCAACATTTATTAAGCTTTCCAGTACTGTGCGCCCGGGGCGTGCGCGGTTCCGCTGCGCTGCCACTCTCTCCAGCATGCACAGCGTAACCCATGCAGCCAAGCTTTTATCTCCGAGAAGATCCACAGTGAGGCTGTGTATCTCGACTACATCCCCTATCCATCGCTGCGCCCGCATCAGGATAAGATGCTCGATGCCGTATACGAGGTGGTCTCAGCAGGCGACCACAGTGTTCTGATGATAGATGCGCCCACAGGCTCGGGAAAGACGAGCTGCATATCAGCGGCACTAGCAGCTGCGCCCGGAAAGATAGCGGTGGCAGTCAGGACCGTGAGCCAGATAGGGGTTTATCTTGATGAGATAAGCAGGATCTGGTCAAACACGAGACACAGACCCACCGTCTCCTACCTGATAGGAAAGCAGAAGGCATGCCCGCTTGCATCTGAGATCTGGGGAGAGAGCATCTACTTCGCCTGCATGAGGCTCAGAGAGGGCTCAAAGAACTACATGGCGTCACGGATCGAGAGGGGGTATAACGATGTGTACGACCCCTCCAGGGACGAGATACCGGATGAGCCTCCTGGAGAGAGGACTGTCTGCCCTTATTACCTGAGAAGCAAAGAGGCGTTCGAGATCAACGGGAAGGTATACTTCAGGTCTTCGTCAGCAGCTTTGGACGCTGCGGAGAGAATGAGCAGGAGGATCGTGCCTGTTGATGCCCTCGAGAAGACCTGCAGGGGGGTGTGTCCTTATGAGGTGATGTCGCTCCATGCGAAGAGCAGCGATGTCATAATCCTGAACTACCATCACCTATTCAGCCCGGATTTTCAGGATGCTATAATCCAGTGGCTCGGCCTTGAGGCAGACCGCATGACAGTGATCGTGGACGAGGCCCACAACCTTGGCGACTCTGTGAGGGAGATGAACACCCGGATACTCACACCCAGGATCCTGGAGCTGGCAGAGCGCGAGATCAACAGATTCGAGAAGGCTCTGGGCCAGGCGAGGCTTGGGGAGGAGCATCACGACTGGCGTAGAGAGGGTCTGAAGACGGCCAGACAGCTCATACCAAGAATCCAGAGGTTCATAGCAGCCAGAGAAGCCAGATCTAAGGATGGGGAGATGCTTCTCGATGGGGAGCTCTTCAGGCAGTACGTGTACGATGGCATCGACGATATAGATCTCGCTTTATCGTATCTGAGCGATGTGGCGGTTGCGATCGCGGAGATGAAGCTTGCAGAGAGCGATCACGAAACGCTGTATGGGGATATACAGCCAAGCCTCGCCACGATGGTTCTCTTCCTGAGAGAGGTCGAGGAGGCTGAGCACGATTCGTCATACCAGAGAAAGATCGTTACCACATCTTCAGGGGAGAGGAGATGGACGCGGCTGGAGGTGACGAAGATCGATCCCGCGCCTGTCATAAGAAAGGTCGTCGATAACGTCAATGCAACCCTGATGCTCAGTGGCACCCTCTCGCCGATCGATGCGTATGAGCTGTACTGTCTGGGCGAGCCAGGCAGAGCCAGAAAGATCTCACTGCCAAACCCATTCCCCCAGAGCAACCGCCTGATCATAGCAGCGGATAGAGCGACAACGCAGCTCAGCGCAAGGGATAACCCGGAGAACAGGAATCTGATATCCGGCTACATCAGCGCCCTGATAGAGGAGGTCCCTGGAAACGTCGCGGTGTTCTTCACATCCTACCCCATGATGGCCTCGTACAGGGATGCATGTACCAGATTCGCGCGCAGCGCAGGCAAGCGGGTGTTCACAGAGCCCAGATCTGCAGAGGATGTTCCTCAGATCCTGGAGGAGTTCTTCAGGGCAGGCAGGAGCGCGGGCGCTGTGCTGCTCGGAGTCTCTGGAGGAAAGCTCGCGGAAGGAATAGACTACAAGGGCGAGGCTCTCAACGGGGTGGCTGTGATCGGCCTGCCTCTATCCGTTTTTGATGAAATCCAGAAGGAGGTCATCTCCTATTACACCCAGAAGTACGGCAAAAAGCGGGGCACGCTGATAGCGTACACCCTTCCAGCGATCAACCGCGGGCTCCAGGCGGCTGGCAGGGTCATAAGGGCGGAGAGCGAGAGGGGAGTAATACTACTCTGCGACAGCAGGTTCGCGTCAAGGGGTCTGGGTGGCGTCAGGGTGTATCTCCCAGAGTGGGTTCAGAGTGAGATGGTGATGGCAGATCCTGAGAGGTGCAGGCTTCTGATAAGAGAGAAGCTGAGGGAATGGGGGAAGACGTTTGCATGCTGCAAAAACTGATGACGGCGCCAGTTCATATGTTGCGACCTCTTGCAGTGATACAATGCCCCGGAGATCAGCCGCGCTGCCTGCTCATGAGAGTCGTTAGCAGTTTTTTGTATCTGCCAGAATAAATGCTCTTTCAAAGCGGAGCCCCGGCTCCATCCGGATATCATCTGCGGAGATGAGACATCAAAACCTGCAAGATAAGTTTATGTCCCGCGCCCTACCACGCCATACGGATATCATTTTTTAATATCTCATCTGCGATGAGACATTAAAAAGATCTTGTTTCTCAAAATTTTCTGTCTGCAAAGCAAATCTATCTCTCGGATACGCTGAATATCGCTCCAAAAGCCGATCGTTATTATGAGTCGGAATATCCATTATTCGATCTCGAGGCAAAATCGCTCAGGCTCACAGAAACATGTTTGCCGCATTGTGTCCCGCATGATGGAGCTGCACCATGTATTGGGCGCAATGGCTGGAGGGGATCAGGGTGTCCTGCCTCTGCACATCAGTGCTTCGGCAGGAGAACAGCATTCACCACGCCGTCCTGCCCGGGCCTGCTCACAACCCTGGCCTCGCCGATCTCGGTCCTGATCACAGCGCCCCTTGTGATTATGTTTCTCCTCACGTAATGCCGGTTCGCCGGATTGTCCACCACTGTCTCGATCCTCACCAACTTTGTGGCGCCCGTGACCGGATCCGAGACGTTGGCCATATCTGCCTTCAGAAGGCGGAGCTTCTGGTTGCCACCACGTGTGCGGATCTTCTTGACCCGGATTGCGCCGATGAGCGTCTCTGCTGGCTCTCTGCCCAGCTCATACTTCCTCTTCCCTCTGGCTGGAACAAGCCTTCCACCAGTGGGCTTTCTAGCCGACTTTCCCTGCCACTTCATGATCGATAACCTCCGTTCCCCTTTTTCAGATCCTTATATAGACTTTACGGCCATCAAGCTGCACGGGCCCGAGAGCGCTGAATGACTATTCTCTAGCGTATTCCCTGCAGATCAATTCAGAAAAATCACCGGGAGTTGATGATCCACCGTCGATCCCGACAGATTCTTATATTTCCTGTAAGAGTCTCCGGAGATGAATGCACCTCATCATTGCTGAGAAGCACGATGCTGCGAGGCGGATATCTGAGATTCTTGCCGGCAAGAAACCGGCTGTTGCGAAGGTCTCCGGGGTCGATACATTTCGTTTTGATGATCGTGTTGTCATAGGCCTCAGCGGCCATATCGTGGGCCTTGATTATCCTGAGAGCTACAACAACTGGCATAAGGTCGATTACAGGGATCTCATCAGGGCGGAGATAGTATCGAAACCCACACAGGAGCGGATAGTCGCTGCGCTCAGAAAGCTCGGCAGGAAAGCGGATCATGTCACGATCGCCACAGACTACGACAGAGAGGGCGAGCTCATAGGTGTTGAGGCACTACGCATACTGCAGGAGGTCAATCCTTCTGTAAAATCTGACAGGGTGCGGTTCAGCGCCATAACAAAGAGCGAGATCCTGAAGGCGTTCTCTCAGCCAGGGGAGGTAGACTTCAATCTTGCCGCATCAGGCGAGGCGAGGCAGATCATAGACCTCGTGTGGGGCGCAACCCTGACAAGGTTCATATCGATAACATCAGGCCGGCTCGGGAAGGAGTTCCTTTCTGTGGGAAGGGTCCAGTCTCCAACGCTGGCTCTGATCGTGGATCGCGAGAGGGAGATAGAGTCGTTCCAGCCGAAGCCCTACTGGGAGATCTACGCAGATCTCGAGAAGGGAGTTAGGGCGAGGCACGCGAAACCCAGGATCTGGAGCAAGGACGAGGTCGATCGGATAGTTAACTCTCTGAGCGACGTCGCACGCGTGAGATCGGTCTCCAGGGGGGAGCGGAGGGATAGGCCACCAACGCCCTTCGATACCACCAGCTTCATCAGCGCGGCCAGCGGCATCGGATTCACGGCAGCAAACGCGATGAGGATCGCAGAGGATCTTTACACAAACGGTTACATCAGCTATCCCAGAACAGATAACACCGTGTACCCTCCATCGATCGATCTGAGATCGCTGCTCGAGATGCTGTCATCAGGCCCGTTCCGTGATGATGCTCTTGAGCTGATGAAGGGCAGCATCACGCCAACAAAAGGAAAACGCTCGACCACGGATCATCCCCCCATATATCCGACGTCGGTCGCTGATAAAAATGATCTCAAAGAGGATCAGTGGAGGATATACGAGCTCGTTGTGAGGCGGTTCTTCGCGACACTCTCTGGAGAGTGCGTCTGGGAGACGACGAGCATCAGCTTTGAGATCGGGGATGAGCTCTTCAGGGCGAACGGCTCCAGGATACTGGACCCGGGATGGAGGAGGTACTATCCATACAGCAGGGCTGAGGAGAACGTTCTTCCTTCGCTCGAGGAGGGAGAGGTGCTGAAGGTTCTCGGCCATGAGGTTCTCTCTAAGGAGACCCAGCCGCCGGCCAGGTTCGGGCAGGGGCGTCTCGTGCGGCTCATGGACGAGCTCGGCCTGGGCACCAAGTCGACAAGACATGATATAATAAGCAAGCTCTATGCGAGAGCCTACATCCATGGCAACCCGATAAGACCGACGAAGACAGCGTACGCTGTTGTGGATGCTCTCCAGCGTCACGCCCCTGCGATCACGAAGCCAGAGATGACACGGACCCTTGAGAATGACATGCTCAAGATCGCGGAGCAGAAGATCACAAAGGGGGAGGTCATCGAGGAGTCGAGGCAGATGCTCGAGGCTGTATTCGATGAGCTTCTCGCCCACAGGAAGGAGATCGAAGATTCGCTGAGGGAGGGGCTTCGCGTCGACAGGATCGTTGGCAAGTGCAGCCTGTGCGGCTCAGATCTGATTATAAGGCGCGGGAGGCGCGGTGCAAGGTTCGTGGGATGCTCCGGCTATCCTGAGTGCAGGTTCACGCTTCCTCTTCCCAGGGGTGGCATGATAGTGGTCACGGAACGGAGATGCGAGACGCACGGCATGTACCACATCAGAATCATAAATCGCGGGAAGAGGCCATGGGATCTCGGATGTCCATACTGCAACTTCAACAACTGGCAGGCGAAAAAGGGAGCAGAAACGCAACGTGTGCCTGAGCTTGGGGACATCTCGGGAATTGGTCCGAAGAGCAGGGAACGCCTCGAGAGCGCGGGAATAAAGACGCTTGAGGCGCTTGTATCCACAGATCCTGTTAGTATCTCAGAGTCGACCGGCATCAGCATCAAAAAGATCATCTCCTGGCAGGAGTCAGCCAAGAGCATCATCTCCGGAGGGCAGCAGGGCGGCGAGGTGCCCGGATCTTCCACATGCTGAACGAGCCGCAGTGATCATAAAAATATGCGGACGCTCTTATCTGTTGCATGAGAGGAGGAGCCAACGCGTACACATTTTGGTTTGACACCGGGCTCCTCTTGTACTCCATTGGCGATCATGCTGAACAGCATGCAGAGGATTTTTCTGATGTGTTATCCCCGCGTCATCCTCAGGCGCTTTGGATCGTGGAGAGACAAATCCGTGCCGCTCAGGGCGCCCCCTGACTTCCGATCACCTTTACGCCAACACGCCTCCGCCTCGGCCCGTCCAGCTCCAAAAAGAGCACCCTCTGCCACGTTCCCAGGAGAGGCATGTTATTATCAACGGGAAGAAGAACGCTGTTGCCCAGGATCGAGGCCTGAAGATGGGCAGGACCGTTCTCACCATGCTTATACCCCACACCAGGCACGATCTCTTTTATCTTATCGATGATATCCATTAAAAGACCGCTCTCCGCCTCGTTCACGATCAAAGCTGTGGTGGTGTGAAGTGTGTACACCAGACAGATGCCATCAACCACACCGCTCTCCCTGACAGCTCTCTGGACCTGAGGGGTGATGTCCACCACCTCTCTGACTCTAGTGGTCGCAATCTCTATCATGTGATGTGAGTCTCAGTCTCAGATTTAAGAATGTAGTGCTGTGCTCCAGTATGCTGATAACGTATCGCTGCGGATTTCAATGACAGGAGCGCGCGGCCCCCTTGGGCATTTTCCCCTGTGCATTTTCAGCATGCATATCTGGGGGGTTCAGCAGCCTCAGCCTGTTCGTCAGGCCCATCACCCATCGCAAGGCTGATAAATTAATAGATGCAATTTATTTATGGTGATCGGATGGCTGTTATATCCCCAGAGGACATAAGATGGTTTCAGAAGAGAATAAACCGCATGCTTGAGGAGATGGGCATCGATTCAACGGAGATGAGGAGGTTCCAGGAGCGTCTGACCGGACTGATGGAGGAGATGGGCGAGGTCCCGCCTGTCGACATCGAGGAGAGGGATGACGATATTGTGATAACAGTCGACCTTCCCGGCGTAGACAAGAAGGATGTGGAGGTCACGATCACAGAGGATGGTCTGAGGCTGAAGGCCAGAAGGGAGCTGAAGGATGGCAGCTACTTCCTGAGGGAGAGGCGCGGGAGCTTCGAGCGGATCATAACCCTGCCGGGTGAGGTCAGGGCTGATGAGGCGAAGGCAAAGCTCAAGGACGGCATCCTTGAGATCGTGGTGCCAAAGCTCGTATCCGCGAAGAAGAGGATAGCGATAGAGTGAATGCATCTCCAGCGTCCGGAGATGGCATCACAGAGGAGGGGCTGTCAGGGCGCCCCTCCATGATGGGAGCGACCAGGACGCAGACACCGGTCTTCAGGGTGGGGAGGAAGTCACATCTTACCTCGGATCGGAGAGCAGAAGCATGTGGTGCAGCTTGTCCCTCTTCGTCTCAAGGTAGTGCCTGTTGATCTCGTTTGGCTCGACCTCGAGTGGGACCCTCTCCACTATCTCCAGCCCGTATCCCTGCAGGCCAACTATCTTTCTGGGGTTGTTTGTCAGTAGCCGCATTTTTCTTATCCCGAGGTCCAGGAGTATCTGGGCGCCTATCCCGTAGTCCCTCAGATCCGCGGGATATCCAAGCTTGTGGTTCGCCTCGACCGTATCGCTGCCTCCGTCCTGGAGCTCATAGGCTCTCAGCTTGTTCGCGAGCCCTATCCCGCGCCCCTCCTGGTTCATGTACACCAGAACGCCATTTCCGTTCTTGCTTATCATCCGCAGCGCCCTGCTGAGCTGCTCGCCGCAGTCGCACCTCTTCGACCTGAACGTGTCCCCGGTGAGGCACTGCGAGTGTACCCTTACGAGGGCGTCATCAGCTGCTGGATCTCCGGCGACAAGCGCAACGTGACACTGCCCATCGAGCATGCTCTCGTACCCCACGGCCCTGAAGTCGCCGTACTCAGTTGGCATCTCGACCTCTGCGATTCTCCTTACAAGCCTCTCTCTCCGTATCCTGTATCTTATGAGATCCTCGATGGTCACCATCCTGAGCCCATGCTTCTCCGCGAACCTCTCGAGCTCCGGAAGCCGCGCCATGGTGCCGTCCTCAGCCATGATCTCGCATATCACGCCCGCAGGATACAGACCTGCGAGTCGCGCCAGGTCCACTGCGGCCTCTGTGTGCCCCGCGCGCCTCAGGACTCCGCCGTCGAGTGCCTGGAGCGGGAACGTGTGGCCAGGAGTCGCGAGGTCTGCGCGTGTTGTGGATGGGTCTATCAGCGTCCGGATAGTCGTCGCGCGATCAAACGCCGAGATCCCTGTGGTGACACCGCGCCTGGCATCCACCGATACCGTGAACGCCGTGCCCATGCTCTCCGTGTTCTGCTGTGTCATCATCGGGAGCTCCAGCTGGCGGATGCGCTCGGCGGTGAGCGGAACGCAGATCAGGCCGCGCGCATGCTTCGCCATGAAGTTTATGGCCTCGGGCGTGACCTTCTCAGCGGCCATCACCAGATCTCCCTCGTTCTCCCTGGATTCGTCATCCAGCACTATCACGAACTTTCCATCGCGAATGTCCTTTATCGCCTCATCCACTGTAGAGAAAGGCATGATACTGCGGAGGTGGTGAAAAATACTTAAACTCTTGGGAGGTCCTCTGAAAGACAGAATTCTGAGATTCGTTATTGCGGGGACATTGTCCAGAGGTTCGAACCCAGAAAAGCTGTGTGTTTTACTGAATGCTTAGGATCCGCATCAGATCCGAGCATCTGTAAATATCCGTCAGATATTTGGCAGAGGTCCATCATCTGGGTGGCAGAATGTCTCCCAGAGTGAAGATGCCAAAGCAACCCCCTGAGGTGAGGCGCAGGAACTTCTCAGAGGTGGCTCTCGGATATACCACTGAGGACGCGCTTCGCGAGGCTGAAAGGTGTCTCGGGTGCAAGAAGCCTGGATGTGTCGAGGGCTGTCCTGTCGGAGTTGAGATACCGCAGTTCATAGATGCGCTCAGAAGGGGCGATGCTGATGGGGCGCTCAGGATAATCAAGCGCAAGAACAGCCTGCCCGGGATATGCGGCAGGGTCTGCCCTCAGGAGGAGCAGTGCGAGAGCAGCTGTGTTCTCTCAAGGAATGGCGAGCCCGTCGCGATAGGGAGGCTCGAGAGGTACGCAGCAGACTTCGGTCATTATAGCCGGGAAGTCAGAGAGGGCACTAAAGGGAAGAGCATCGCGGTTGTCGGCTCCGGGCCTGCAGGGCTCACATGTGCAGCAGATCTCGCGCTGATGGGTTATGAAGTGACGATATTCGAGGCGCTGCACGAGGCTGGTGGAGTTCTCACCTATGGAATACCGGAGTTCAGGCTGCCCAAGAGCATCGTGAATAAAGAGGTCGATTACGTGAGGTCGCTGGGTGTCAGGATCGAGCTCGACTCTGTCGTGGGCAGAACTGTAAAGGTCCAGGATCTTCTCAGAAGGTACGATGCCATATTCCTGGGAATAGGCGCTGGGGCCCCGCGATTCCTGAACATCCCTGGCGAGAACCTCGGCGGGATATACTCTGCGAATGAGTATCTAACAAGAATCAACCTGATGAAGGCATACAGGTTCCCCGAGTTCGATACCCCGATAAACAGAGGCAGAAAGGTCGCTGTAGTCGGAGGCGGCAACGTAGCCATGGACGCAGCCAGATCCGCGCTGCGGCTCGGGGCAGATGAGGTGCATATAGTCTATCGAAGATCAGAGGCCGAGATGCCAGCGAGGCTCGAGGAGATCGAGAACGCGAAGGAGGAGGGTGTGATCTTCGATTTTCTAACGAATCCAATAGGGTTCAAGGGCGAGGGGATGGTCAGAGCGATGGAGTGCATCAGGATGGAGCTTGGGGAGCCGGATGCCAGCGGCAGGAGACGGCCTGTTGAGAGGAAGGGCTCCGAGTTCAGCATGGAGATCGACACAGCGATCATAGCGATCGGCACGATTCCAAATCCCCTCGTGCTGAGGAGCATTCCAGGTCTCAGAAGAACAAGATGGGGGACTGTGGATGTGGATGAAAGGGGAAGAACATCGATCGAGCGGGTGTGGGCGGGAGGGGATATAGCGACCGGAAGCGCAACCGTGATCAGCGCGATGGGCGCGGGAAAGAGAGCCGCATCCGACATAGACTCATGGTTCAGGGACGGCGGAGACTGGCGTGCCTAGCTCCACGATCCTGCCATCCAGGACATCCTCCTCTGTGATGTTCACGAAAGCCACATCCCCCCAGCCATCGGTGGCCGGTGTGATCTCCACGATCTGATAGGGACCTGCAGATTTTACGCCATACGCGCCCTCAGTCGAGTACGGAACCCTGATCTCGTAGCTCCCGTTGCGCGGGACGGCGTAGTTCACGTACTGGAATGGCCTGCCCAGGTTCGAGCTGAGGTTCAGGACAGCGACAACGATCCTGTCATCCCTTGCGCTTCCCCTGATGACCGCGCCAGGGACGTGTTCGAAGATCTTGATCATCGCAGCTGGCCTCACACCATACGGCCCCGCAAAGCTTCTCGACTCGTGGATGAGACGGAAGTGCTCCATGTAGCTGCAGTCATCGAGATGCAAACCCGCTAGCATGGTCCTGTTGAGCCGCTCCAGATTGTGCACTGTCACCACACCATCTTTTGTGTAAATCCTCTGATACTTGGACGGATCCTCTCCGAGCCAGCTGCATATCGCCTGGAGCTTCCCGTAGATCATTGTGAGATCCGTGATCACGTATCTGGCACGCCTCTCTTTCAGAATCTTCACAGCCGATTCCTCATTCTCGGATAAGAAGAACCTCGACCCCTCCACGACCCCTGTCTGGAAGTTGTTTGCAACCACCGGACGCTCTCCTATGTAGACGATCCAGTTTCCGTAGTCCCACCAGCACATCACACCATACTCAGGGACCTGGAAGGGCTCCTCGAAGTAGCTCGTCGGAGGTGTGTTGTCTCTCAACCATTCGAGCGACTCGACCCAGTCCTGGGTGATCGCGGGCTCGGAGCTGACGATGACAGGGAGATCTGTGAGGGGTAGAGCTATCATAATGGCGAGAGCCGCTCCGGCTATGAACCTGCGCGATGGGTATGATCTAATCCAGATGATCGCCCTGAGGAGCAGCAGAGCCATCAGGATGGGCCCAACTGTTGATGAGACGTAGATGAACCTCTTCTGCCCGAACGTCAGAGCGAGCGCTAGGACTGCCCAGATCAGAAGGAGCAGTCCAGCATCTCTCTTAACACTTCCTCCCATGATCTCATAAAGGAGAAGAGCGGCTCCCAGGATGTAAAGCAGTAGCCAGAGCGTCAGCGGCGTGAGAGGGTCTGTATTGACAAAGAGCGGCTCAGCCTCTGCTATCTTTCCTGTCATTCCTCCCCCGACCAGGTAGACGATGGCGCTTTGAAGCCGGCTGTAGTTGATGAATATGATTATAAGAGCAAAAGCTGTCAGGGACGCAGGCAGAACGATCCATGGCAGATTCTTCCTGAGAGCCAGCTGCTCCGTGATGGCCGTCAGAAGAACAACTGTAGTGAGGATCAGAATGGACAGAAAGGATATGTGCAGCCAGCTGCTGAAGCCGAATGGAAGGACGAGAGCAGATGCGACAGCAAGGCTCACGAGCATGGGCCTGTAATCAAATGCGCTGCCATCCCTTATGCTCAGAATGGCTCGCAGAACTGCAAATGAAGGTATGAGGAGAAGATAAATCGGTGCACCTGCCCATGTGTAGGCGAGAGCCGCCATTGCGATGCCCGCAGATATGATCCAGATGTGCCCTCCTCTGAGTGTGTAAAGCAGCAGGAGCACTATCACAGAGAACAGAAGCACCTCAAGGCCGTGGTGATCCGGCGAGCCGAATGATGTTCTTATGACGCTGTAGGGGCATACCGCCAGGAGGAATGCCGAGATCAGAGCGGTTCTCCCATCAAAAACCTCTCTCGCGATGGCGTAAACAACCACCACAAGAATGCCGCCAAGGATCGGGGAGATCACCGCTGCGACCGTTTCAACAGAGCCGTCACCGAGCACAGGCGCGACGACGTGCGCAATGGCCGCAACGACGATGTCGAAGAGAGGAGGCCATGAGATCTCAAGGCCATGGGGGTAGTTTATGTACGAATCGAACCAGAGCGTGTGTGGGAAGTGGTGGAATGTGTAAAAGATCCTTCTTAGATGGTAGTACTCATCATAACCGTCGAAGATCATATCGCCCCTGTACAGTGCGGGAGCAAGCCGTATGGCCAGACCGAGCATCACAGCGATCGCAAGGAATGGAGCATCTCTTCGGTTCATTCACATCGTCCAGATTGTTATCGACTGCCGCTGTATATACCAGGATGTTGATAATCTTTTAGGTGCAGGAAATG
>NZ_JANIHG010000008.1 GCF_024518575.1 Methanothrix sp. | reverse complement strand
CATCTTAAACTCTTGCTCCGCATTGCCATAGCCCTGCAGATGGCTTCTCGCGCTTCGAACATCCGCATCGGAACCGCTCGACGAAGCGTTGATGACATCGCCTTCTCCGCTGTCACGAAATCAACTCAGACGCTGCCAAACATCTCCATTATCTTCAGGTACTCCTTAAGCGTCTCAGGCGGCATGTGAGGTTTTATGTTCTGATATGCCCTCTCGAAGTGCTCCTTTTTCACCTGGATCTGCCCTAAAATCAAGGACTCGCGCTTCATGCCGGGATGGAGCCTCTCCCTCAGGGCCAGCATTCCGGCCTCTCTGCAGATCATCTCTATGTCCGCGCCTGTGTATCCCTCTGTTCTGGCTGCGAGATCATCGATATCCACATCACCTGCCACCGGCATCCTTCGCAGATATATCTCGAATATCTTCTTTCGCGCAGCGAGATCCGGCATCGGTATGTAGATCATCCTGTCGAACCTTCCAGGCCGCAGGAGCGACGGGTCTATCAGATCCGGCCTGTTCGTGGCTGCAAGAACTACAACATCCTTCAGCTCGACAAGGCCATCGATCTCGGTGAGCAGCTGGCTCACAACTCTTTCCGTGACGTGCGAGTCCCTGCCGGAGTCCCTCGCGGGAACTATCGAATCGATCTCATCGAAGAATATCAGCGCAGGAGCTGCCTGCTTCGCCTTCCTGAAGACCTCACGAACAGCGCGCTCTGACTCGCCCACCCACTTGCTCATGAGCTCCGGTCCCTTGATGCTTATGAAGTTGAGCTGGGACTCTGTTGCGACCGCCCTGGCGATCATGGTCTTTCCTGTGCCTGGAGGACCGTAGAGGAGGACGCCTCTGGGAGGTCTTATACCAACAGCCTCGAACGCCTCAGGGTACATTATCGGCCACTCCACAGCCTCCCTCAGCGCCTGCTTTGCATCCTCAAGGCCGCCGATGTCAGACCATCTGACCTCAGGGATCTCCACAAGAACCTCGCGCATCGCGCTCGGCTCGATCTTCTTCATTGCAGCAAGGAAATCCTCGCGGCTCACCTTCAGCTGATCCAGGATCTCAGGCGGGATCTCCTCCTCGACATCGAGATCTGGAAGGATCCGGCTTATCGTGTGCATCGCAGCCTCCTTGCAGAGAGATGCAAGGTCTGCTCCCACAAACCCATGAGTCATCTCGGCGATCTCGCTCAGATCCAGGGACTCCTCGAGCGGCATGCCTCTCGTATGCACATAGAGGATCTCCAGCCTGCCATTCTTGTTTGGTATCCCTATCTCGACCTCCCGGTCAAACCTGCCGCCGCGCCGCAGAGCAGGGTCGAGGGCGTTCGGGCGGTTTGTCGCCGCTATCACTATCACCTCTCCCCTGGATGTGAGCCCATCCATGAGCGAGAGGAGCTGTGCGACGACCCGCCTCTCGAGATCGCCCAGGACCTCCTCCCTCTTCGGGGCTATCGAGTCTATCTCATCGATGAAGATTATCGATGGCGCGCTCTTCTGTGCATCCTCGAAGATCTGCCTGAGCCGCTGCTCGCTCTCACCGTAGTACCTGGACATTATCTCCGGTCCGGATATGGCTGTGAATGTCGCGTCGGTCTCGCTTGCCACAGCCCTGGCGATGAGCGTCTTGCCGGTGCCCGGAGGACCGTGAAGCAGCACTCCCTTTGGAGGCGTTATGCCGAGCTTCTGGAATACCTCAGGATGTCTGAGGGGCAGCTCAACCATCTCGCGTATCGATCTTATCTCCCTGCCCAGGCCGCCGATATCCTCGTAGGTGACATCTCTGAACTGGAACCCCTCGATCTGCTCGCTTGTTATGTTTACGACCGTGTCTCTTGTTATGACAACAGGTCCTGAGGGGGTTGTGCTCACTACCACCATCAGCAGGGAGTTCGTGATCATCTCTATCCTTATCTGCTCGCCCTTTGTGACCGGCCTCCCCTCCAGGATCCTGAGGAGATACTGCGGTCCGCCTATCAGCCTTATGCTTCTGGTCGGAGCGAGCAGCACCCTTCTTGCAGGTTTTACTTCAGTGCGTCTGACGAAGACCCTGTCGTCTATCCCCACCCCAAGATTTGATCTCAGGTTCCCGTCGATCCTTATTATGTCAGGTGCATCTCCCGGGTTCCCTGGCCATGCCAGGGCGCATACCTTGTTCCTGCCCTGAATCTCAACAACGTCGCCGTTCTTCAGGCCCAGCCTGTTTATTATATCCAGACTGATTCTGGCTATGCTCTTACCTGCATCCCTGTGGTATGCCTCTGCCACTCTGAGGACTATCTGATCATTCATCGGCGATCTTCCTCACAGATTCAAATGCTCCAGGAGCCATTCTCGAATCGCACCAGCCCTCTCGACTCAAGCCTGGCGAGCGATTCCCTCACAACTGCTGCAGGCATCTTGAGCCTTTCGGCGAGCTTCTCCTCTGTGGAGCTGCCTGATAGCAGGGAGAAGAGCAGCTCCGCCTCGAGCTCATCGGTCGCGCACTCGTCTATCGCCCTCATCGCCTTCTGGCGCAGCTCCAGCTCCCTAGTTGCCACATCCGCCATCATCATTCTCAGCCTGTCCATCTCAGCTGCCAGCGCTGAGAGCTCCTCGTGTATCGTTCTGAGATCGCGGCAGTCGGATTCCCTCTCCATGGATGGACCGGAGAGGGCATAGGCTCTCACCCCATATGAGTGCGACGCCAGTGCAACCTCAAGGACGAGATTTCTCGCCAGCCGGAAGTACTTGCGCCTCCTCTCATCCCTGTAGCACTCTATCAGCCCTGCTGACTCCAGCACGCCAAGGTGATCTATCACAGCCTTCGGTCCGACATCGAGCCTCTTGGCTATCTCGTTGAAGTAGAATGGCCGGAACGAGAGAAGCTGAAGTATGCGCCTCCTGTTCTCGTTCCCCAGAACATCAAGCAGCTCGACTGGATCCAAGCCGAACACCCTGCCACGAAATCATAACTGGTGGTTAGTAACAAAAAGTTAGATATAAGCGTTTTGGTCTCGGCCCGATATCACGGAAATCGATATCTTCTGGCAGGACGATTCATGAGGTTCCATGTGTGGATGAATTCGCCTCGAGACAGCACCGGCAATGCGATATGTGCAGCGCCTGTGGTTGTACCTTTGACCATCGAGCACTCATGGAAAATCTCCCATTCCCAGGCCAAAGGCTTATTTATGGAGCGAATCCGATTCTGTGGGTGGCAGTGACAATTCTCTGGAATCGAGAGATGTGATTTCGGGATGCTTATAATTGGTATAGATGACACAGACTCGGAGAGGGGATTCTGCACAACGTATCTCGCAGCGGTACTGATAGAGAGGCTCAGAGCGAGCGGATATCACACCGGCGCGCCAAAACTGGTGCGCCTCAATCCATGTGCGAGATACAAGACCAGAGGAAATGCAGCCATCGCCATACCTGTGGAGGCGGAGGACACTGATAGGATCGGGCAGATCGCCCTGGATGCCCTTCTGGAGCTCTCAGATCTCTCCGGAATAAACACCAACCCGGGGCTCGTGATAGCTGACAGGATCACTGGAGAGATGAAGCGGTTTTACAGGAGAGCGGTCACGGAGATCCTGGAGATTGAGGATGCGAGGAGGATACTCTCATCTGAGGGCATATGGCACCGAGGCTTCAAGAACCAGCGGGGCCTCATCGGCGCGCTCGCAGCGGTCGGCTCGGAGTTCGATGAATTCACATACGAGCTCATAGCCTACAGACGGAGAGAGCTCTGGGGCACGCCGAGAATCCTCGACGAGGATTCGATATGGGATGCGGATAGAGCGACGTATCCTGCAACCTGGGACACGGTGGACTACTCGAACAGGCGCGTAGTATTCTCCCCGCACTCGCCTGATCCGGTGCTGTTCGGCATTCGCGGCGACGATCCCGAGGCGATAAGAAGGGCTTTCAGCATGATAAGATCTGAGGCGCCCGAGGGGTGCGTGATGTACATCACAAACCAGGGGACTGATGCGCACATCATAGATATGAGGGACAACAAATCCTGCGATCTCCACGATGACAGAAGCTACAGGCTGCGCGGCAGCGTTGCCGGGGAGCCGCGCGTGATCGAAGGAGGGCATGTCTTCTTCCCCATCGATCTGGGCGAGAGAAACATAGAATGTGCTGCATTCGAGCCGACGAAATGCTTCAGAAAGATCGTCAGATCGCTGATCCCTGGAGATCTGATAGAAGTCTACGGCTCCATGAAGTCCGGCACACTGAACCTGGAGAAGATCGACATAATCTCTCTGGAGAAGCAGAGATCCTCCAGGCCGCCGCTGTGCTCATGTGGCAGACGCATGAAGTCAGCGGGATCCGGCCAGGGATACAGGTGCAGGAGATGCAAGACGAGATCCATGAAGGCCGAGATCGTGGAGCTGCCCAGGGATATTGAGGATGGTCTCTACGAGGTCCCACCATCAGCGAGAAGGCATCTAGCGAAACCTCTTGTGAGAATGCGCGACCCTAGAGCGCATCCGAGCAGGTAGTCACCTATCAGCGCGATCCCTCTGCTCTTTGTGCTCATGAGTCGCTCCCTCCTGAATGATGGCGGTTTGTCATTCACACCCGCATTGCCCGGATTATGTCGTTCTGAACTCAGGAAAGTCATAGATCTGCGTTATCTCGTAACCCTTGGATTTCAGCCTGGCGCAGAGAAGCTCGGCTCTTTCCAGCACAACTTTGATCATGTGAAGCCGCACGGGGAGCGATGATACTGTGCTGAGGCTTATTCCCCTCTGCCTGAGCACATCAATGTACTCATCGCTGCCCACCTCGACAAACGATGTCCTTCCGGAGAGCTGTATGCCTGCCACGTCCCTCATGCTCTCATACGGATCGTAAACCGCAAGGGAAACCCTGTCATTCAGCACGATGTTGGCAAACTTCTCCCCTCCCTCGCTCAGGAAGTAGATGGCGCCATTCCTGTAGAGGTACTCAAGTGGCGTCGCCCTCACTCTTGATCCATAACCAGTTGCAAGTGTGCATGTGTTGTGAGATGCCAGAAACGCATCTATCAGCCTCCGGAGCTCGTTAACAGGCATCCTTGGCGAGAGCATGTCTCTTGCCCTCTTGATCTCAAGGCCTAACTCGACAACCTCCTCTGTGACCAGTGTGTCGATGTCCTGGAAGAGAAACCCCTTCCTCTTGCAGAACGACTCCATGCCGAGGAGATCGTTCGAGCTGAGCCTCTCGACGCACATCCTTCCGCCGAGGGCTCTAGAGAGGATCACGCTGTCTCCAAGCATTTTCTTTAGGCTTTCAAGGTTCGTCTCGCCATCCTTCCTGTCTATGGAGGTGGTGAAGAGAGCGATGCTCTTCTCCCTCAGCCAGCTCAGGTTCTCCCTCACAAAGTTCCACAGGTTCGGGCTGATAACACCCTTGTACACGGGCGCGCCCAGAACGAAGAGCTCGAACCTCCTGTGCTCCGGCTGGATCTCGCCGACCTTCACAGCATCCGAGGGGCCGAGTATCAGCGATAGCGTTCGTGCGACCTCCTCGGTCGAGCCGTATCTGCTATCATAAACCACAAGAGTCCTGATCATCCCATGAAGTATTGATTCGCCGCTTTTTAATCTCTTCCTTTTGTTGCTGTGTTGAATAATGTTTGAGAATCCGATAGCAGAGGCTCGATTCATACGAATTGCAATTCTAGTAAAAATCGATAGCTATCGACCTTAGAGCTCTTAATTATTCAACACAGCACATTTTGTGAGATCATATGCTTGCTGGACGATGAGATCTGCATTTCCATGGGCGCAGCTCAGCTTCGCGTAAACCTCTCTCAGAATAGACAGGGGCCATCGACGGCAATAAGGCACAAACACAGGCGATGAACATATCTTATTGGTACCCTTCTTTCAGAATCATAATACTGAAATGGCTTCTGGAGAGATAATTAGCATGTTAATAAATAAAGTATCTCTAATAAAATAGAATTTGCGGGATACGTTCTTTCTGACACTTGATGTGGTATAATTGGTGTATTCTAGCGTACCTAGAGAATTTTTGAGCTCATCTTTAAACCTACCTCCGCTCCAGCAAGTTAAAATTTTCAGATTTATTGACTTCGAAAAATATCCTGCACACATCGACGAAATGCTGGCTTTGATACCTGGTCAGGGAGTTAGATCCACAGAAAAGGTTTCAAATATAAAGGCAACATTGTGGGGATGCAAGCGATGAGGTAACCTATAAATAGTTAAAAAATAGTCTTTCATCAGATGGAGCTCAAATTAACATCAAAAGAGAAGCTTGTGCTCTACGGCCTGACCAGATACCCCGGGCTCAGCGACATCGACCTGGCTTCTTTTATTGATGTAGACAGATCAACGATATTCAAGAGCAAACGCAAGTTTCGAGACTGGCAGATTATAAGGTTTCTGAACGTTCCGTCCGGTGGCGCTCTGGGCGCCGAGATCCTCAGCGTGGTCTTCATGCGCTTCTCTCCAGGGATCGATGGCAGAGAATCCCTGTCCGAATGGACCCTGAGCCCCAGCTGTGTATTCTGTGCTGTAACAGCTACAGATGCGTTCTCCCTGGTTTACTCAAGAAACCTGACAGAGTTCAAGAGAAGATCTGAAAGCATTCTGAGCAGATACCGGCAGAGCGGCATGCTTGAGGATTTCAGATGTGTGCATCTCTGTGTGGGGCTTGCGAGCTATCAGTACAATGTTCCTGCAGCAGTCAGCGAGATATTCGGGCTCGATAGAAAGGATGCTCAAGTTGGTCCTGTCTCGCTGATGCCTCTGGATGATTTAAAGATGTCCGAGAAGGACAGACTCACGCTCTACGCCTTCGTCAGATACCCTGGCCTTTCAGACCTGGAACTCTCAAAGAGGACCGGTATATCAAGGCCGACAATATCTGGGAAGAAGAGCAGGTTCTTCGATGCCAACATTCTCCTCAGAGAGGCGCACGTTGAATGGCAGAGGATATGCTGTGAGCTCATGTGCTTCTACCATCTTCGCATGAGGCAGGATGTGAGCTTCCAGGATGCGGGATCTCTCCTGAGCATGATGGGATCGCAGCTCTTCTACTACATGCAGCCTGGAGACGTCTGCGGAGCGATGCTCTCATCCAGCTACTCTGATCTCAAGGATGGGATGGATGCGTTTGTTAACAGCGCAATTGAGAGGGATCTCATAGATGGCAGACCATATATGGTCATAATGCCACTGAGAGCGATTAGGGTGGAGAAGCTCGATTACGCACCTGCTGTTGCTGAGATGCTCGGGATTGAAAAGGAGATATGAGCAAGATAGTGATAATCTGCTCCTCCTCTGATCCGGCCAGCTCGAACATAGCCTCGAGGCTGCTCGAGCTCGTTGAATGGGAGGCGCAGGGTGATATCAGGTTCCACAGGAGCTACTGCATGCTGTGCATCGAGGGTGAGCTTGTGGGACTCAGAAACCTGGAGTATCTACTGGATCGCATGGGCCTCTCGCCGAGGCTGATCGTCTTCGCATCCAGGCACAGGTCAAAAGAGGCTGTGGCATGGCTCGGAGGTCACTTCACCGGGGTTGTTCAGGAGGGATCATTCGAGCTCTCCAGACCAGCGCCGTATGCGCTGAAGAGACTGCTCATGGCCCTGCAGCGTAACTCCCCATCAGGATTTCGAATCTCTGGTGAGGCCACACACCACGGGCCTGTTGATCTGCACACCCCATCGCTCTTCGCCGAGATAGGCTCATGTGAGCAGCACTGGATCGACCCAGCTGCAGGAACCGCGGTCGCGAGGGCGATCCTTGAGCTTGAAGGTGCTCGTGAGCACGCCGGCGAGCCGGTGCTTCTCGGAATTGGCGGAGGCCACTATGTGCAGAGGCAGACTGAGCTGATGCTCTCAAGGCCTGTCGCATTCGGTCACATGTTCTCGAAGTACCAGGCATCGATGCTGAGCATCGAGGCGATGAAGAAAGCTGCCGAGCTCTCAGGAGCCTCCGGGGTCTATCTGGATGGCAAATCCTTCCGCTCAGAGGAGCGCAGGAGGCTCGAGGAGATAGCATCGAACCTCGATCTGAAGGTGATGAGCACAAAAGACGTCAGGGCTCTGTGAGAGTTCAGCTCAAAAAATGGATGTACAGTATCAAGCAAGCGCCTGCCGATTCACGTCAGCATGTTAAGGTATTTCAGCCCGCAAACCTGAGCTCAATCCTCCATCTCTTTGAACAACCTGCTTATGCCACCCTTGGCGATCGAGAACGTCGGTACGCCCCCCGTGATCATGCAGATCTCCAGAGTCTCGAGGATCTCCTCCTTTGTCGCGCCGTAGTTCACAGCAACCCTCGCCTGTGGATATACACAGTCCTCACACATTCTCGTTATAACACAGGCCAGCGCGATGAGCCTCTTTGTCTTTTTGTCGAGGGCTCCATCCTCGAGGAGCACCCTGTCAAGCCTCTCGATGAGCTCCACGAGCTCCGGCCTGTGGTCGTATATCGCCTTCAGCGTCTCGGGAACATATCCACCCATCTTATCCCCAAGAGCTCGCATTATCTCGCCATGTCTATCGCCACATCCACACATGTTTTTACCTCCTTTTATGCTCCGAACACAACACAGATTCGTTCTATCCACAGGCCCTCACGCCGGTGAGATGCCTCTGAATTTTACGAGCTTCTATTCATTTATTTTATGCCCATGAGATATATGGTTTGTGGGATTGATCTGGCCAGATCAGGTTCGCTCCAAAATTCTCCTACTTCTCCAGGACGATGGTCACTATATCCCCATCGCTCAGGATGTGATCGAGCCCTGCGCGCTGGCCGTTGTGTTTTGCAGATGATCCCCAGACAGTTGCATACCTGAAACGCTGCCTGAAGTCCTTGTGGATCCTATCGCAGAGATCGCCTATGTTAGCGCCCCTTCTCATTATCATGGGCTCGTCGAGATCCGGCGGCCTCCCCTGTGGCTTCATGAATATCCTTATGAGCTCCAGCCGGTCGAATATCTCGTCCTTCAGCCTGTCGATCCCAGTGCCATCTATGGCCGAGATCGGTATCGCATCCCCATCGCGCTCCTGCTCCTCGGGATCCAGGAGGTCCGCCTTGTTCATCACATGTATGGCCTTTATGTAGCGCCTGTTGGCCTCGATGGCATCGATGAACCTCTCCTGGGTGAGACTCTCCCTTATCAGGACATCTGCGCTGTGTATCTTGTACTCCCTCAGTATCGCCTCGATCGATCCCTTGTCTATACCCGGGTCGACTGTGCTCGTCACACTTATGCCGCCTCTTGATGTTTTTCTTATCAGAACTGATGGGGGGTTCTGGTTCAGGCGGACACCGCTCTGATAGAGCCTGTTCAGGTAGGGATCTAGCGGCCCTCCATACGGCTCCGTGACAAGCAGCACCAGATCAGAATCCCTCACTGCGGATAATGCATCACCTGAGACCGTAATATCAGGCACATCGAGGATCTGTATCTTTGCGCCCCTGTGCTGCATGATTCCGGGGACGATCTCCATTGAGTAGGGATCCTCGCTGGTCCTGGCTCCTGTTAGCCTGCTAACAAGTGTGGACTTTCCGGCGCCAACTGGCCCCACAAGAGTGACTGTGGCATCCCCCGATTTACGTACGCCTCCACCCTTCTTCGCTCTGGAGGCTGTGCGCCTCTCCTGCTCCTCGCGCAGCCTGGCAATCTTCGCCTTCAGGCGACCTATGTGGTGTTCGGTCGCCTTGTTCTTCTGCGTTCTGAGGATCTCCTCCTCGAGGGCCCTGATCTCCTCCTCGATGCTCATCGGGCCAGCCCCACAGCTGATCTTTCCAGTCGATGGATATCCATAACAACGTCCTGAGGTTCAGAGAACGATGGTATCTGCTAAAAGAGTTTCGATGTACTCGATGAGGCGCTGAAAAACACACGACCTCCTGGAGCTACCAGGAGATCGCCCTCCAGAGCCAGTTGCATATCAGAGTCCAGAACTTCTCAAATCCCGACCCCTTCTCGATCTTCATCCTCTCCTTCTCAGAGTACTTCTTGCTCTTGGTCCATGACATGCCTATCACAGATGCTAGTGAATGGCATCGTCATATAATCGTAACGGTTGACATAGAAGTTCAGTACGCATGCTCACGTCTTGGAGCGATCCCACGAGAGACGAGTCATGTGGCAAATGTGTTCCCTGTGATGGCCATGCTGCTCACCCGATCCGCGCAGTCTGTGTTAGAGAAGCTGTGCGCCGAGCGGTATGTCCGTATGCCATGGATTTTTATTTAAATATTTTATTTCTCATATGGCAATCGGGATGCATAACACAAGCTATAAATACAGGGGTGGAAAGTAGGCATAACGCCAGTGGTTGCACAGAAATCAGGTTCATGTGGTCCTGCGGGCCTGTAGCTTAGTCCGGTTAGAGCGCTCGGCTCATAACCGAGTGGTCGCCGGTTCAAATCCGGCCAGGCCCATCCTACCCTGGTTGGCGGCTATGAATCACCTGAAGTTATGCGTCTATCCACACTTGGCAGGCTGCCAGGTACTGTAAATCACATGTATTTTATTTTAAATGTTCCATTTTGAGCAGACGATAGCCAATGTCAAGAAACACGTTTTGGTGTTGAGCTTGGTGAAAATGAGATACAAGTTATTGCATTCCTGGGATGTGAGACCCGATGAGGCTGTTGAGATACAGGAGATGCTGGCCGGCAGTGTGAGAATTCAGAGGGTGGAGCGCTTGGAGACTGTGGCTGGAACAGATGTATCTTTCTCTGGATCCAGGGCATACGCGGCCGCAGTTCTTCTCGATTACCAGGATATGCGTCTACTCGATGTTTCCTTCGCGGATATGGATGTGGGTTATCCCTACATACCTGGGCTTCTGACATTTCGTGAGGGGCCCGTCATCCTCAGGGCTCTTGAGGGGATCGATGATGCTGACGTCCTGCTCTTCGATGGGCAGGGGATCGCGCATCCGCGCAGATTTGGAGAGGCGAGCCATCTAGGATTGCTCCTCGATCGGCCTTCTGTGGGGTGTGCAAAGTCGAGGCTCTGCGGGGAGTTCTCCGAGCCCGGAAAGGAGAGGGGGTCATTCTCCCTGGTGGTTGATCGTGGGGAGATTGTTGGTGCTGCTCTCAGGACCAGAACAAACGTCAAACCGGTGTTCGTATCCCCGGGGCACATGTCAGACCTGAGTTCCGCGATCGAGATCGCGCTGAACTGCGCGAGATCCCACCGAGTGCCGGAACCGCTGAGACTGGCGCACATCCTCTCATCGAAGAGGGCGAGATCAAAGCGATGAGAGATGAGTGGAGATCTCATGCGTTGATCAACTCGCTTTCCAGTTGTGCTGCTGACTCGCCAGTTTGTAGAGGGCCCAGCTGCAAAAGCTCTTTAAGCGCAGATCAGCTTGATGTGCAATTCAGGAATTGACATTCACTGGCTAAGAGATCTCAAACACTGCGAGAGCGCATGCTGTTGATCTCAATGATATGAGTAACCAAGTGAGGTGCCCGCTGAATGGAGCAGGAATGGCTCTCAGCTTGCAACCGTCCTCAAAAGGGTTATATAATGTGATTTCAGGTTCTATGATGAACATATTGTTTCTCTAATCCATCTGGAGGACAACCGATTGAGATCAAAGATACTGCTCGATGAGGAGGATATCCCGAAGAGATGGTACAATGTGGCAGCTGATCTGCCCCGGCCGCTCGACCCGCCGCTGAACCCGGCGACGCATGAGCCGCTGAAGCCGGAGGACCTCGAGCCGATATTTCCGAAGTCCCTTATAAGGCAGGAGATGAGCACCGAACGCTGGATAGACATACCTGAGGAGGTGAGGGATGTCTACAGGCTCTGGCGTCCAACACCTCTGTACAGGGCTGTCAGGCTTGAAAAGGCCCTCAGGACTCCCGCCAGGATCTACTACAAGTACGAGGGGGTGAGCCCTGCGGGAAGCCACAAGCCGAACACAGCTGTGCCCCAGGCTTACTACAACATGAAGGAGGGCATAGAGAGGATAGCCACAGAGACCGGCGCAGGACAGTGGGGCTCGGCGCTGGCGCTTGCCACCTGCATATTCGGCCTTAAATGCACGATCTACATGGTCCGCTCCAGCTACGATCAGAAGCCGTACCGAAGGAGCATGATGCGGGTCTGGGGTGCGGAGTGCTTCCCGAGCCCGAGCAACAGGACGAACGCAGGCAGGAGGATCCTGGAGCAGTTCCCGGACACGCCTGGCAGCCTGGGGATAGCGATATCTGAAGCTGTGGAGGACGCGGCCACGCATGATGATACAAACTACGCCCTCGGATCGGTTCTGAACCACGTGCTTCTCCACCAGACGGTCGAGGGGCTTGAAGTGCGGAAGCAGTTCGAGCTTGTTGACGATTACCCTGATGTGATCTACGGCTGCTGCGGCGGTGGGAGCAACTTCCCTGGAGTCTGCTTCCCGTTCATCCCTGACAAGCTCAATGACAAAAAGGAGCTAAGGCTTGTGGCGTGCGAGCCGACTGCATGCCCGAGCCTCACCAAGGGTCTGTACACATACGACTACGGGGACACCGCGCGCCTGACGCCGCTGCTCAAGATGTACACGCTCGGCCACGACTTCGTCCCGCCGGGAATACATGCCGGAGGGCTGAGGTACCACGGGGATGCGCCCCTCCTCTGCAACCTGGTGAACGCGGGAATCATCGAGGCCCAGGCGTTCCACCAGCGCGAGGTCTTCGAGGCCGCGACGATCTTCGCGCGCGCGGAGGGCATCGTGCCAGCGCCAGAATCTGCACATGCGATCAAGCCCGCGATCGACGAGGCGATCCGGTGCAGGAAGAGCGGAGAGATGAAGACCCTGCTCATAAACCTGAGCGGACACGGGCACTTCGACCTATCTGCATATGATGCGTACAATGATGGAATCCTCGAGGATTACGAGTATCCAGAGGAGCTGGTGAGGCAATCGCTTGCCAGGCTGCCAAAGGTGTAAGCTCGGGTTTCTGATCAATCCGATAGCTGGCATGGGAGGCGCGGTCGGGCTAAAAGGCACAGATGGCGTCGCGGCCCTGGCGGAGAGCCTCGGCGCCTCCCCTGTATCCAGGGAGAGAGCTGAGAGGGCCTTCAGGAGACTTCTTGAGCTCTCAGCGGGAAGAATCCCTGTGGAGGTGCTCACTGCAGGCGGCTCTATGGGAGAGGGCCTGCTGTCTGAGCTTGACGTTGAGCATTCTGTTGTACACACTCCTGGGGAGGAAACAACACCTTTTGACACGAAAAGAGCGTGCTCCATATTTGCATCTGAGGGTGTTGATCTGATACTCTTCTGCGGAGGAGATGGCACAGCGAGGGACGTCGCATCTGCCTCTGGAGATCTGCCGATCCTCGGCATACCAGCGGGCGTGAAGATGCATTCCGGGGTATTTGCTGTGAGCCCGGAGGCAGCTGCAGATCTCGCTTATGGATATCTCAGGGGCGAGCTGAGGGTCAGGGAGACAGAGATAGCTGATGTCGATGAGGAGCGCTACAGAAAGGGCGAGCTTGTGGTGCGCATCTACGGCGTGGCCAAGACGCCCTATCTTCCTGCGCTGGTTCAGCAGAGGAAACAGATCTACGCAAGCTCTGACGAGGAGCACTTCAAGCGCGAGATCGCTCAGTTTGCCAGGGAGTTCATGAGCGACGGCTCCTACTACATACTCGGAGCTGGAACCACGACAGCCAAGATCGCCGAGCTGATCGGCTGCGAGAAGACGCTTCTGGGCGTCGATGTCATCCGGAACGGGAGGACCTTGATAAAGGACGCATCCGAGAGCGATCTGCTTAGGCTCCTCGAGGGGATCGATGGGGATGTGAGGATCATCGTCAGCCCGATAGGTGCTCAGGGATTCATTCTGGGGAGAGGCAGCCAGCAGATAAGCCCGAGGGTCCTGAGGATTGTGGGCCCGGAGAGGCTGATACTGATTGCTACGCCACACAAGCTAAGGGATCTGAAGTATCTTCTGGTCGACACGGGAGATGTAGAGATCGACAGGGCACTCGCGGGAAGGCGGCAGGTGGTGACAGGATACCGGATAGCGCAGCTCAAAGAGGTAAGGGCTGCAAGCGATGTTTTTGATGCATGATGGAGATGGCGAAGAGAACCCCAGGACCGAGATGAGAGAGTGGCTGCCGGGGCGGTGAAAGCGGAGCTCTCTCGCGACTCTGGCTATCTCGTCCTGGGGTTCAGGCGAAAGGGTCTGGATCTGCAGACCCTCTCACCATACCTCCCGCGAAGCTCGACTTTTATTGTGTAATCCCCTGGCTTCCAGAGGCCTGTCTCCCAGAAGGTGGTGTATATGCTGTTGAGATCGAAGTCGACCATGGGTATCTCCACCTCCTTCTCAGCTCCTGTTATAGTGGATGTCACCTCCTCGACCTCGCCCGCGACGAGCGCCTCGATCACAACAAGATCCCCCACGTTTGCCTCATTCGAGCTCAGGTCAACGCTCTTCAGCTCAGGCCCGGCCACCATCTCCGGATCGTTTCTCAGGTACAGAACTGCCCTGGTGATGTTCATCGCCCCCCAGCCGAATGTGTTATCCGCGCCTGGATCTCCAAGATCATCCGCCGATCTAAGAAGCACCCTCTTGACATCAGCTGGCGTCAGGTTCCCGAAGCCCTCCAGAATTATAGCAGCAGCTCCAGCAACCTGTGGAACTGCCATGGATGTCCCGCTCATGCAGCTCTCATCATCCCTCGTCCCTGCAAGCGCTGATGGCACATCGACCCCGATGGTCACGATGTCCGGCTTGATCCTTCCATCCGAGGTGGGCCCGCGTGAGGATCTCTCAAAGATCTTCCCTCTTGCGTCTATGGCGCCGACGGTTATCACCTCCTCAGCCTCTCCCGGAACGACGATGGAGGATGGCGATGGCCCGGAGTTTCCGGCCGCCACAACAACAACGATTCCCTCCTCGGCCATCCTGTTGCATGCCTCATCCAGGAGCGTCGGCCTGTCAGAGCTCCGATCTCCTCCGACGCTGAAGGATATCACCCTGATATCATAGATATCCTTGTTCTTGGCGCACCAGTCGAGCGCGGATAGAGCGTCAGACAGATAGCATGATCCATCCCTGTCCATGACCTTGAGCACCACGAGCCTCGATCCGGGCGCCACACCCATGCCCTTTGTGCCGGATATCAGGCTTGCGCAGTGCGTTCCATGACCATTGTCATCATACGGTTTCTCAAGTTTGTTGACCATGTCAACGAATGCCACGACCTTGGGGTCTGATGTGGCAGGATCGTCATCGATATCGTCCAGGGTCTCATGCCCCGCATCCACGCCTGTATCTATGAGCGCAACTGTCACTCCCTTGCCTGTAAGCCCTGTGGCCGCTCTTCTGGGGTTCTCAGGAGGTCCAGGCATATCTGAGCCAGCATGGCTATTTTCACACTGCGCCCCCAGAACCCTGAGCTTCTGATCTCTGTAGATTCCCTTAACACCCCTGAGCCTGGCCAGCTCCGGGATTTTGTTTCCCGGAACTAGCATGGCGCTTCCCCTGAGAATATCGATGCTTCGCAGCTTTTCGCCATCCGACTCTGTCACATTATCATCATGGAGCACTATCACCCTGGTCTCCTCAGGTCCCAGCGATTCGAGCGAGTCCTCTATCCTGTTCGCGTTTAGGTCCAGCGGATCGAGGACCTTGAGCGCTCTGCAGGGGGTTACGGCTGCATTGCCCGCCCTGTCCACGGCAACTATGTTTACATCATAATCACCTGGCGGCAGGTTCGAGCCGCAGTAGCCGATGTACCTCCCGTCCCCGTCCAGATCGAACATGAGCACCTGTTTTCTGCCGACCTCTGCGTATACCGAGGAGATTCCGGATCCGTCGTGGACGTTCGCGCTTATCTCCGCCCTGGGATCTCCGCGCTTCAGCTGGTATGGAAAGATCCTGGGATTGGTTATGACCGGCGGTGTGGTGTCGGTGTGATCCCTTTCCATGAGAGCCCTGAACTCCTTCTGAAACCACCTCGTCGCCCTGTCTGAGATGAATGGGTCCTCGGCGAAGACTATGGAGAAGAGGAGAGCAACAGCTAGGGCTGCCGAGAAAATACAGATTGCCTTTCTGCCTATGAGCCTCTTCTCCGGACCGACCACCCCACTGCCTCTTGCACTATTGAATCACAACTGTGAGGGCATTCTCGAACTCCTTTGAGAGCGAGTAAACCGTCACAGCAAAGCCGACAGAGTAGCTGCCAGGGGATGCGTTTGTCGCGTCCCATGTCCCGACGTATTCATCATCCGAGACCTTCTCCATGGGAATAGACGCGACCTCATTCCCCTCTGAGTCCCTTATCTTTGCGGCGCATGTGAAGTACTGCGTGGAGCTGCCCAGGCTCAGTCCAGGGTTCTTATTCTTCGTGAGAGAGCCTGACCATACAGTTATGGGCTCGCATGTCGCACAACCCATTACGCTGAGCGTCGTCAGGTTCTCATCTGCCGTCCCGCTCGTGCCCTCTCCGCCTTCCTCTGGCAGCTCGAAGACAGCGTGGATCTTCACAGGACCTGGAGACGCAGGATTCGGCTCAGCCCTCGTCAGGGTGCTGTTGAGTCGCATCCTGAACGCCGGCAGGTTCTTCAGCCAGTCGTTCCATGTGTAGATCCTGGCATCGTATCCCATCATCCTCAGCGCAAACCACACCATAGACGCCTTGAACTCTGTATTCGCATAGACCACAACAGGCTTCTCCTTCGTCAGGCCCGCGAAGACGCTCTCCAGCTCCGACTCGTCCTTCAGCCTGCCGTTCTCGGTGACCATATCGTAGGGTATGTTCAGAGCTCCAGGTATCGCTCCCTGGCCGAACGCATCGAACGGCCTGGAGTCCACGATCTGCACATCAGCATTCTTCACATAATCATTTGTAGCCAGCAGCTCTGATCTGATCCTCTGAACTGTGTAGGTTGTGGCCGGTCTCACATACGGTGTGCTCTGCACCGGCAGGCCTGCCGCCTTCCAGTCATTTGTATCCCCGTCCAGGAGCTTCAGCCTGCTCTCGTCATGCCCGAGGTACAGCATCAGCCAGTACACAAATGTTGCTCCGAACGGCCCACCCAGACATGTCGGGCAGTCGTAATCGGTGCCCGTCAGCACAACCCTGTCGTTTGGAGTTATCCCCGCGTTTCCAAGAAGCGCTGCTATCTCCTCTGCGGATTTCAGCTCCTTGTTCTCGTTGTAGAAGTCCATGTAGTTTATGTGCACAGCGCCATCTATGTACTCCGTGGCGCCGTTGCTGACATCCAAGACAATATCGGAGCGCGCAACGCCTGTGACCGGAACAAGCATCTCGCTAGCTCTCACCGGCACATCTGTGGTCGTACTCTTGCTCTCAGTCTCTTTTTGAGATGTCTGAGCGCTCTTGTTGAACAGAGGGTTCTTGAGCCGCTCGGTCTTTGCAGAGATCACCGGGGCTGATGTCTTCTCCTCCTCCGGCCCCAGGCTCTTCAGGAATCCCTCGTGTGGATATTCTTCATAATCTGGTTTGCACATCGGGCATGTAGCACTCGCCCACTGCATGCTCATTGCAGCGATGATAAGCACCATTCCAAACACAATGATGAATCTGCGAATCATGATCTTCCTCTCAGCTGGGCCATCGCAGCCTCAAAGCTGCGTCCAGCCCTTGGTGTGATCCTGAACCTTCCTATAACCTCTTCTAGTTCATATCCTCTTCTATCTGTTGCTGTGATCACAACTGAGTACTCACCAGGATCTAGAAGTGCGGTGGTGAGAGCGCCCTCGTAATGATCGCCTGCCTGGTATAGACGCACATAAGACCTGGACTCAGGAATCCGTGCCGATACCTGGGAAAGACCGTTTACAGACTCGATCCAGGCCTTTATGAGAAGCTGTTCTCCGGCCTCGATCTCCTCCGGCAGGCTGGCATTCAGTATCTTTATGGGTTTGAGCTCATATCCCATGAGAGGGTACATGTCCCTCGAGCGGTTGCCGATCTCTTTGGGAGTGTCGCCGAACCCATCAGCTCCTGGAACATCCTGTGCAGGTCCGCTGCGCTCATCCACGCCTGAGTAATCGCTCCAGGCGTTCCCACCAACAGGGTACGGCGCGTTCCATATGTTCTCTCCCCGGTCCACGGCCTGGACCACATTATCGATGAGACGGTTGGTGTGGAAGATATTGCTGTTCGACTCCACGAATATCCCTGTGGGGCTCCGGGTGATGTTGTTCCCGACAACTGTGTTGGCATCGCTCTTTCCCTGTATCTGTATGCCGAACCTGATGTTTGAGCGTATATCGTTGCTGAGTATCTCGTTCTCGCCTGAGTCCAGGAGGGATATCCCCGCGACCTGGTTATCGGTGATTGTGTTGTTTCTTATTATGTTGTGGTTGCAGTTGAACCGCAGATCGATCCCGTTTGCCTTGTTTCCGGAGATCAGGTTTTTCTCTATGATGTTGTTAGAGCAGCCTGTGAACATGTAGACTCCGTACATGTTGCCGTTTAGCGTGTTCCCCCTCAAAGTGTTGTTCGAGCATAATGTGGAGAGGTGTATCCCGTACGCTCCGTTGTTGCTCGCGATATTGTTCACGATCAGATTATCGTTGGAGGAGTCTGTGAGGTATATACCATACCACCCCTCCCCGACGACGCCATTGTAGCTGGCGTTGTTGTTCGCGATTGTGTTTCCAGAGGACGTCAGAAGTACGATTCCAGGCTGCTTGCAGCCTGTCACCGTGTTGTTTGTGATGCTGCACCCCCTGACCCTGCTCAACCGTATCCCGTAGAGGCCGTTTCTGACTGTGAATCCGGTGATGTTCACCATATCAGCCTCTACGCTTATGCATGCGTCTGAGGATGATGCAATCACGGTTGCACCATCGCCTATGAGGTTCAGACGCTTGTTCACCGTGAACTTCTCGTAAACCCCCGGCCCGACGATTATAGTATCCCCTGGAGATGCTGAATCTATGCTTCTCTGTATATCGCCTCCTGCATGTATTATGGCTGCGCTGCCTGCCATGGAGAGGAGCATAATCAGAGGGAGCGCGATCGCCGCTGATATGCACAAACCGAAAATCATGCCGCATGAATTTACACACATCTCTTCTTCCGTCCCAGGCCATTTGAGACGCTGCCGGTTCAGGCGAATGCTCAATCAACCACCCCGGCTAACGAGATGTGATGATCTTATAAATCTTGCCCGAACTTGTGGGTATCGGGCTGTGGGCCAGTCCAGCGCATGTGTTCTGGAGAGCCGTTGGAAGCACACATTTGAATCGCTGGAGTGGAGAGGACGGAGCGATGAAAACGGCGCACGTAACAAAAGACGTGCAGAATGGGTGAAAACCCCGCATGCGACAAGCAGAGGCATGCCAGAAGAATGAAAGCGTCCCCAAGACGTCATCCATCACAGCAGCCCGGAGCGCCTCTCTCAGCCAGCCCTCTCATGATCCTCTCCGCGGTGCTGAGGTCGTCTGGTGTGTTGACATTGAAAAAGCTCAGGAGTTCGGTATCCACAGCTCTGAACAATCCGGCATCTACAAATTTGATGTCAAGCCCTGCTAGCGAGGCTGATATCCTGCGCTCGCCTCTCGCGATCACATTTCTGCATGCCTCCTCGAGCCGCCTCGCAAGGTAAACCGCATGCAGCCTCTCAGGAATGCCATTCAGGATAGGGACCGCGCCGTCATGACCTTCTGCGAGCGAGAAGAGGAAATCGATCGCATCAGGATTGAGAAAAGGCATATCGCAGCCTGCTGCGAATGCGTAGCGTCCGCGAGCTGAATCCATTCCGGCCTGGAGACCTGCGATCGGTCCCACGCCATGCGCGCGATCGATCACCACCCTGCAGCCGGAAATCGCGCCTTCGAGCCGCCTCGCCTGCGCATCATCTCTCACGACAACGATGACCTCATCGACCGTATCGAATATTCTCTCGATCACATGCTCGATCAGGGGCCTGCCGTAGAGCATAACGGATGTCTTCTCCGCGCCCATCCGTCTGCCCTCCCCGCCGGCAAGCACAACTGCCGACCTCATAACCTCCAGCCCATCCTCTCGCAGTCCCTCGAGAAGGTCTGCATGAGAACGGATGCAGGGTCTTTATGAGACGCTTTAACCTGGAGAATCGTGTGCTCCCTGCTCATGGTTGCGGTTCCAGCGCTGACCTCTTTCATCACTCTCGCTATCGCATCAGCGCTGATCCTCCCGAGACTCTGGAGGATCCTTCCAGCAGCATCCCGTGTGTGCCTGTTCCCCAGAATGATTAGCGAGGCACCGCCCCTTCCGGAGATCTTGGCGTTTCCATCAATCACGTCCACGATGAGATATGCTCCTGATGTTACATACACCCTTCTGCGTTTGCTGCTGGACGCGGAGACCTCTGTCACCTCACCCACAAGCACATCCCCATCACGCCAGACCTTCTCCCTGCCGTCAGATATGTATATCGTCGCAGAAAGCTCTCCGGCCCTCCTGAGCAGCTCCTCGTCATCATGAATCCTGCCGGAGTAAAGCTCCTCCTCAAGCGACCTGCAATCTCCGGCGAATGCTATGCTCCTCCTGTCACCGGCGATAACAGCCTCCCTGCCGGAGAACGCGATAACCAGGCTCATGATCTTCGCCTCTCGAGCGAGAGCTCCGCAGCCATCACGGTCTGGCTCATGAGCATCGCCACGGTGAGCGGCCCGACACCGCCAGGCACCGGCGTTATCCCGGCTGCCTTCTCCTTGACGGCATCAAAATCGACATCTCCCACGGTCTTGCCATCCACCCTGTTTATGCCCACATCGAAGATGTACGCCCCTTCCCTGACCATATCAGCCTTTATGAGCCCGGGGACTCCTGCTGCGACCACGAGTATCTCCGCGTCTCTGGTGTGCTCTTTCAGATCCTTTGTGTAGACATGGCAGACCTGCACTGTGGCATTTCTGTTCAGCAGCATGGCTGCAAGCGGCTTACCAACCACATTGCTGTGCCCAACGATAACAGCCTCTGCGCCCTCGATCTTCACTCCCAGACGCTCGAGCGCATAGATTATCCCTCTCGGCGTGCATGGAACAAGCCTCTCTGCGCCGAGCAGCAGCGCGCCCATGTTCTCAGGATGGAACCCATCTGCATCCTTCTCAGGAGCTATCGCCATCATGGCCTTCCTCGGGTCGAGGTGTCCCGGCAGCGGCAGCTGGAGGAGTATCGCATGCACATCCTCTCTGCAGTTCAGCTCCATGATCGTTTTTATGAGGGTGCCCTCATCCGTATCCCCCGGAAGCACGATGTTCTCCGATCTTATGCCAACACGCTCGCATGCGGCATGCTTGATCCTCAGGTACATCTGAGATGCAGGGTTGTCTCCCACCAGTATCGTGGCCAGGCCTGGATTGAAGCCAAGCCTCTCGACCCTTCCCCTTACCTCTGCCTCGATATCTGACGCGAGCGCCTTTCCATCTATTATCAAGAGAAGATCACCCCATCAGAGCTCGGGATAAAGCGGGAACCTCTCGCAAAGAGCCCTGACCCTGGAACGGACCGACTCTATTGTAGCGGGGTTTCTTATATCCCGAATGACCTCTGTTATGAGATCCGCTATCTCCCTCATCTCATTCTCCTTCATGCCTCTGGTTGTGACGGCAGGAGTGCCGATCCTGATCCCGCTTGTCACAAATGGAGTCCTCGGATCAAAGGGTATCATGTTCTTGTTCAGAGCGATGCCAGCGCTCTCCAGGGCCTCGTCTGCCTCCTTTCCGGTTATGTTCTCCTTCAGAAGCTTGACGAGCATGAGGTGGTTATCTGTGCCTCCGGATACGAGCTCAAACCCGTTCTCGATGAGTCTGGCTGCGAGAGCCGCTGCATTCCTCACTATCTGCTCCTGATACCTCCTGAACTCAGGTGTCATCGCCTCCCGGAATGCTACTGCCTTCGCAGCTATCGTGTGCATCATCGGTCCGCCCTGTATCCCCGGGAAGACCGCTCTGTCGATTGCCTGGGCGAGCTCCTCCCTGCACATTATCACGCCGCCTCTCGGCCCGCGGAGGGTCTTGTGCGTTGTGGTCGTCACGATATCTGCATAAGGAATTGGGCTTGGATGGACACCAGCAGCAACCAGACCAGCGATATGGGCGATGTCAGCCATCAGGAGGGCTCCGACCTCATCGGCGATCTCACGCATCGCTTTAAAATCTATGATCCTCGGATATGCAGAGGCGCCGCATACTATCATCTTTGGTTTGCATTCCCTGGCGATCTCCAGGATCTCGCTGTATTCGAGCATCTCAGTCTTCCTGCTCACGCCATACGGAACGACACGATAGAGCTTTCCTGAGAAGTTGACAGGGGATCCGTGAGAAAGGTGACCACCATGGTCGAGGTTCATGCCCATTATGGTGTCCCCGGGCCGGAGCGTGGCGAAGTAAGCAGCCATGTTCGCCTGTGAGCCGCTGTGCGGCTGGACGTTGACGTGCTCAGCCCCGAAGAGCTCCCTGCACCTCTCCCTTGCAAGGTTCTCAGCCTCATCCATGAATTCGCAGCCGCGGTAGTACCTCTTTCCCGGATAGCCCTCAGCGTATTTGTTGGTCATCACGCAGCCCTGTGCCTCCATCACCGCAGGGCTTGTGAAGTTCTCCGCAGCGACAAGAACCAGTGTGTTTCTCTGCCGGTCCAGCTCCTTGCGTATCACCGCTGATATCTCCGGGTCGACATGATCTAAGAGGCTCAATCGAATCACCATTATGGTTTTGATGGCAAATACGCTATGCAGATATAAGTCTATCTAGTGCGCAGCGACAATCTCAAAGGGTATGGGTGAGATCAAAACTCCCAGAATGCCTGTCTTATCGTCTTCAAGCTTTGGCCTTTCGAGCCCGAGAGATCCCCGGCAGAGAACACTTACCCAGATCTTGGAAGCCGTATATTCAAACCGCAGGCAGCAACGCTCACAGAATAAGCGCTATAAAGACTTTCTGTTCGCTTTGCTGTGTTGAATAATGTTTGAGAATCCGATAGCAGAGGCTGGATTCATACGAATTGCAATCCTAGTAAAAATCAATAGCTATCGACCTTAAAGCTCTTAATTATTCAACACAGCAGTTCGCTTCACATCAGTTCCTGGGAACATCGCTGCGCTATGAGTGCTGCAACGCCAGCGGGATTCCAAACAGATATGCCTACCGGATCACGAGCTCTCTCTCGAATGCTGTCAGGTTATCGCAGCCATTCTCCCTGACAACAACGAGATCCTCAAGCCTGACGCCGCCAACATCTGGGTAGTAAAGCCCGGGCTCAACCGTGACCACGTTGCATGATCTGAGCATCTCCCCATGCTCGCTCAGAGAGGGGCTCTCGTGTATCGACAGCCCGACGCCATGGCCTGTTGAGTGGATGAAACCCCGTTCCTCGCGCTCTGTGTAACCTAGATCATCGAATGTCCTGCAGACAGCCTCGTGCACATCAGCCCCGCTCACGCCATCCTTTATGCACCCCATAGCCGCGTCCTGTGCTGTCTTCACCGCGCTATACATCTCCATGATCTCAGCCGATGGTTCCCCGCGGACGACCGTGCGGGTCATATCCGCGAAGTACCTGCTGCTCTTCGATCGAGGGAATATGTCTATGACGATGGGCATATCTGGAGGAAGCGGCCCGCTGCCCCTTGAATGAGGACTGGAGCTCATGAGACCGCCGCAGACTATTGTATCCAGAGTCTCGCATCCAAGCCCTGCAAGCCTGAGCTCAACAGCGCGCCTCACTCTTTCAGATGTGAGCGGTGTACCGTCCAAAATGAGCATTTCACCAGAGGGCCTAGATTTTCTGATAAGCTGAACAGCGACTGCCATGGCAGATTCACAGGATCTCTGAACATCTTTAATCGCGGCGATCTCCTCAGGAGTTTTGACCGCGCGAACTTTCTCCAATGGTTTTTCGAGAAGAACAACATCGAAATGCTCCATTAGGCTTCTGTAAAGATACGCTGGCGTATTCGTCCGCAATCCCAAACGCGCGATACCACGTGCTGAGACGAACTCCTCGATGACATTCGCGTACGCCATCTCGAGACCGCCGAGCTCCGCGATCTTCGACCTCATGGAATAATCGGACGTCGTCTCCACAACATCCGCCCTGGATTCTGCCAAGGCCCTATATCTCTCCATGCTGGATACCAGAATGTAGATCCTGTCAGAGATGAGCACCGCAAACCTGTCGCTGGAGAGGAATCCAGATGCATAACAGACATCTGCATCGCATATGCTGTCGCCCACAAGAAGCAATCCATCGACACCAAGGCTCCGGACTGCATTGATAAGAGAATCTCTAGACATGTATCGCGGTGACGATGCTCTTTACAAATTCGAAGACGTCACCTGACTGCTCAATGCCTGTGCCTGTGACTATCAGATCCGCGCCCGCAGCCACGAGCTTACTGGCGCTCTCTGCGTCGCGTATCCCGCCGCCCACGACCAGAATCGCATCGCCGATCGCCTCCCTGACCGCAGAGACCATGCTCGCTGGGACGGGCGACTCTGCGCCGGAGCCTGCCTCCAGATATATCAGACGCATCCCGAGGTAGCGCCCTGCGAGCGCGTACGCAGCCGCAATCTCTGGCTTTCTCCGCGGCACGAGCTTCGCATCGCCAACCCAGCCGACCGTGCCCCCGGGCTCAACCACTATGTAGCCCATGGGTATCGCCTCAAGCCCATATCTGGAGACAATCGGTGCTCCGAGCGCCTGGTTCTCTATGAGATAGCTATTGGATCTCGAGTTCAGAAGGCTCATGAAGAAGACCGCATCAGCGCTATCGCAAAGGCCTGCAGCGCTGCTCGGAAAGAGGATCACAGGTAGCTCCACAGATTCCTTTATGGCGCGCACGGTCCTGTCCAGTGTGGAGCCGGTGGCACCGACAGATCCACCGACCATGACGGCCTTGGTGCCAGCGTCCGCTGCTGATCTCGCCATCTGCGCAGCCCGCTCCGGATCCTGCGACGCCGGATCTATGAGGGTAAGGTGCGCCGCCCCCTGAGACTCCACGGCGTCCCAGAGCTCCGACTCCACAGGACCTATCTCGACACGCTTTCTGAGCATAGACCCGTTTATCCTCTGCTCTCCTTGGACTTCATCCTGAGGCCCTTGTACCTGCATTTACGACAGCGTGTCGCCCTGACGGGGTTGCGCGCATTGCAGCGCATGCATATCTTGACGTTCAGAACTCGATTTTCTGCCTCTGGAAATCTGGCCATAATAGTTACTCTCCCCGATGAAGGATATCGTTTTGGCGCCGGGGTTGGGATTTTCATGGTGGACTCGACGTCCGCGCCATTTTGAACCCAAGCGTCCCTGAAAGGGACAACAGGTCTCGAGCCTGCCGCGTATGGACCTCTGCCGCTGGAGCACGGCCCAGAGCTTGTCCGCTCTGCCACCCCGGCACGACTTCAGCTGAGAGATCTGATGGTTTATATCTGTTGCCCCTGTGGCTGCACTCCAGAGCAGCTCTCATGAAGAGAGCGCATCATCAGCCTTCACACTGTGTCGCAGATCATTTACGTACTCAGCGTATCAGAATGTATCCCCCATCCGCGAGAGCACCTCCTTTACCACCTCAGAGATTGCGGCCCTTCTTTTGGCCTCGCTGATGAGCATCCTCGAGACGCGCTGCTTCGTGTAGTTATCCTCCACCCACTCCAGATCACTGTAGCCGACGTCCATCAGCATCAGCCCTTCTGGCGGCGCTGTAGGCGCGCCGTGGGGGGTCGCTGGATCGAGAAGCTCCTGGATCCACTCCACAGGTCTCTCGCCGATGCCTATCAGCTCCAGGGCCCCGACGATGCGCCGGACCATGTTCCAGAGGAAACCATCAGCTCTTATATCGAAGACCACAATCCCTCCACACTCATTCACATCAATTGAGATTACCCTGCGGACCGTGTCCACCTTTGACGTGGAGAAGTTCCGGAAGTCGTGGGTGCCGAGAAGATGCTCTGCAGCCTCTCTCACGGAACTCAGGTCGAGATCTGGGGAGAAGAGAAAGTACCTGTACTCCCTCCACAAGGCGTTCCACCTGGCGCTGAACCCGGCCGGCGCGACCGCTCTTGCCCATGCCCAAACATCAGATGGGAGGAAGCCGTTGATCACCCTGGGAGATGCGAGATGCTCCCTCTCATCATCGATCCAGAAGTCGATGACCTGGCCGAGCGCGCTGACCCCCCGGTCGGTCCTTCCTGCATAGCAGAAGTCCCCGTTTGCGACCCCTATCCTCAGGAGAGCGTCTCTTATGACTCCTTCCACCGTTCGGAGACCCGGCTGCCTCTGGAAGCCGTAGTAACGATCTCCGAGATATGCGACCTTCAGTGCAATCTTCATCGCATCATAAAATGATCACGCAGAGGCCATTCGCAGCCACTGCGCCGCTCAGAACTTCATCTCTCAGATAAAGACATTGCAGACCTCAACAGCTATCAGATCTCCCTCGGATCCGTGATCTCCCCGGTTATGGCGCTTGCACCCGCGACTGCGGGAGAGCAGAGGTAGATCTCACCCTGCGGGCTGCCCTGCCTTCCGACGAAATTTCTGTTAGATGTTGACAGAGAGACCTCTCCAGGCCCGATCAGCCCGAAGCTTCCGCCCATGCACGGGCCGCAGCACGGCGATTCTACGATCGCACCAGCCTCCATGAACCTCTCAATGAGTCCTGCCCTGAGCGCCCTCATGTACTCCTTCCTGCTCGCAGGGATGACGATCATCCTGACGCCCCGTGCAACCGGCTCATCGCCCATCACCTCTGCAGCGAGCTTGAGGTCCTCGAATCGACCATTCGTGCACGATCCGAGGAAGACCTGATCGATCTTCACATGATGAAGAGTGCTGACAGGTACCACATTATCGACACGATGGGGCATGGCCACCTGTGGCTCGAGATCGTTCACGTCCCAGTGTCTTTCTGTGAAGATCGCGTCCTCATCCCCCCTGATCGGCTCCTCGGTGACCCACTCCCTGAGGTATGTCATGGTAACCCTGTCCGGCTCCACAAGCCCTGCCTTCGCGCCCATCTCTATCGACATGTTGGTCATGGTCATCCTCTCTGCGACGCTCATCCTCTCGACCGCGGATCCGGCGAACTCGCATGCGAGATAGTTCGCGCCATCCGCGCCGATGTCGCCGATGATCCTGAGTATCACATCCTTTGATGTGACTCTCCTTGGCAGGCGCCCGTCTATCACAAGCCTGAGGGTCTGAGGTACCATAAACCAGAGCTTTCCTGTGGCGAACACGCTGGCCATGTCTGTCGAGCCGATGCCGGTCGCGAAAGCTCCCAGCGCCCCGTAGGTGCATGTGTGAGAGTCCGTGCCGACTATGAGGTGCCCTGGAAGCACATGGCCGTTCTCGGGCATGACCTGATGGCAGATTCCGCTGAATACATCGTAGTTTATGATGCCCTGCTCTCTTGCAAATGCCCTCAGCATCTGGTGGTTCTCAGCCGCCTTTATGCTGTCTGCAGGCACCTGATGGTCAAAGAGGATCACAATCCTGGAGGGATCCCAGACCCTGGCACCCCTGCCTGCTATCTCGTAGAAGCCCCTGACAGCGAGAGGCCCGGTTATGTCATGTATCATCGCGCGATCTATCGAGGCCATGACGAACTCGCCAGCCCTGGCCTCCCTGTTCGCGGCCCTTGAGAATATCTTCTCCGAGAGGGTTTGACCAGCCATGCTCAGGCCCATCACTCCCATGATAGATAAATCTTGACCCTGAAGCCACTTCTGATCCCCATGGCATCAGCATGGCCACAAACCAGGGCGATGGTGAGAGATATACCGGAAAGCATCTCTCAAAAACAGCTTGATGTTTAACGGTGGCGTGTGCCGATGAGTGCAAAAGAGGTGTGAAGGTTGAGCCGCTACAGGATCAGAGAGACCTGTAGCGCACCTCCCTGTGGTACTCATCCAGCGCCTTTATCGTCAGCTCTCCCTTCAGGGCCTTCTCTATCGCCTCGGCCGCAGCCTTCGCCGCCTGTACGGTTGTTATGTACGGCACGTGGTAGTCTACTGCGCTCCTGCGTATCTGGAAGCCATCCCTCACAGACTGCTTGGTCGTGGGCGTGTTTATTATCAGCTTCACCTCGCCCCTCCTGATGTAATCCAGAACGTTCGGGCTGCCGTTGTAGATCTTCCTGACGCGCTCCGCCGGAACTCCGGCTCTTCTCAGATACTCAGATGTGCCGTCGGTTGCTATTATCTTGAGACCTGCGCTGGCAAGCCTCCTGGCCACCTCTGCCATCTCAGCCTTGTCCTCGTCCCTCACAGAGATGAAGACGATTCCATCGAGCGGGAGGCTGTTCTCAGCGCTCATCTCCGCCTTGAAGAACGAGAGTCCCATGTTGTAGTCGATCCCCATGACCTCCCCTGTGGACCTCATCTCAGGGCCTAGGAGGACGTCTGCGCCGGGGAGCTTGTCGAACGGCAGGAGCACCTCCTTGACAGCCACATACGGTATCTCGGGCTCGACGTTTAGATTCATCTCTCTCAGAGTCATTCCTGCCATAACCTTTGCAGCGATCTTCGCCAGGGGCAGGCCCACGGCCTTCGACACGAACGGTATCGTCCTGGACGATCTGGGATTGGCCTCGAGGACATAAACGACGCCATCCTTGTAGGCCATCTGAATGTTGATTATTCCCCTGACCCCCAGCGCCAGAGCTATGCGCCTTACATAATCCTTCGCTGTCGCGACGACGTCCTCTGGAAGCGTCTGTGGGGGGATCATGCATGCGCTGTCTCCCGAGTGTATCCCGGCCTCCTCTATGTGCTCCATGATAGCCCCGATGAGAACATCGCGACCGTCACACACAGCATCGACATCTATCTCGACAGCGTTCTGCAGGAAGTCGTCTATGAGCACCGGATGCTCGTGAGATACGCGCACAGCCTCACGCATGTATAGCTCCAGTCCTGACTCGTCGTAGACTATCTCCATCGCCCTGCCGCCGAGGACGTAGCTCGGCCTGACCAGAACAGGGTAGCCGATCTCCTTTGCAACCTTCTTCGCCTCCTCCGGGGAGTAGGCTATTCCCGCTCTAGGCTGCGGTATTCCCAGTGAATTGAGCAGCTTGTTGAAGCGCTCCCTGTCCTCCGCGATATCTATGCTGTCAGGAGATGTTCCCAGGATCACGGTCTTCAGGCCCCGCCGCTTCAGCTCCCGCTCCAGCGGCACCGCCAGGTTCACAGCCGTCTGACCTCCGAACTGCACCATCACTCCCCAGTAATTCTCCTTCTCGATCACGTTCATAACGTCCTCAAGGGTGACGGGCTCGAAGAAGAGCTTGTCAGAGGTGTCATAATCTGTGGAGACTGTCTCTGGGTTGTTGTTGATTATGTGAGCCTCGATTCCCATCTCCCTGAGGGCTGTGACCGCATGGACTGTGCAGTAATCGAACTCTATGCCCTGGCCGATTCTTATCGGACCTGAGCCGAGGATCAGGACCTTTTTCTTATCGGATGGAGACAGCTCGCACTCCTCATCGTATGTCGAGTAGTAGTATGGAGTCGATGCCGCGAACTCAGCTGCGCACGTGTCCACCATCTTGTATGTGGGTATTATCCCCAGAGAGAGCCTGTAGTCGGTGACCTCCTCCCTGCTCAATCCCACAAGCTCTGCGATCCTGCTGTCGAGGAACCCCATCCTCTTAGCGCGCCTGAGCCTGTCCGGGGTGAGGCCCTTTTTCAGCTCGTCCTCCATCTGGATTATGTTCTGAATCCTCTCGATGAAGTACGGATCGATCATGCTCAGCTGTGAGATCTCATCCACCGAGAAACCACGCCTGAGAGCCTGGTATATCGCGAAGAGCCTCTCATCCGTCGGCGTTCTTAGGAGCTCTCTGACATCTTCATCGCTCCATGGTGTGTACTTGCCGTTGTATCCCAGATCTATATCGATATCGAGAGACCTGATGGCCTTCATGAGAGCCTCCTCGTAGCTCCTGCCTATGGCCATCACCTCTCCCGTGGACTTCATCGATGTTGTGAGCGTCCTGTCGGCCTTGACGAACTTGTCGAATGGCCACCTCGGGATCTTTATGACGACGTAATCGACGGTGGGCTCGAATGATGCCGGCGTCTCCTTTGTCACATCGTTTCTGATCTCATCGAGCGTGAGGCCGATGGCTATCTTGGCAGTGACGCGGGCTATCGGATAGCCTGTGGCCTTCGAGGCCAGAGCTGATGATCTCGAGACGCGGGGGTTGACCTCGATAACCCTGTACTCGCCGTTTCTGACCGCGAACTGTATGTTGCATCCTCCTTCTATCCCCAGCGCTCTTATGATGTTTATTGCAGCAGATCTGAGCATCTGGATCTCATGATCGGAGAGCGTCTGTATCGGCGTGACAACTATCGACTCTCCTGTGTGAATCCCCATAGGATCCATGTTCTCCATGTTGCAGATGGTGATGCATGTGTTGTTCGAGTCCCTCATCACCTCGTACTCCACCTCTGTCCATCCAATGACGCTCTCCTCGAGGAGCACCTGATGTATGCGGGATCTCTTCAAACCCATCTCGCATATACGCATGAGATCCTCACGCGTCCTCGCGATCCCTCCGCCGCTGCCACCGAGTGTGTACGCGGGTCTCACTATCAGAGGAAGGCCGAGCTCCTTCATCGCCTCCTCCGCCTCCTCAAGGCTTGTGACGGCAATGCTCCTCGGCACAGGCTCTCCGATGCGCTCCATCGCCTTCTTGAAGAGATCCCTGTCCTCGGCCTCCTGGATCGATCTCACCTTAGTCCCGAGCACCTCGACGTTGTATCTCTCCAGAACGCCCATCTCTGCGAGCTCGCTTGTTATGTTCAGGCCGGTCTGGCCGCCTATCCCGGCTATTATGCCATCCGGGCGCTCCTTCTCTATGATCTTTGCAACAATCTCCGGCACCAGCGGCTCGATGTAGACCTTATCCGCCATATCGGGGTCGGTCATTATCGTTGCCGGGTTTGAGTTGACCAGGACGACCTCCACGCCCTCCTCGCGGAGGGATTTGCATGCCTGCGAACCCGAGAAATCGAACTCCGCTGCCTGCCCGATCTGGATAGGGCCAGAGCCTATCAGGAGGACCTTCTTGATGTCTGGGCGCCTCGGCATCTCAATCGCCTCCGGATGCGATCTTCAAAACAGAGCTGAAGAACGGATCCTCGGTGCACATCGGTCCTGGATGCGCCTCAGGGTGGTACTGAACCGCCAGGATCTTCAGGTACCTGCTCCTGATCCCCTCCACAGTTCCATCGTTCGCATTCAGCTGCGTTATCTCAAGATCTGTACCTTCAACTGATTCGGGAACAACTGCAAAGTTGTGGTTCTGAGATGTTATGTAGACGATCCCGCTCTCGAGGTCCTTCACAGGCTGGTTGCCTCCGTGATGGCCGAACTTCAGCTTGAACGTCCTAGCGCCCAGCGCCAGCGAGATGACCTGATGGCCGAGGCATATTCCGAATATCGGCATCGATCCCGCGAAATGCCTGACAGCCTCTATGGCGCTCACCGCCCTCTCAGGGTCTCCGGGTCCGTTTGATATGAAAAGACCATCAGGCTCGACCGCCTCTATATCCGAGATGCTCGAATGTGCAGGAAGAACGTGCAGATCGAACCCGCGGCACTCCAGGCTCTTGAGTATGTGCCGCTTTATCCCGAGGTCGATCACCGCCAGCCTTGGGCCAGATCCTCTTATCCTGTAAGGGCTTCTGCACGTGACCTCGCTCAGCAGATCCAGGGACGATATCGAGGGCTGATCCCTGGCGAGCTGCACGATGTCGATCCCTCTCACCACAGACTCTCCAACAGCGAGAGCTGCCTTCATGGCACCAAGCCTTCTTATCTTGACTGTGAGCATCCTGGTATCCACGCCGTGGATCCCGGGCCTTCCCTCATCAACAAGAAACTCCGCGAGCGTTCTCGTAGACCTGTGATGCTTCGGGCTCGGCCAGATGTGCCTGCAGACCATCCCCCTGGGCCACATGCGATCCGACTGGAACTCATCACCGCTCACGCCGTAGTTGCCCTGCAGCGGGTAGGTGAATAGCAGGATCTGCCCGTTGTAGGAGGGATCTGTCAGCGCCTCCTCATATCCAGACATCACCGTGGTGAAAACGATCTCTCCGGTTACGATCCCTGGGGCACCAAAACCGTAGCCCTCTACCAGAGTGCCATCCTCTAACCCTAAGACCCCAATCATAGTATCGCCACCACAAGCAATGAGGTGATCTAAATATGTTTCGATGAGCTGAAGGGACCTGTCCGAATAAGAGCCTGATCAAGAAATTCTGGCCTTCATGCATTTGGATGTCGGAGACACACCATCTGTATCAGGACAGGTCCAGCTGAAGATCAGTTGTAGTCCGTAAACTCCTGAATCTCTGGGAGAGAATAAGCCGAAGCGAGAAGACCCCGCCCTTCAGGGCGGGAGCGTTCACATGGCCTCTAGATCGAAAAGCGGAGCGCCTGCTCCGCTAAATCACCCGGTCAACCAATAAAAATGCGAAGGAGATCCTGGCCGAATCTCCTGAGATCTTATCACTGACCGCTTGTTATGACCTTTATCCCCACAGGTGTCTTCGCTATGCTCCCCATCTTGGCGCCTATCAGGTAGTCCAGGCCCTTTTCAGCCGCGATATCAAGAAGCCTCTGGGTGATCACTCCATCGAATATCACGCCATGAACGCTGCCGTTGGACTCCTTCAGCTCTTTTGCGAGATCGCGCACAGCCACATCCCTTATCGGGTTGTTGTTCCTGTCGAAGAGCCTTGCAGTTAGCGTTCCGTCGAGCTCCTCGAGATGGTGCTTGAACCAGTCCTCCGGCTCCTCGTAGTGCTCATGAGCCTCTTTCTGAAGCGCTCTTGTCTGGATCTCGGGCGGCGGAGCGATCTCAGCACGGTGCGCTATCGGAACCACCTGGGCGACGGTCCTCACAGAGACTGGTCTCTCCCTTATCAGGCTCTTCCGCTTGGTCACGATCTCCCGCTTCTTCCTCGAGATCGGCTTGATCTTGTACATGTCCATGACCTGCTCGACCGGGATCTTCTGGCGGAGTGCGCGTATGATCTCCTTCTGCGTCAGCTCCTCCACACACTTGCCCTCTGGCGCACGTGCGACGTAATCTATATCTGCGACCTGCAGGAGCTCCTTGACGATGAGCTCTCCGCCGCGGTCGCCATCTGTGAATGCTGTGGCGATCTTCTTCGCGCAGAGCTCTGTGATCGTTGGAGGTATGTTCGTCCCACCAACGGCGACGGCGTTCTTTATGCCGTACTTGAGAAGGTTCAGGACATCAGCCCGCCCCTCCACAACAAGAATCGCATCCGAATCCAGAACGTTCGGCCCCGCCGGCAGGTTGTCCTTGCCTATGTAGGTGATCTCCTCCACCCTCACAGACTGCTTGATCTCCTCGGTGATCTGCTCCGTCTCCAGGATGTTCTCATCGAACATCTCCACCAGTATCCTCTTCGCCCTGTCGATGATGTACTTCCTCTTTGCGGCTCTTACATCCTCTATCTTTGTAACCTGTATCCTTGCCATGCAGGGCCCAACCCGGTCTATGGTCTCAAGAGCTGCAGCCAGAATCGCGGTCTCGACCTTATCGAAGCTTGATGGTATGGAGATCGTGCCCATCGACTTTCCGCCGCTTGAGGATATCTGGACGTCTATCCTGCCGAGCCTTCCAGTCTTCTGGAGATCCCTGAGATCGAGATCGCTGCCCAGCAGCCCCTCCGTCTGGCCGAATATCGCTCCCACAACATCCGGCCGCTCCACTATGCCATCTGCAGTGATATCAGCGTAAATTATATATTTTGTTGTGTCAACATTCTGCATATAAGACACCCCAAATTTTAAAATAGTTAGATAAAAGTCACGCAGACCTTCACTGCCCGACAGGGAGACCTACCCACACTGTATCGGCATCACCCAACTGCTCCACCCTGCACAGTCTTTCAGCCAAAATACCCTTCAGGTGCCCTTCCTATCGAGCTGTAATGATCATGAACGTGCATTTATCCAACTATTCCCATGCTTATGTATCAGCTTTATGGATTATGTGATAACTGCCCACTGTGGTCCTACCGAGCTCTCATGTGAGATACAATGCTCTTATAATAGCTCCCACGCGAGCATCTATCAAAGAGTAAGGGGCAAAACTAGTTTAATAACTTTTTGGTACCGCTGCTGTGTTGAATAATTAAGAGCTTTAAGGTCGATAGCTATTGATTTTTACTAGGATTGCAATTCGTATGAATCCGGCCTATGCTATCGGATTCTCAAACATTATTCAACACAGCAGGTACCGCAGCATCGGCATATAATTTATACTACTAATACAATAAAAACAGACCCCTGTCTGTATGCAATACTTTCACCTCGGACCCTGACTCGAGCTTCATCCCAGCCGGGCGAATCGCGAGCACGGTCCGGTAGCTCTCCGGATCCAGAACCTCCACCACACTCTCGTCAACGGAGATCACCACGCTCTTCCTGGCCTTCGAGCTGTCTCCTATGATCTCCGCAGCATCAGCCTCATCTTCAGATATGAAGAACCGCTCGCCCTTGTCCAGAGATACGACAGCTGTCCTTCTTCCCTCGAAACCCACCACCTCCATCACCGCGCCCTTTGAGTATATCACATCGCCCTTCCTGAGCCGGGGAAGGCGCACAAGCATTGTCGTTCTGAAGATATCCTTTCCGTCCCTGCATCCCACAAGCTTCACAGATTCCTGGATCCTGCCCCCAAACCTCTGAGCGATGGTTTTTGCTATATGTCTTCCAAGCTGTGTGGAGCCCACGATGATGTCTATGCCTCCCCTGACGTCCTTTATATCCTGGATGAATGCAAGACGGTCGCCTTTCTTATATCCAGCCGCTGCAAGGCTCTGGGCGATCTCCCTGGCCTCGGAGAGATCGCTCTCTTCCGGCGGTCTGTCCCTTCGCCTCACCTGGACTATGCCCTCGAAGTATCTGCCGGAGATCCTGCTGCACCTGTCGCATGTGCGCCTTGATACCCTGACCCTGACCTGACAGTCAGCATGCACGATCGTGCCCCTGAACGTGCCGCTCAGATGGACATCTGCCACAAACCTCGTGGATCCCCTTTGATTTATGATGATCTCCAGCTCAACATCTTCGAGCTCATGGTGTACAGAGATCGCCTTGAAGAGAGCGTTTTTTATGAGCTCATCCAGGTCCGCATCTGACTCCCTCCACTTTCCCCTATCCAGGATTGAGCCGCAGACCGGGCAGACGACAAGCTCGATCTGATCCGGGCAGATCATGAACTCTGTAGTCTCGAGAATGCAGGAGAGGCAGAGCCCGCCATCAGATGCCCCACCGCATCTGGGACATATGCTCCTCACATTCGCACCATCTGGGCGCACGGAACCCCATCGATACGCAGAACGTTCTCGCGATCGACATATTCGAACTCTATCGCCCATGCGACAGCCCTCTCGCCTACGAAGTTGGCCATCGTGGCCTCTTCAAGAGCCCTCTCGAGCATCGCCGCCGATGCCAGCTCATGGCCGAAAAAGCTCGCGCTCACCTCGAGCTGGAGCTCGTTCTCCGTGAACCGCTGTCCGAGCAGCTCACTGTCGCAGACTGCCACCAGGACCTCGCCGCCGATTGTGTACGTCCTGAGACACATCGACATCTCATTGTAATCTGGTGCGCCACTATTCCTCATCATGCTATCAATATCTTCATGTGTCATGCCTGGTTTATATCTCCTCCTGCACGCCAGGCGTTTCCAGCTGAACAAACCCGTGGTTTGTGACCGTGGTCGTGAGCATTATATCAAGAGAGCCGTCCGGGCTGGATGTGTTTCTCGTGAAGCTCCTGGACTCGCCAGGGCAGAGCCGGAAGATCTCGCCCATGTGGGCCATATGCACACAGCCATCCTCGATGCCCAGAATACCGAACCGATCGGTCTCGTTAGCCTCCACCGTCGATACCTCTGCTGTATACGGCAGCTTCACCGCACTGAGCATGCTGCTCGCACCGCCGCCGAGATCTCCCGAGAGAGATATGCCCGTTCCGACTATGAGATCCGCACCCTCCACACCGTCAACCGGCATAATAGATCTGAGAACGCCATCATCCAGCGAGTAGGTGGGGAAATCGATCATGATACGCGGGCCGGGTCCTCTCCTGGAGATGCCATGCTCAACTGTCCATATCTCGAGAAAGATATGCTTTCCAGTGTTTACTGCCAGATCCTCTCCATGCCTGCCTATTCTGAGCACCCCACCATCAACCGCGACAAAGATCCGATCCCCCAGAGCTGCTATCGATCCCGGGTTGATCAGACCTGTTGCTATATCAAGGATGCTCTCATTCCTGATCGAGGTTATCCTGTCCGAGTGTGAGACCAGCAGCTCACCGTTGCTGAATGCCATCCCTCTGACACGCCCATCGATCTCAAACCGGCCCAGAACTGTCCCATCAGGAGAGATCCTCAGGATCTCCGTTGTATCACGGCCATCTCTGTAGATCGCAGCATAGATGTCCTCGCCGGAGCTTATTAGCGCATCCGGCCTCTCTCCGCTCCAGATCAGCGTGTCTGCGGCATATGAGACCTGGGGTATCAGGACAAACAGAAGAGCCAGAGCCAGCGCTATCATAACCCACCTCAGTATGTCTGGAGCTCCCCGCGGAAGATCATCTGCTGCACCCTGGGGATCTCCTCGAGCCACCTGTCGGTTATCTCCTGCGCCCTGGAATGTGCCGAGTTCAGACTCACACCGTCCTTAAGGACGAGCTGGACAGAGGCGATGTGCGGCTGGCTTATTGGCTTGCCGATCTGTGAGAGTATCTTCACGTAAACCTCCTCCACACCCTCAACCTCCTCAGCGATCTCCTTTGCTATGAGGTTTGAGAGGAGGTTGTAGATCTTGCCGACGTGGTTGATCGGGTTCTTCCCTGACGTGGCTTCCAGGCTCATCGGCCTGTTAGGTGTTATCAGGCCGTTTGCACGGTTGCCCCTTCCCACAGCGCCGTCGTCCCCCATCTCTGCAGAGGTGCCTGTGACAGTGATGTAGACGGAGCCGGTGGCTATGTTATCGCCCACGTTCATCTGGACGTTAACCCTGCGCCTCGTCATAGACTGCGCCTTGGCGGAGATCTCCTCCACAATCTCTTTCTTCGTCTCCACGTAGTGATCCAGGTCATCTATGTACCTGTCGACCATTGCGCATGCGATCGTCAGGTAGATCGTATCGTCCTCCCTGAGACCCATGACCTTTATGTCCTCACCTATCGCGGGTATCCTGCTCCTGAGCGACAGAAGCTCCTGCTCCGTGCTGTAGACTATCCTCTCAGTCTCGGATAACGGAGCGTATCCAACGCCGTATGAGGTATCATTCGCACTCGGCACAGTGGAGGCGTCCCTATCGAATATCTCACACAGATCCGCAGAGCCTGTGCCGATCTTGCAGTCGATGATGACATGTGTATCCAGATCGAGGTTTCTCAGAGCTCTCTTGAGGTGGCTTCGTGCTGTTCTCAGCGCTATCGCGTCCACAGGCACCTCAACATCTCCGCATATCCGTGTAGCTCTGCCTGTAAGCAGTATGTACTGGGGCTGGATGACCTCACCGCCACCGAAGGCCGGCCTGGAGCGTCCCGCCACTATCTGTATCTTATCGGTGTTGTGGTGGAGCACCCGGCCGAACCTATCGATATACTCCCTGCAGAGAGCCCGGCTGATCTCCTCTGCAATGCCATCTGCAACGCTATCCGGATGCCCAAGCCCCTTGCGCTCCACGACCTCTATCTTCTGCTTCTCAACAGGCATTTGGGTTAGCTCCTCGACCCTGATATTTCTGGTCATGACCCCATCCTCGGTTCAGATCTTCGAGCTCAAATCCACCAGCTCCCTATTAATACTTTGGTCGGGCTGAATGGAGTTACAGTTGTTAACTCGCTGGAAAGTCCTCATTCTTCCGATATGCTTTCAATAGGGCAGGTTATGGAGCTGTCTCGAAGCTATTTAAGCGGAATGTGGAGGGTGCTGCAGGTGACTGGAAAATACACCAAACCGAATCGATGTTCGTGGCGATCTTGAGATGAACTCATTGTTAACTTGTCTCAGAACAGCCAGAAGCCCTCGATATGTTGCATCCCGGAATCCAGCGGCATCGCATGATAACAAAGCAAGAGACTGCGGATGCAGTTTGAGGCCATCCACCTAAGATGTCCAGGGGGATTGGCTATATGAAGTCAAGACTTTCGGAACTAAACAGGACCCTGATCAGCGATAAAATCTTTATATAACGTCTGAGAGATGACGGAGACAGTTAGGATATTGTTAAATTGATCTTGTATCCTGGATATGAGAAGATGGTGCTTAAAAGAGACAAGCTTAGCATAATATCTGAGATACTTCAGAAATGCGTCGGAGGTGCCACAAAGACCGCTATAGTCTACCAGGTAAACCTCAACTTCAAGACAGTCAACCCCTACCTGGATCTTCTGATCGCCCGTGGTCTTCTTGAGGTCTCTCAGGGCTCAACTGTGACATATACAACGACTGAGAAGGGCGTCAAGTTGCTCGAGGATCTGAAGAGAGTGCATGATGTTCTGAAGGAGACGTCAGAGCAGGATTAGCATGGACTCTGCCTAAAACTGCCTGAAGGCTGCATCCCTCATCATACCCGATTTTCCGGCAGATTCATTCGAGCCCGCTCTGCTCACATCTCTTCCAGAACGTGGTTCTCATAGTTGACGAGTATCTCAGATGCCACGGTCCATACAGGGAGGCTCTCCTCGTAGATCGATATCGTATCGTCAGCTTCGGAGCGGACATCGCTTAGGAACTCCCCCTTCGGAAAGCCGCCAAGTATGAAGAGAGCGCCATCGCAGCCCCTCACGTAATCACTGAGCCTGACCCTCTTTCCATCCGGGGAGAGAAGGACGACCTTTTCGTGCGGTATCTCGCGTATGCATGCGCTTATATTCCGATCCCTCTGCATCACAATGAGCGGCTCCCTCTCCGGAACACTCCCGGCCTCGAAGAGGCTCTCCATCAGGCCCACAAACCGGGGATAGTTCTTGGGTATCCTGGTTGTGGGATCTAGGGTTATCATCTCGTTATTCCTTGTGTGTATGCATACCCTTAGCTGGCCCATCCGGTTGAGCACCGATTCCAGAGCAACAAGAAGGAAGAGATGGACTATATCCGGCCTCCCGCGGCGATCTCCCATGGGCAGAGCCCGCATCGCGGAGTGATGGAGGCTGGCATCCAGAAGACTCTTTGCCGGAGATTTGTTCCTCTTCTTAGCGTTGAGCCTGACCGCCGGATACCCCATGATCTCTCTCGGCACAAGCTCAAGCTCAGAATCCGCAAGCAGCATGTGTATCATAATTACTCTCCAACATTTCAAGCGAACTATCGAATGATTTTGTTGAGGCTTCACTGTAGCGATCAAAGCGCTGGTTGTTGTTTTCAACAATGCCCGACCGGATCCGACTGCTCCATGCTACTCAGACGCCAGCGCGATCTGCCATCACAGCGATATAGACATCATGTCATGTGCAAGCGGCCACCTCTTCACAGCCTCATCATGAGGCGGATACAGATGGCTCAGGTGCGTCAGCACGGTCTGCCTCACATTCAGCCTCCGCGCGAGAGAGATCGCCTCCTCAGCGTTCATGTGCTTGTTCAGTTTGTATCCGGGTGGCATTATCGCATCCGCGATGAAGAGATCCGCATCTCTCATGATATCCATACTATCCTCTGATAGCGAATCGCTTGTATCGCTCGTTATGACGACCCTTTTACCACCCGCGGAAACCAGCACTCCCATAGTCTCGACCGGAGGATGATTCACCTCGAAGAGCGTGAATTCCATGCCAGCGATCTCAAATGGCTCCATAGGTCTCACATCATGCCGCTGCGGTCTCAGGAAGTAGAGATAGCTGATTATGTAGTCCATGGTGGCGCGGGTCGCGTATACAGGTACATGGTTCTGCACCCTGTGAAAGTCGCCGAAGCCGGCGTAGTGATCGTAATGTGCATGCGTCCAGATGACTGCATCAACCTTGCTTATGCCCATCTTGATGAGCTGCCACCTCAGATCCGGGCTTGTATCGATGAGCACCCTGCCCTCGTCGCTCTCAAGAAGTATCGAGAACCTCAGCCTCCGGCTCCTTCCTCCGTTGAGGGCATCAACACATGTTGGACACCTGCACCCTATCTTCGGGGTGCCTATCGCATCGCCGGTTCCGAGCATCACGACTCTCATAAAGCCACTCTGCCTCTGTGCTCTCTGATCCTGTGCTCGAAGTCCTCTATGGCGCGCAGGAGATCTATATGCCTGAGAGTTCTGCGGTCCTCCAGAAGTGCGTTCAGCACCGCCTCACGGACAACCAGGCGCAGATCTGATCCCGAGTAACCATCTGTCAGGCACGCTATCTCGTCGATGTCCACCTCAGCATCGATCCTGGACAGTATCTTCTCCAGTATGCTGCGGCGCATCTGCTCGTCAGGCAGGGGAAAGTCCAGGACCTTATCGAACCTGCGCCAAGCAGCGTAATCCAGAAGCTGTGGGTGATTTGTGGCAGCTATGAAGAGGACGCCATCCTCCACTAGGCTTATCTCATCGATAGCCTTCAGGAGGGTGTTTACCGCCCTCTTTATCGCGCCGTGCTCGTCCGATGTCCTGGTCTTCGCCACGAAGTCGAACTCGTCAACAAAGAGGACGCAGGGGCTGAGCCGCTTGGCCAGCTCGAAGACCTTGTCGATGTTCTTCGAGGTCTCGCCCAGGTACTGGCTGGTGATCATCGAGAGCCTGACCTCTATGAGAGGCATGCCAAGCCACTCTGCGATCGCCCTCGCGGTTGTTGTCTTCCCTGTGCCGGGAGAGCCGACGAAGAGGCTCTTTCCTATCTCCCTCAAGCCGACCCTGCGAAGGTAATCCCTGTGCTCTATTGCCTTCTCTATCTTTGATATCTCCGCCCTCTGCTCATCGGTCAGCACCAGATCCTCGATGCGCTCTCTGATATCCTCAGGCGATCTTATCTGGACGAGCTTCAGCATATCCTCCGAGTCCTGTACCGTCTCCTGAAGCTCCTTGATCTTGGCCTCGATCCACTCGCGGTCCGCGTATCTTGACTTGTTTGCGCGCCTCGCCTCCGCATAGCTGACATCGAGATGATCATAGCTCTCGTAGTAGTAAGCGAGGACAGGGTTTGATCTCACCCGCTCGATGCCCTCTCTGGCAAACCACCTGGCACCGAGATCAAAGACCGTGAGCCTCAGCTGGGATCCGAACTCCTCTATATCGATGAACGGGAGGCGCTTCGCAATGCTCCTCACGTCCTCTATGCTGTATATCTTCTCGACATCAGAGATGGTGACGTATATGGGGCGTCTCACTCCCCTGTGCTCCGCGTCGAAGTAGTGCTTTCTTATCTTTGGTGGCAGATCATCCTCCGTGAGGCTCTCAAACCTGTTGTATATCTCTGCCGTAAGCAGGAGCTCGGTCACCTCTACAGAACCGGGTATCTCGGAACCCATCTTCAGAACTCCATTCAGAACTGGAGGTAACTGGTGACCTATAAAAAGAGATAAAGCTTTCCGTTCGACATGAGAGATGCAGGAAACGATATTCTCCGGGCTTACCACGACCTGTGAGCCACAATCTCTGCGCCATCCCCTCTCGAGGTTATCCAGCAACATGCTGTAAGTACCGGGGCGATCAGAAGAGCCTCATCAGCTCCTCTGCTATTATCCTGTATCCATCCTCGTTGGGGTGATCGAGGCCGGGCAGCACAAGCGAGTCGAGCTGCGTGCCGGATCTCACGCGCTCCATCCAGGCTGCATAAACATCGACAAATCCCACACCCATTGCGGCTGCGATCTCCCCCATAGCACGGTAATAATCGAGCACAAGTTTATCGTAATATGGTGTGAGCAGGGGCTGTGAGCTCAGAAGGAGCATCTCGCTGCCGCACTCTGTGAGTATGATCTCCACCATCCTTGAGATATTTGATCTGAACTCTTCCAGACCGATTCCGTAGGCTGCGTCGTTGATGCCGAAGTTTATCGTGACCAGATCAGGTCTGTAGTAGAGGACCGAGAGCTCCAGGCGCGCCAGTCCATCTCTTGTTGTATCCCCTGATACGCCCTCGTTGTGCATCTCTATCCTCGCATCAGGGTATTTCTCCTGAAGAGCCTGCTTCCAGAAGTAAGGGAAGCCACGCCTCACAGCATATCCGGCCGTGATCGAGTCGCCGAATGCGACTATCACAACATGATCTCCAGCCCGCAGCGCCTCAACCGTCCGTCTGGTGAACTGACTCATGATTGCCGGATGGATGCTGCTGACTTAACACTTACCTCGGTCATCGCCCTTTTCATGCGTCTGATCAGATCCTCGAGCTGATCGAGCTCGCTTCTCCCAATGAGATCAACACACGCAGAGCCGACTATGACACCGTCTGCGCCGGCGCGGACGAGCTCAGCAGCATGCTCTGGCCTGGAGACTCCGAAGCCAACAGCTCTTGGAATGACGGGAGGCACCCTCTCTATCAGATGCCTTGTAGACTCCTGAAGATCTGCGCTTGCGCCCGTGACCCCAGATCTGGCGACGAGGTACACAAAACCAGAGCTCAGGGAGATGATCTCAAGGATGCGTTTATCAGGAGTGTTCGGAGCTATCATGTTTATGAGATCTATGCCATGCCGGCTCGCCGCCTCCCTGAGGGGGCGCGATTCCTCCACTGGCAGATCTGGCACAATCATCCCGCATATACCAGATGCTTTGCAGTCTGATGCAAACCTATCCAGGCCACGCCGGTAAACCATGTTGTAGTATCCCATGAAGACCTTTGGCACGCCATCTATTCTGGATGCGATATCGAAGTAGAGGTCTGTGTTCATGCCAGCGGCTATCGCCCTCTGGGATGCTGCCTGTATTACGGGACCATCCGCGATCGGGTCCGAGTGAGGTAGGCCGAGCTCGAGCACGTCAGCACCTGCGCGCACTATTCGCTCTGCGATCTCCACGGTCTCATCTGGAGAGGGATCGCCGGCGCAGATGTAGACTATGAGAGGTTTGCATCTCCTGAACACCTCAGACAGATTCATAGGCGATCACCGTGTGAAGATCCTTGTCCCCTCTGCCTGAGATGTTTATCACGCTCAGCTCACCCAGCATCTCAGGGTGCTCTATCGCGTATCCAACCGCATGAGCAGATTCGAGCGCTGGTATTATGCCCTCCAGCTTTGAGAGAGCCTTGAACCCCATGATCGCGGTTTTGTCGCCAGCTGTCGCCGTCTCGACCCTCCCCGTCTCCACAAGATGTGCGAGCTCAGGCCCCACCCCAGGGTAGTCCAGGCCGGCAGCTATCGAGTACGACTCCAGTATCTGGCCGTATGGATCCTGCAGTATCTTTGTCATGGCTCCGTGAAGCACCCCCGGATCCCCAAATGCGAGCGACGCCCCGTGCTCCGCGCTATGAGTTCCCATGCCCTGACCCCTGCCTCCAGCCTCGACCGCTATGAGCCTGACGTCGTCCTCTATGAACGGGGTGAATATGCCCATCGCATTCGATCCCCCGCCGACGCATGCGACTATGGAGTCTGGAAGCCTCTTCTCCTCAGCGAGGATCTGTGATTTAGTCTCATCTCCTATGACCCTCTGGAACTCCCGTACGATCGACGGATACGGATGAGGTCCGGCGACTGTTCCGAGCAGATAGTGGGTGCTCTCGTAACTGGCAGCCCAGTCCCTGAGAGCCTCGTTTATCGCATCCTTCAGTGTTCTGGAACCAGATCTGACAGGTATCACCCTGGCGCCCAGAAGTTCCATCCTGTAGACATTCATGCGCTGCCGCTCGATATCCACCTCGCCCATGTATATCTCAGTCTCAAATCCCAGCAGCGCGCCCACGATCGCCGTGGCGACCCCATGCTGGCCGGCACCGGTCTCTGCTATCAGTCTTTTCTTCTTCATGTATTTGGCCAGAAGGCCCTGCCCCAGCGTGTTGTTGATCTTGTGTGCGCCGCCGTGGAGGAGGTCCTCCCTCTTGAGGTACACATCCCTTCCAATAGCTCTGCTGAGATTCTCAGCCCTGTAAAGCGGCGTCGGCCTGCCGGCGAAATCTCTCATGAGTTTTGAGAGCTCCCCTGAGAACTCCGGATCCGCTCGCAGCCTCTCAAACGCCTCAGCGAGCTCGACAAGCGGCTGCACCAGCGTCTCGGGAACAAACCTGCCACCGTATCTGCCGAACCTGACCTCGCAGGATATCTCATCCATAAATCACGCCACCAGTTTGATGTATAACAAAATACATTGTTGGACTTAATAGTACATTGTATTTAAAACTGCCGGATGGTGTGAGGATGCATGAGGACGGTCTTGTGACATCCACCCTTCCCCGGAAGGGGCCTTCTGCCTGATTTCCTATGGCCTTGGGCCGCGCCGCACGATCGCCTCTCCGCGCGTCCCGAGCAAGATCTCCCCGCCAACAGAATAGCCATATAGTAGGTAACACAAAGGAGACCACTGGAATCAGAGGCGTTGCGATTGACCATAGAGGGCGAGCTGGGCAGATTGAAAGTCGGAGACGTCCACCCCGTCAGGCTCATGGGGATAATCAACCTGAGCGCCGAGTCGTTCTACAAGGGATCCGTCTCCACGCCTGAGGGCGCGGCATCTTTCGCCAGGAAGATGGCAGATGAGGGCGCCGAGGTGATAGATGTCGGAGCTGTATCCACAGCGCCCGGCTCTCCTTTCATTTCAGAGGATGTGGAGCGTGAGAGGCTTTTCCCCGCTCTGGAGAACATCCTGGATGATGTTGATGTCGAGGTCTCTGTGGACACCCAGAGGGCATCTATAGCAGATCTCGCGCTGTCGAGAGGCGCAAGCTGCATCAACGATGTCTCATGCCTCAAGGATCCCCTGATGGCAAAGGCAGTCGCAGAGCACGATGCATCGCTGCTCGTCATGGCCTCAAAGGAGAGGCCCGGGGATCTCCTGGAGATGAAGGATATAATCCCCAGGCTCGCAGCGGCTGTCTGCACCGCTGTGAAGGGCGGAGTCGACCCCAGAAAGATTTTGATAGATCCAGGAATCGGCCGGTGGATCCCTGAAAAGACATACGAGTACGATCTCGCGATTCTGGATCGGATGAGAAGCCTGCGCTCACTGATGAAGCCGATAGTCGCAGCCGTCTCCAGGAAGTCGTTCATCGGCGCTGTTCTCGATCTCAGGGATCCTGCTGAGAGGCTGACTGGATCGATAGCTGCGACAGCCATAGCTGTTTACAACGGAGCTCATGTGGTGAGAACACACGATGTTGCTGTATGCAGGGATGCGGTCAGGATCGCCCAGGCCGCCCGTGGAAGGCAGATGCGCTCCGGAAGGGTTGAGCTGCTCCAGCTCGCAGGCTCGGCAGAGGAGCTGATGTGCATCCTCGACTGGGTCGAGGTCGACCCGGGAGCTCATGATATACTCTGGAAGAAGGGCTCGTTTATGGCGGTTGCCATCGAGGACATAACCCCTATGGAGGCGCTGGTCATAAAGCAGGAGATGCTGGCTGCGGGTGGAGATGCTGCGGTGCCCCGAGGCGCCCTGAGATGTGATCCTTCGGCGAACAGAGCTGTGATATTCGGAACGCTGGCTCAGATCGAGAGGCTTGTGAGAAAGCTCAGGCTTCAGCCGTTCTCTCTGCCATCAATAGCGAGCGAGATCGAGCGCGTCCTATACACAGATGTGAGCAGGTACAGGAGTGTTGATGACCAAACCACCACCTCCAGTCCGCAAAGTAAGGGGTGAGAATGTTGGAGATATTCGGGATAAAGACAGGCCTCCTGAAGCCCGGCGATGATATCGTGGAATCTCTCAGAAGGGGGCTTGATGAGGCCGGCATCAGGCTCATGGATGGAGATGTGATCGTCGTCTCCGAGAGCTTCGTTGCAACCGGAGAGGGTCGCGTCGTCTCTCTCGCCGATATCACACCCGGTGAGCGTGCGATCTCCCTCGCATCCAGGTACGAAAAGGATCCCGCAGAGATGGAGCTGATCCTCAGGGAGTCTGATGAGATCCTTGGCGGGATACCTGGTGTTGTTCTGACGCTCAAGGACGGTTTTCTTTATCCTAACGCAGGAGTGGATCATTCGAATGCGCCTCCCGGGCATGTGGTTCTCCTTCCATCCGATCCGAAGAACGCAGCCTCTAGAATAAGGAACGCTCTCTCGAACGGCGCCAGGATAGGGGTGATCATAGGAGACAGCAGGACCCATCCGCTCCGTCTCGGATGTGTCGGCGTTGCGCTCGCATGCGATGGCATCCTCCCCGTGGAGGACGCCCGCGGAAGAAAGGACCTCTACGGTAGGCCACTGAGAATAACTGTTAAGGCTGTGGCCGACAACCTTGTATCTGCCGCGCAGCTTGTCATGGGCGAGGGGGATGAGGGGATTCCTGCGGTCGTGATACGGGGAGCGCCGGTCGAGCTCTCAGATTCGGGGCCTGTTGCGATACCGAACATACCGCCGCACGAGTGCATGTACATCGGCGTCCTTAGATCGATACCGCGTCCGTACACAGGCGAATACGATGAGCTCGTCAGATCCGCCATCGATGCCAGGAACCAGGCATACGCCCCTTACTCGAAGTTCAGGGTCGGAGCCGCAGTCCTGTGCAGAAGCGGGAGGATATACAGAGGCGCAAATGTGGAGAACGCATCATCTGGCGCCGGAATATGCGCTGAGAGGGCCGCGATAGCCAGCGCAGTGGCTGCGGGTGAGAGGGATCTTGTAGCCCTTGCTGTCGCTGGAGAGCTGCCGAAGCCCATCACGCCCTGTGGCATATGCAGGCAGATGATGATCGAGTTCGGAGATATGGACGTTGTGATGGTCGGCTCGAATGGCGATGCGCTGATGGTGAAGGCGAGCGAACTGCTGCCTGACGCATTCACCCTCTCATGCGAATCGAGATGCTCAGGATCAGAGCAGCATTAGCAGAGAAAAAGGATCGCGTTCTCTCCGGCCCCCAGGACGGATGAGCATGTATTTATCAACCATTGCAGATCCATATCATAATGCAGGAACCACTGGTCTTTGCCCTGGGCAGGATAGAGAGTCTGATCCATCAGGTTAGTCTCGACCCGGCGAGGGGCGCTGGCAGGGTTATAACGAACAGATCCCTTGTGGCCAGGGATGATCTTCATGAGACGCTTGAGATATTCAAAAATGCGATAGACAGCGGTCTTGCAGTCTCTCCCCTGGTCAGGCTGGAGGAAGCAGGGGAGAGGTTCAGGATATACACCGTCTGCAGCATGACCATAGACGGATATCTCATAAAGCACGGGATACCTGTTCGCCCGAAGGGCGGCGGGCTAATAGAGGTTATAGACGGAGAGACTGTGCGCTTCACAGATATGATAATGTACTGGGCCACGACCATAGATCCCCTCGACCTTCTCATAGCTCAGGAGCTGACCGGCATATGCGAGATGATGCGCACCGGGACCGGCAGGATACTCGGAAACCTGCATGAGGCTCCGATGCTCTCCCGCGATACAATAGAGGATCTGCTTGATGAGCTCAGAGAGGCAGGGATTATGGGGGTCGTGGAGCTCGGCGAGCCGAACATGGAGGTTCTGGGAATGCCTGTGGAGCGAGATCATCTCGGGATGGCGCTGGTCGGCGGCACAAACCCCGCTGCGGCTGCGGTCGAGCTCGGGCTCGATATCGAGACAGAGTCCATATCGGGGCTCACCGACATCTCTGAGATGTGCCACATAGAGGAGCTGATGGATCGCATGCTCTGATCAATCCACACTCATCACTCCGAAATATGGTTGCTGGCTCTATTCTCTCCGAATCGCTCTCCAGTGGCACAATTCCTCAAGCGCGGTCTGGAAGCATCGCTCTTCATGCCAGGCCGGCTCGCCCTCTTCTGAGTATCAGCTTCCAAGCCTCAAACCAGAGCACGCTCGCGGAGGCCAGAGCGAGGCAGATCACGATGTCGTTTGGGTGCAGGTATCCGAAATGGAACATCTCCCTGAGCGGTGGCACGTAGAGTATCATCGAGAGAAGAAGCAATGTCCCCCCAAAGATCATCCAGAGCGCAGAGTTTCTGGTCCTAATGCTCTGGACTATCGTCTGGGACCAGGATCTGTTTATGAGTATGAGAAAGAGGTTTGCCAGAACAAGCGTGGTGAATATCAGAGCTCTCGCCTCGTTCATATCCCTCCATATGCTCATAAGGTAAACCGCGGAGAGCACTGCAAGAACGCTGATCCCCTGAAGCGCGCCCAGGCCGATCACACCGGTGCTGAAGAGCGAGGTCTTTGGATCCAGAGGAGGCCTGGACATTATATCGCTCTCCTCAGCCTCGGCCTCGAATGCTATCGAGCACGCAGGATCTATTATGAGCTCCAGGAAGGCTATGTGGATCGGAAGGAGCAGCAGCGGCTGGCCGAGAGCCACAGGCAGTATGGATATGCCTGCGATCGGAACGTGGATTGCAAGTATGTACGCGGTCGCCTTTCTTATGTTGTCAAAGATCCTCCTCCCCAGACGTATCGCTCTGACTATTGAGGAGAAGTCATCGTCCAGAAGCACAATATCCGCGGACTCGCGAGCGACATCTGTGCCCCTTGAGCCCATCGCGATGCCTATGTGAGATGATTTCAGAGCTGGCGCGTCATTGACTCCATCTCCGGTCATCGCAACTATCTCCCCATCCCTCTTCAGGAGCTCGACAAGCCTGAGCTTCTGCTCGGGAACCATCCTTGCGAAGACGTTTGCATCTCTAAGGCGTTTTGAGAGCTCTTCATCGCTCATCGACTCGATCTCAGGTCCGGTAAGCACATTGCCGGGGTGAAGATTGATTGCGGATGCAATTGAAGATGCAGTAACAGGATGGTCTCCTGTGATCAGCATCACCCTCACGCCTGCCCTCTGGCATTCAGTCACTGCATCAGGAACGCCTGGCCTTAGGGTATCTGAGAAGCCGAGCAATCCCAGAAACTGAAAGCCGAAACCGTGCTGCCCATCCGGCAGCTTTGATTCCGGGATCGCGGCCCTGGCAACCCCCAGAACGCGCAGCCCGTCCTCTGCCATCCTCTCCACAACCTCGCTGAGCTCCTCAACCTCTTCCCTGTCGAGATGGCAGAGATCGAATATCGATTCTGGCGCGCCCTTTGCAGCTATGACATACTCATTCCCGCGCATCCAGACCACCGACATCGCGAGAATGTCATCTGTGAGCGGATACTCCTGTACAAATGTCCAGTCGTCGTGGATGTGTTCCGTCCCGTTGAGCTCCCTCCTCCCCATCTCCTGGAGTGCGATCTCCATCGGATTGAATGGATCCCTCCTGCCGGCTAGGATCCCGAACTCAACGACATCGTGAACTTCCTCTGGAAGCACCCCATCCAAATCGTAGATCCTGCCTCTCGCGAAGATCTTCCTCACACGCATCCTGTTCAGGGTCACAGTGCCCGTCTTGTCGGTGCAGAGGACGGTGACGGAGCCGAGGGTCTCTATGGCAGAGAGGTTTCTGGTCAGCACATTTATCCTGGAGAGCCTCCAGGCGCCGAGGGCGAGGAAGATCGTGAGGACAACTGGAAACTCCTCAGGGAGTATCGCCATGGTGAGCGTTATACCTGCAAGAAGACCGCCTAGAAGATCGCCGGTCTCGAGCGCATACGCTACCAGGAGGACTGTGCTCAGGGCGAGACCGAAAATTGTGAGCCTGCGGACCATCAACCGCGTCTCACCCTTGAGCCTGCTCTCCTCGAGCTCTATGCTCTTGAGAGACGCACCTATTTTTCCCATCAGCGTCCTGGAGCCGGTGGCTACCACCCTTGCCAGCCCCCTCCCCTGAACGACAAGCGTGCCGGAGTAGACGAAGGGCAGCCCGTCTCCACCAGGTGGCGTGACCTCCAGATGCTCCTGATATTCGCAGGAGGTCTTCCTGACAGGCACAGATTCTCCAGTCAGTATCGATTCGTCCACCAGCAGACTGGTGCAGGAGATCACTGCAGCATCCGCCGGTACCCGGTCCCCCTCCTCAAGGACGATGAGGTCTCCGCGGACGACCTCCCGCCCGGGGATTCTCACTGGCTGACCATCCCTTATAACCAGAGCCCTCGGGCTCGAGAGAGCCCTAAGAGCATCCAGCGCGCCCTCTGCCCTCCTCTCCTGGTAGAGCGTTATTGAGATCACAACACACACGAAGAAGATCAGAATCAGCGCCTCCCTGTGGTCTCCTAGGAGAAAATAAATGCCTCCGCAGGCCATGAGGAGAGCTATCATCGGCTCCCTCAGAACATCCATGGCAATTGAGAGGAGACCACGCCGTCTCTCAGACGGGAGCTCGTTGTAGCCCTCATCCCGAAGCCTCCTCTCTGCCTCAGCGCTCGAGAGACCAGCAGCTTTGATCTGCATACAAATCACTTGCCTGAGTAGCTCTTCAGGCAGTTCAAGACCCGCTCTCTGTCTGAGCTTCTCGCCAGAGATGCCAGCATCGAGACCACAAGAACCAGGGCTACAACACCAAGGGCGAATGTGACCGGTATCTCGTACACATCTGAGAGAAGCATCTTGATGCCAACAAATATCAGTATCAGTATCACACCGTGGTTGAGGTAGTGGAACATGTGAGCGCAGGCGGCCAGAGCGAAGTAGAGCGCTCTCAGGCCGAGTACCGCAAAGACGTTGGATGTGTAAACCACGAAGGGATCGACGGTGACGGCAAAGACCGCGGGGATCGAGTCCATTGCGAATACCAGGTCTGTCATTTCAACCGCGACCAGAACGATCAGAAGCGGTGTGGCCATGGTTCTGCCGTACGCTCTGGTGATGAACCTTCCGCCATCGTAGTGATCTGTCGAAGGTATCAAGCTCCTGAACATCCTCACAACCGGATTCCTGTCCGGCTGCACGTTAGACTCCCTCTGGAGGGCCATCTTGATCCCTGTCACTATGAGAAACGCCCCGAAGAGGTATATGATCCAGTCGAAGTGCTCTATTAGCGTCAAACCAGTTGCTATGAATAATGCCCTCATGAGAAGCGCCACGACGATGCCCCAGAAGAGGACCTTGTACTGATGCGTCTCGGGAACCTGGAAGTAGCTGAATATCATCAGGAAGACGAAAAGGTTGTCGACGCTCAGCGATCTCTCTATGAGATAGCCTGCCAGGAACTCTACAGCCCTGTCCTGGCCATGCCAGAGAAATATCATTATGTTGAACACAAGCGCGATCGCTGTCCAGATTCCGCTCCAGATCAGCGACTCCTTCACTGTTATGACGCTCGATCTTCTGTGGAAGACCCCCAGATCAACTGTGAGAAGCAGGACGACGAGAACGCCAAAGCCGATCCAAAGCACAACCTGGTTCGATGTCAAGGGGACACATCCGTCGAAATTTTGCGATTTGACGAACCCACAATACGTATTTGCCGATATTTAAGGCCTTTCCATTACGTCAAGCAAATGAGCTACGATGTGGAGATCTCCGGCATGCGGAACGGCTGCAGTCTATCATTCGGTCGTGGGCTCGAATAGCTTGATGGATCTTAACCAGCAGCGCGCAAGATGAGGCTGATGGTGCGCTGCCGATTTCAATTGGTCATCTCAAAATCGCCAAGCATATCGATTCTGTTAAGTGTATCTCCACTCGCCTCAGGCCCATTTCAGCTTAAATCGAGACGAATACATAAAAGTACACAACCAAAAACCAGGTGGTCTACCCAGAATAGACACAACAACTTTTGGTGAATAATTTCCATCACCCAATCTGCAGGTGGCATACAAGGATTGACAGATCTCAGGATGCCGATTTCGATGCCATATTTCCGGTCAAGAGATCTGATCCAGGAGGAAATTCTTGGTACCGGTCACCGGATGAGGCTCATATATATGTCTCTTTATATTCATCCATATATTCGAAAGCCATATCTAACAGGTGGTGTACATGTGATTGATGGCCAGGCTCTCTCCACTTATGGAGCAATACTTCAGCATAAAGAAGCAGTGCCCGGATGCCCT
>NZ_JANIHG010000041.1 GCF_024518575.1 Methanothrix sp. | reverse complement strand
AAGCAGGACATGATGCTCCAGAAACAGGATCAGATGCTTGAGAAGCAGGATGACACGATTGAGGAGCTACGCGGGGTGAGATCCGACCTGAGCGAGCACATGGAGAGTAGGTTCGCAAGGCTCGAAAACGAGATCGCTGAGATAAGAAGGGCGCTGAGGGAGCTCGGCGTCAGCTGATCCTGCAGATGGGGCTTTTGGGATGACGAAGCTTGGAGTCATAACCGCAGCAGTCTCTGGCACCCGTCTCGGAACGTTCACCCTGCTGTGTTGAGCGTGTTTTGGTTTCATAAACGAAACCTATCACCATCACCTCATCACGAATTCCTCTGGCCCTCAGAAGCGAGAACACAAGGCACATTTGATTTTCGAGTATCGCGTCATCTGGTCCACTGTAATCCACAGGAAACAGTTTTGATAAAAGCATGCCCAGATTGACCTGCATCTACTCCGCGTTATGGATATCTAACCTAACGCCCTTCATATGTAATATGATATGTATGTTCATGTGCTTGCATTATATTGAGTTTAGTGTAAGACTATAAATCCCAAAAACAATGGAAATGCCTGGAGAGGGATCTCCAAGCCTCACTTTTTCTCGCCCAGCCAGGGCATCATCGCCCTGAGCTCTGCACCGACCTTCTCGATCAGATGCTCTGACTCCTGCTGCTCCAGGGCCTTCTTCACCGGCAGTCCTGCCTGTGACTCCAGGATCCACTCGCGAGCGAACCTTCCGGACTGGATCTCCTCGAGGATCTCCCACATCGCCTCTCTGGACTGCTCGTTGATTATCCTGTCGCCCCTCGTAAGGCCACCGTACTCAGCGGTGTTCGATACGGAGTTCCACATCTTCATCAGGCCGCCCTCGTGGATCAGATCCGTGATGAGCTTGAGCTCGTGGCATGCCTCGAAGTATGCGATCTCAGGCTGGTAACCGGCCTGGACCATGATCTCAAAGGCCGCCTTTATCATCGCTGTGACTCCGCCGCAGAGATCGACCTGCTCGCCGAAGAGATCCGTCTCGGTCTCCTCTGCGAATGTGGTCTCGAGAACTCCTGCGCGTGTTCCTCCGATGCCCTTCGCATACGCCAGCGCGATCCTCTTCGCGCTCTTTGAGTGATCCTGCTTCACCGCGATGAGGCACGGAACGCCCTTGCCCTCCAGGAACTGGCGGCGAACGAGATCTCCCGGACCCTTCGGCGCGACCATCACGACATCCACATACTCCGGGGGTATGATCTGGTTGAAGTGTATGTTGAACCCGTGCGAGAACCCCAGTATGTTGCCCTCCTCGAGGTATGGAGCTATCTGCTCCCTGTATATCTTCGGCTGCAGCTCATCAGGAAGCAGTATCTGTATGAAATCCGCCTCCTTCGAGGCCTCGGGCACGGTCATCACCCTGATGCCGTCCTTTTCGGCCCTCTTCCACGCAGGCGAGTCCTTCAGATCCGCGGCTATGACATCAAGCCCCGAGTCCTTCAGGTTTGCACCCTGCGCATGCCCCTGATTGCCGTAGCCTATTATGGCTATCGTCTTGTCCTTCAGCACTCTCAGATCTGCATCCTTATCACGATATATTGTTGCCAAAACAACTCCTCCTCAAGGTCCCGTCTGGACCACCTTGCTTCCTCTGACCATGGAGACCTTGCCCGTCCTCGCCATCTCCTTGATCCCAAACTGGCGGAGCATCTGCTGCAGCGCATCGACCTTCTTCTCATCCCCCGTGACCTCTATTATCAGAGATCTCGGGGAGACGTCGATTATTCTGGCTCTGAAGACAGAGACGATCTGCATTATCTCAGATCTCGTATCCTTGTTCGCGCTGACCTTTATGATCGCAAGCTCGCGCTCCACCGACTCGTCAGGATCGAGCCTGCTCACCCTTATAACGTTGATCAGCTTGCTGAGCTGCTTCACGACCTGCTCCAGAACGACGTCGTCTCCCTCCACCGAGATCGTCATCCTGGAGTAAGCGGGATTGTCTGTGGCTCCCACCGATAGGCTATCGATGTTGAAGCCCCTTCTGCTGAACAGGCCGGAGATTCTGGTGAGAACCCCGGGCTTGTTCTCGACTATGACTGCGATGGTGTGCTTCATGAATCCAGCTCCAGAATCTCGCTAAGTGATGCTCCCGCCGGCACCATCGGCGATACCTTCTCATCCCTATGAACTACGAAGTCCATGACCGTGGGCCTGTCTGACGCAAGCCCCTCTTTTAGCACATCCTCGACCTCAGAGGGCTTCGTGGCTCTGAGACCGAGTGCGCCGTATGCCTCGGCGACCTTGACGAAATCAGGCACGTCGCCGAGCGTCGTGTGCGAGTACCTCCTCCCGAAGAAGAGGGTCTGCCACTGCCTGACCATGCCCAGCACCCCGTTGTTCAGTATCGCGATCTTCACAGGAATATCATTGACAACAGCGGTCGCGAGCTCCTGGATGTTCATCTGGAAGCTCCCGTCCCCGGCGATGTCTATGACCTCACACTCAGGCCTCCCGATCTTCGCGCCGATCGCAGCCGGGAATCCATAACCCATTGTGCCCAGGCCGCCGGAGGTTATGAAATTCCTGGGATCTTTGTGTTTGAAGAATTGAGCCGCCCACATCTGGTTCTGCCCGACCTCTGTGACTATTATCGCATCCGGACAGAGCTCGCAGATCTTCTCGATGACGAACTGCGGCTTTATCACGTTCTCGTCTCTGACGTACCGCAGCGGGTACTCCCTCTTCCACATTAGGATCTTCTCATTCCATTCCGTCCATGGCTTCTGCTGAACGTGCTTCAGCAGCTCCGCAAGTGCATTCTTTGCATCGCCGACAACTGGGATGTCCACCCTGACGTTCTTGCCGATCTCTGCAGGATCCACATCGATGTGTATTATACGGGCCTTTGGCGCGAAGCTCGCGATCTTTCCTGTAACGCGATCATCGAACCGCGCGCCGACTGCCAGGAGAACATCCGCCTCCTGAACGGCGAGGTTCGCGTACTTGGTCCCGTGCATGCCGAGCATTCCGAGGGAGAGTGGATGCTCCGTCGGGAAGCAACCCATGCCCATGAGTGTTGTTGTCACAGGCGCGTTCAGCCTGGTGGCGAGCTGGAACAGCTCCTCGTGCGCGTTCGCATACCTCACGCCACCTCCAGCATATATCACAGGCCGCTCTGCAGCCATCAGCGCCTCTGCCGCCCTCCTTATCTGGAGCTGGTGGACTTTCGTTGAGGGGTTGTAGCCTGGAAGGTTTACCTCTGGATAATCGAACTCGAGCTCGTCAACTGTTATGTCTCTTGGCAGGTCTATCAGCACCGGTCCGGGCCTGCCTGTCCTGGCTATGTAGAACGCCTCCCTGAAGACCCTGGGTATGTCCTTGGAGTTCTTGATCAGGTAGTTGTGCTTCGTTATCGGCATGGTTATGCCTGTTATGTCCGCTTCCTGGAAGGCATCCTTTCCGATGAGGTTCGTGTTGACCTGACCGGTCATTGCGACGATCGGCACCGAGTCCATGTAGGCTGTGGCTATGCCTGTGACCAGGTTGGTCGCGCCAGGACCAGAGGTGGCCAGGCATACGCCTACCCTGCCGGTGGCCCTAGCGTATCCATCAGCCGCATGCGCAGCCGCCTGCTCGTGCCTGACCAGTATGTGTCTCAGATCAGAGCTGTATATCGCATCGTACAGCGGAAGCAGAACTCCGCCGGGAAGGCCGAATATCACATCCACCCCCTCCCGCCTGAGACACTCTATTATCGCCTCTGCTCCTGTCATCCTGACCATCATCTATCCTCCAAAAGCATCAGCCTGTTTATACCTTCCAGAACAGCCTCGACGGAGGCCATTATGATATCGGCTCCCGCGCCCCTGGCTGTTATACTTCTATCTCCTATCGCCATCTTCACCCATACCTCGACCAGGGCGTTTGTTCCCCCTGTTATGGCATCCACATGGTACTCCTCAAGGCGAATATCTGTAACGCCCGAGATCGCTCTCCTGACGGCATTCACAGCCGCATCGACTGGACCGACACCAGCGCCAGCCTCCAGCGTCTCTCTTCCATCCAGGATGAGCTTCACGCTTGCAGTTGGCGTCACCCTGTTGCCGCTGACCACTGTGAGCTCTTCCAGAAGGACTCTGGGCTTCAGCTCCCTCGAGAGCACGGTATCGGCTATCGACTGGAGATCCGCATCCGAGACCCTCTTGCCCTTGTCGCCGAGCTCCTTGACGCGACTGACTATCTCGTTAAGCTGCTCCTCGTTTACTGTGATCCCGAACTCCCTGAGCGCAAGCTCGACAGCAGCTCTTCCCGACATCTTCCCCAGGACTATGCGCCTCTTCCTGCCGACCTGCTCAGGCCGCATCGGCTCGTATGTGGATGTGTCTGCGATCAGGCCGTGGACATGTATCCCTGCTTCGTGTGTGAATGCGTTCTCTCCGACAATGGCCTTGTTCGGCGCAACTGGTATGCCGGTCTTCTTCGAAACAACTCTGGACACCTTATATAAAAGATTGCACTTTATGCCTGTCCTTATACCATAAAGGTTCTCCAGGCACATCACAACCTCTTCCAGACTGGTGTTGCCTGCCCGCTCGCCGATGCCGTTGATCGTGACGTGCGCCTGCGCAGCGCCGTTTCTGAGGGCAGCTACTGTATTCGCGGTCGCCATCCCGAAGTCGTCGTGGCAGTGTATGCTCACTGGTCTGCCAAGAGACCTCAGGCGCTGGAATATCTCCGCGGTCCTCTCGGGAAGAAGCACGCCAACAGTATCGCAGAAGCAGAGCCTGTCCGCGCCTGCCTCGATTGTGGCTCTGTAAATTGATTCCAGATAATCGAGATCGGCTCTGCTCGCGTCCTCGCCGCTGAGCTCAACGATCAGGCCATGAGCCTTCGCGTGCTCTGTGGCCTCAACTGCCCTTCTTAGCACCGTCTCTCTGTCAGATCTCAGCTTCCTCTCGATGTGAAGATCTGATACCGGAACGACAAGGTGGATGGAATCGACATCGCAATCAAGCGCAGCGTCGATGTCCCTCCGATTGGCGCGCGCAAAAGAGCAGATCTCTGCGTTTAATCCAGCAGATGCGACGGCACGGATCGATTCGCGCTCTCCGTCAGATGTTATTGCGGATCCGGCCTCGATAACATCGACGCCCAGTTCATCCAAAAGCTGCGCGATTTGAAGCTTATCCTCGACGCTCAGGGAGACCCCCGGCGTCTGCTCGCCATCGCGCAGTGTGGTATCGAGAAATCGTATCTCACCCGATAAAGCGATCCCACGCGTTCATCTCTTTCACCCTCAAGTGTGGCTCAGCTACGTTGATGATACACAGTGATAAATCTAGCGGTAGGGAGGTGACATCTGTCCCACAGAGCTGCTCTTCCAACTCATCGATCCTTGAGCTTCTCATCGACGCGTATATATTCGATCGAGGTATCTGGATATCGCCCTTGCTCATCCTTCTCCAGAGATTTGACCATGTCCCATATGGTGAGAAGGGCCACAGATGCACCTGTGAGAGCCTCCATCTCGACCCCTGTTCTGCCGACAGATGTCACCCTCACCCTGACGCGAACCGCCGAATCCTCCAGGGCGATCTCGGTATCGACCCCTGTGATCGGGATGTTATGACACATCGGTATCAGGCGCGGTGTCTCCTTCACGGCATTTATCGCGGCTATCCTGGCAGTCGTTATCACATCCCCCTTGCTGACCATCCCGGACGCGATCGCCTCGATCGTGCTGCGCCTGAGCCTTATCAGGCCGGATGCAGTCGCAGTTCTCCTGACAGGCGGCTTCTCAGTGATATCGACCATTCCTGTCCCGTCTCTTACCATCATAATAACCCCGCGCCAACAAGCATTGCAAATCTCATCAGATCCTCATCGCCTCAGGGATCTTGTCTATTAGATCTGTGGCTACCATCCCGAAATCCCTCTCTCGGTAGACGAGATCTCCGGCCCTGCCGTTGACGAATGCAGCCGCTGCAGCAGCCCTCATCGCATCCGCACGCGCGTAAAATGCTCCTGTTATTCCGGCCAGGACATCTCCCGTTCCTCCGACGGTCATTCCCGGGTTTCCGGTGGTGTTCCCCCTCACCATCTCCCCGTCTGTGATTATATCCATTCTTCCCTTGAGAAGGACGACAAGCCCCCTCTCGCGCGCGAATCTCTTCACGACCTCGATCCTCTCTCTGCCCTTCGGGAGATCCAGTCCGCTTATGCGTCTGAACTCGCCCGCATGCGGTGTCACTATGCCCTTCAGCGGCATATCAGGCTGCAGAGCATCTGCATCGATGACGACCCGATCGCAGAGCGGGATGATCTGGGATACAGCCTCAAGTGTCTCCGCCTCTCTGCCCAGGCCCATGCCGATGACAACCACATCATGTCTTGGTATCAGGCTCTTCAGGATCTCAAGGTCATCCGTGCACAGCCTCTCAGATGTCAGGGGCCGGACGATCATGTTCGGCGAGAACGAGGAGATCGTATCTGCGACGCTCCTAGGCGCTGCGACTGTGACTATGTCAGCGCCCGCGCGGAGGGCAGCCATCGCTGAGAGAGCGGGCGCGCCCGTGTACGGCCCGCCGCCGATCACCAGTATCCTCCCGCTGTCCCCTTTATGACTCTCCGGACTCCTTCTCCCCAGGAGTTTCAGATCCCCTGGGCCGACGAGGAACTCGGCCATTCTCGGTATGCCGATGCTCACAACTCTGAAATCGCCATTCATCCCGATCTTCGGGCGATGGAATGTCACTGTGGTATTTGGAGATACCTCTTTTCCAGTGCCCATTCCGCTCGGCACATCTACCGAGACGATATGCTTTCCGCAGGAGTTGATGAGATCTATGACATCCCCTTCAAGCCCCTTTATCGTGCCGCGAACACCTGTGCCGAAGAGGGCGTCGACGACAACATCATACCCGCTGAGGTCGATCTCGCTCACATCCGTGATCTCCCTCAGATCGAACTCGAGCCGCTTCAGAACATCCCAGTTTCTCCTGGCCTCCTCTGTGGCTATATCCCTCGCACGCCCTATGAGGAATACAGTGACATCGAGATCGTCGAGGTGGCGTGCTGCCACAAAGGCATCCCCGCCGTTGTTTCCTCTGCCGGCGATTATGGCTATTCTATTTCCTCCAAGCTTCCTGATCTCATTCGCAAGCGCTGCTCCGGCGTTCTCCATGAGCTGCAGAGTGGATATGCCAAGATACGCGCAGTTCGCATCTATCGCGCCCATCTCATCAGCGGAAATATAGCGCATGCATCGTCATTACTGCGGCGGTGCTGTTAAGGATATCGTTGGACATATCTGAAACCCCGCATTCAAGAGCAGAGGCTGAACAGGCTCTCATGAAGCAGCAGGTACCGGTATATGCTGCATGAACCCAGGTTGCATGCCTATGATTTCAGTAATGTGAGCACACGACCTATAGTTGGATGGCACATAGAAACACAAGGCCTGAAACTGTACAGAGTGGTGCTCATTATCATGGTGCATCGCAAAGATTTTTAACCCATGCCTTCCATAAGTATACTTTACATGGGGGTTTATGCAAATGGATCGGTTTCTGGGGATTGTTGAAAATGGCAGACTGAGAATCATGATGCCGCGCGAGCACTGCTGCACCGTGAGGCTGACTCAGATAGTCAAACCTGCGACCTCTGCAGAAGAGCTTGCTGCATCGCATGAGATAGATCTGAGCCAGTATGAGGGATGCGCGATAATGGTGACAGGAAAGCTTCCGGAGGGCAAGGGCTGGATATTCGAGGCGAAGATAATAGACACCGCAGGCCCGATACTGACAGAGGTCGTGAGGAGCCTGTTCTGCTGATTCTCTGCAGCCCACAATGCATGAACCAGCGGGGCTCAGAACGCCATCGTAGAGGCGTTCTGGGGACTCACGTCCAGGCCGAAACAGCTGAGATGATATCTGGCTCACAGCAATTTTTACAGGCCTGGATAGTTAATGTTTTTGATTTTGCTCCTAATAAGATCGAAGCGTGCATTTTGCGTTCACCATCGCGCCTCAGACCTTAAGCACTCCCGATCTGAGTATCTCGAAGAATGCATCGAATACCTGCATCTCAGAATCGAAGAGAAACCGGCTGCAGCCCAAAGAATCGCAGATCTCAGATATCCTGGAGTTGTGCGCATCGAGCCTGGATCTGTAATCGTCTCTGAGCCTCTGGCTCACCCTCGTTATGAGAGCTTCTCCGCTCTCCATATCGATGAATCTCGCATCCCCGGCTATTCCGAGATCGCGCTCCTCAGGCGAGAGTATCTGCACAACGATGAGATCGTGGCGCGACAATCTGTAGATCGCGGTCTCTAAATTATCCATATCGTCCAGCATGTCGGATATGAGAACAACAAGGCTGGTCGTCGAGATCATCCTGTCGAACTGGTCTGATGCCTTAAGGATATCCGTGCCGCCAGAGGGCTCCGTGCCGTCCAGCAGATCTATCACCTTCAGGAGGTTTCCAACACCCCTCACAGGCTCGCCTGCCCTGAGATCCTCACCGAATGTGGAGACAGAGAACTTCTCGTTCTCCTGTGTGGCGATGAACGCAAAGCCTGCTGCAATCCTGGACGCGAGCTCGAACTTCCTGTTGAAGCCCATGCTGCCGCTCGAGTCCAGCAGGATGTGAACCAGCAGGCTCCTCTCCTCCTCGTGCTCTCTGACGTAGAGCCGCTCTGTCCTCGCATAAACCTTCCAGTCGACGAGCTTGAAGTCGTCCCCCTTTCTGTACTCGCGGTATCCCACAGGGCTTATCCCGTGGCCAAACCTGATGGACCTCCTGGATCCGATATGCGCTGTGGATACTCGCTTTCTTACAAGCAGACTGAAACGCTCAAGCTCCTTGAAGAACTCTGTGTCCATATCAGATTCCGCATCAGATTTTCAGCTCTTTCAGTATGTCAGTGATCACCTGGTCCTGGGTCAGGCCCCGCCGCTCAGCCTCGAATGTCAGTATGAGCCTGTGCCTCAGAACAGGATAAGCCATCACATGGAGATCCTCCCTGGATACGTAATTCCTGCCATCGAGCAGAGCTCTTGATTTGGCTGCGAGTATGAGACCTATGCTGGCTCTCGGGCTGGCACCGTATCTCACGCCATCCCATCTCCTTGTCGATACCACGAGCCGCACCGCGGCCTTCCTGAGATCCTCGGATATCGGCACCTCCCTTGCAATCTGCTGCAGAGCCAGGATCTCCTCCTTGCTCGCAACGCTCTGAACCCTCGGCTCCACACGTCCTGTATACCTTTCCATGATCTGGAACTCCTCATCAGGCGAGGGATAGTCCATCCTTATCTTCATGAGGAACCTGTCGAGCTGAGCCTCAGGCAGCGGGAACGTCCCCTCCATCTCTATCGGGTTCTGTGTTGCCAGGACGAAGAATGGGTCGTCAAGCCTGTATGTCCTGTTTCCAACAGTCACCTGCCGCTCCTGCATCGACTCGAGCATCGCAGACTGCGTCTTTGGTGAGGCTCTGTTTATCTCGTCCGCGAGGACTATATTGGCGAATATCGGCCCGGGCTCGAACCTGAACCTCTTCTCTCCGTCGACCTCCTCGATGATGGTGGTCCCTGTGATATCAGCCGGCATCAGATCAGGCGTGCACTGTATCCTGCTGAAGCTCAGGCTCATGGTCTTCGCCGTGGTCTTTATCAGGAGTGTCTTCCCGAGGCCGGGGTTGGACTCGAGCAGCGCATGCCCTCCGGCGATTATTGAGGAGAGGAGCTGCTCTATCGCAACCTTCTGCCCGACCATGACCTTCTCTATCTCTCCACGTATGCCCCGGAATATGGCAGGGGCCCTTGCGTAAATGCTACTCAGATCCTCTGACATCTATCTCTCCGGTCCCAGCTCAACTCGGAGGCCTACAATTTAATCTTTTGGAAGCAGGTTGGACGCAGTCGATCAGAGAATTCAGCAATTTCAGGGATCTCTTTGGCTTTATCTTTTACACATATCGTTGAGATCGGCATCAGTTGAATAGAATTGCAATTAAAGCACCCAACTGCCATCAGAGATCCTGTCGCACAGGGCGATTCAGCAAAATCGCAAGGCTTAAACCAGAGAGATGTGAAAATATTCATGTCGGTGCACTCCTGGATCGCATGGTGATTGTGATGGAGATAAAGGAAGGATCCCTGGTCAGGTACAACGGTACCGGGACTGTTGGGATCGTCAAGCTAATAAAAGAGGAGGACGGGGAGACCTGGGCGCTTCTCGATTCCACAGAGCTCTACTATCTGACATCCTATCTCGAGCCCATAGAGAAGGTCCCTGAGCGGAAGGAGCTCAGCGGCATGTCTCTTGAGGATCTCGCGGAGAGGATGAAGGAAGAGAAAGAGCTGATGGAACGTGCCAGGCTCCACGATGAGAACCTCGAGTGCGGCGGATGAGCGCAGGCTCTTGATAGGCGTCGTCATTCATGGCCCAGAGGTAGTGGATACTGGATTTGCTCTCCAGGCCATTGAATGGCTCGAAGGGCGTGGCGATGTGATGGCAGTCCTCGGGGGGACGATGGGCAGGGTTGCGGTCATCGATGCCGGTCTTGCTGACAGGATAGATATCAGCAGGCGCAGATCCCCCAGCCAGTCTGTGCAGGACCTCCAGCACTCGGACCTCACAGTTCTCCTGAACCACGCGAAGAGCAGGGAGACGGGGCTTGTTTTTGGAGCGATCGTGGCTTCGAGGGCCAGGCCCTCAAACCCCCTGATCCAGGCGGACTCCGGCGGTCGCTTCGTCGCTGCTCTGGCGAATTCATCTGGGATGAGCAATGTCATTGCAGATGGCCTCGCATCAGAATTCGGTTTCGATGTTCTGGATGCCTGCGTGCCTGATGATAATCTGCGCCAGGAAGGTGATGCGATCGTGAGAAGGATGAGCGGGGTCCTGCCAGGAGAGAGGATCTCCGTCAACGGCACGGTTATCGGGACGGCCACTGATACCTGCGTAGAGATCGTGGCTCGGGACGGGAGGATCGTTGGCGCAAGAGGAATAGATCTCAAAATGCATGGCCTGGAGAAGCTTCCACATGTCGATCTGAGATACGCGATCCTTCGAAGTGGGTCTGTGCGTAGGACTGCAGGGATGCTGAAGCCCAGGCTTGGATCCATTAGAAAGAGCAGGAACGGCAGGTTCGCGATCATAGATCATGCTGCAGAGGACTCATTCGAGATCGCATCTGATGCATCATTTGTGATAACGATAGGCGACGATACAACAGCCATCGCCGGAGACGTTCTGTCCAGGCTCGGGATACCGGTACTGGGGATAGTTGATGGCGATCTCGACGGCATCTGCAGCGGTCTTGTCCTGCCGGAGGGGAGTGTGATCGTCAGGGTGAGGGCCGGAAACGATGATAAGATCGGGAAGGCCATAAAATCGATATCAGAGAATCGCAGGCCATCCAGCCTGGATGAGGCACTGGATATGGTAAGAGATGTGGCGGGAGATCGCATCGTCTCCGTCATCCGCTCCGATGGCAGATGATATAGAGAGCATCAGAGGGGCATTCAGGCTGCAGGTTTGCCCCGCCTGCTGAGGGCTGTGCATGTCTGCTCATTCAGAGGAGAATCTCTCACATCAAGGGCGTTGATGATCCCCGTTGGATCCGCGTGGTTCCCGGATTTCCGCATGCGTCGATGCTGCTCATCACCTAGATCATCTGTAGGTCACTTCTAGATCTTATCTGACTCACATATAAAAATCAACCTTTTATTCTCTGGCGCTACCTCTCTGCATGTATGATGCTTAAAGAACTGATCATCGGACTGGTGATCATCGCAGGCCTTTCTGCTGCGATGAATCCAGAGGATTATGATGCACTCTACCCGACAGAATATCCGGATCAGCCGGTGGATTACTACCAGCCGCCGCCTGATAGCGCATATTTCACAAATGAGGAGCCGGCAGATGCCGGGAGCCTGGTTGATCAGGGCGCAGTGGATGATCCATCAGTCCTGAGCAGTGTGCCTGAGGGAAACGGGCTGTGGATAGTTGATGGATTGAATTACGAGCACACGGTCAGCCTGAATGTGCCGACAGAGAGCTGGGCAAACCAGGAGATAGTGCCATCGGTAGGTGGTGACCTGGTCATATACTACGAGTATCCGACCGGCCAGATAGTCACACAGCACCTGGGTCGCGTGCGCCCCTACCACAGATACTGGGCATGGTTCTACGGGCCATTCCCTGGCGTCTACAAGGTATGGTACGTGATAGACGGCGTTTACAGGAGCAACTACGTCTGGTACTATGTCCGCGAGGACTGGCCGTGGTGGTACGGAGGCTACACCTTCACAACATACTACTACACGCTTCCAGTCAGGTACTACTACATTCCGGTAGTGTATGAGCCGATACGATGGACATACAGGTACACATGGGAGTGGAGGTCGACAGATGGGTTTGTCACGACAATCATAGATCCTTGAGCGCCCCTCGACTTAGGACGATAGCAGGGCTAATCCCCGCCTTT
>NZ_JANIHG010000070.1 GCF_024518575.1 Methanothrix sp. | reverse complement strand
TGCTGAATAGGGGTATGCTGGATAACACAGAAATCAAAGATGTGGATGTCATCCGGCATCACCTCTTTAAATTTCATTGAAGTAACACTATACTCAGCTCTTGCTTTTATCTTATTCGGACAGGTCCAAACACCCAACAGATAATCTTATGTATCAGGAGCGTATCTTCGCATTGGATTTGCATGAATCGCCCCACCGCACAGCCGGTGAGTGGGCGGCGCCGGATCTGATCCGGGGCTGCTCCAGATCGGGCTCTCGGAGCCCAGGCGTTCTGGAGGAGTAATTGGAGATGGAGACGAAGGATACTGAGAGCTCTGTTGAGCTGAGGCACATAGTCCGCATTTACAACACCGACCTTGACGGCAAGAAGCAGGTTCAGATGGCTCTTACCGGCATCAAGGGCGTTGGCAGAAGGCTGGCCAGGGTGTTCGCAGTAAAGGCAGGTGTGGATCCCTACGCGATTCTGGGAAAGCTGCCCGAGGAGCAGATAGAGGCTCTGAAGAACGTTATAGAGAATGCCACGGAGAGCATTCCTGCCTGGATGATGAACCGGAGGAAGGAGATAATAACAGGAGTCGACAGGCACGTCATGGGCGCAGATGTCCTCACAGCACTCCGCGAGGATCTCGACCTCATGAAGAAGGCAAGAAGCTACAAGGGCATAAGGCATGAGCTCGGGCTGAGAGTGAGGGGACAGAGGACCAGATCCACAGGCAGGAGCGGCGCTACCGTTGGCGTCACCAAGAAGAAGGCGCAGGCAACAAAGAGCTGATCTGAGCAGGTGATTTTATGGGATATCCTGGCAAGAGCCACAAGACATATGAGCGGCCCCGAAAGCCATGGGAAGCTGGCAGGATGGCAGAGGAGGTCGAGCTCATGAAGACCTACGGGCTGAGAAACAAGCGCGAGCTCTGGAAGGCTGAGAGCATTCTCAGAAAGTACAGGCGCGTTGGAAGGATGCTCCTTGCATCAAAGGCCCGAGGCGAGGCCAGAGCCGATGTTGAGGCTGCTGCTGTTATAGATAGACTGTCGCGGTTCGGAATCCTGAAGGACGGAGCGGACCTCGATGCCATACTCTCGCTGAAGATCACAGATATCCTGGAGAGGCGGCTTCAGACCCAGGTTTATAGACAGGGTCTCGCAAACACGATACGACAGGCGAGGCAGTTCATAACACACGGGCACATTCAGGTAGCGGGCCAGAGGGTGACCGTCCCGAGCTACCTGGTGAAAAGAGGGGATGAGATGACCATCGACTACTACGCAGGATCCCCACTTGCAAGAGAGGGGCATCCGGAGAGGTCATCTAAGATCGTCGCCCGCGCTGGAGGGTCGGCATGACAGAGGGCAAATGGGCCATAGCACACATATACTCGTCGTTCAATAACACGCTGATAACGATAACAGATCTGACTGGCGCTGAGACGATAGCCAAGATCTCAGGCGGCATGGTCGTGAAGGCCGCCAGGGACGAGAGCTCACCCTACACTGCGATGCAGATGGCGATGCAGGTCGCGGAGCAGGCCAAGGCCAAGGGCATTGTAGGGGTCCATGTAAAGGTGAGGGCCCCTGGCGGGAACAAGCAGAGGTCTCCGGGCCCGGGAGCGCAGGCTGCGATAAGGGCGCTGGCACGTGCAGGTCTCAGAATCGGAAGGATAGAGGACGTCACCCCGATCCCGCATGACGGCACAAAGCCGAAGGGCGGGAAGAGGGGCAGAAGGGTCTGACGGTGCATAAGCCTTGAATGTGGAGCTTATCGAGTTAAGGGACGACCGGGTGAGGTTCCTCCTCTCCGGTGTGACTCCAGCATTCGCAAACGCCATCAGAAGGTCATGCATAGCTGAGGTCCCGAAGCTGGCGATCGATGAGATCTCGATATACGAGAATACATCGGTGCTCTTCGATGAGCAGATCGCCCTCAGGCTCGGTCTTGTTCCGATAAGAGCCGATGATCTGAAAGTCTACTCAACTCCTGATGAATGCCAGTGCGGCGGTGTTGGCTGTCCCGGCTGCAGGATCGATTTCATGGTGACTGCAGAGGGACCCGGGACCGTGTACTCGCGGGATATAAAATTCAGCGAGCCTGCTGTTAGAGCTGCATTCGATAACATACCTCTTGTGGTTCTGGGGGAGGGCGAGAAGCTCGTGATCGAGGGGTTTGCGACACTCCGCACCGGCAAGGAGCATGCCAAGTGGCAGGCCGGCACGCTCTGCGGCTACAAGAACCTTCCGTCGATAGAGATCATCGGATGCAACGGCTGCGGGAGATGCGTGAAGGTATGCCCACGTGGTGTGCTGGTGCTCGATGAGAGCGATACTCTAAAGGTGAAGGACATCACAGAGTGCTCTCTCTGCAGGCTCTGCGTCGAGGAGTGCGAGCAGCGAGCCATCTCAGTCATGCCACTTGAGGACGCCTTCATCATGAGCATAGAGAGCGATGGCTCTATAAATGCGAAGGATCTGGTAAGGATGGCCGCAGAGGAGCTTAAGAAGAAAGCTCTGGTCCTGCAGGACACGCTCGCCTCGATCTCCTGAGGCGAGAGGTTTAAATCCAATGCGGTATTCTCTGCCAGAAGCATGCGGGGGTTGCCAAGCATGGTCAAAGGCGCAGGATTGAGGGTCCTGTCACGTAGGTGTTCGCGGGTTCGAATCCCGTCCCCCGCA
>NZ_JANIHG010000049.1 GCF_024518575.1 Methanothrix sp. | reverse complement strand
GCCAGAGGTTGGGATGCGTTTGAGGCTGTCAACGGTTTCGGGGCCGCCGCTCGTGAGAGCCAAGCTTTGCAGGCATGTGTCAGCTGACCTGTTTCGAACATATCGGTTCTCCGGTATGGCGCGAGGGACAAGCTCCGGTCTTCAGTCCGGAGCTGCTGACAACCCAGAGTCTTCCAGCAGCCACATTTGCATGACCTCGTTTTTATTTTTTGGCACGCCTCTGCTGTCGCATGCGGTGTTCTCTAACAGATATGAGCAGCACATTTTAATACGATCCTTCATATGCACTGATTTATGAGCGCGCTGGTGAGAATCAACAGGATCTGTGCGTGGATACTCTTGGTTCTGATGGTGATATTCATAGTAACCGGCTACTCCTGGCAGAATCACATAATCATGAATCCCCGCCAGGCGGCTCAGATCCATACAACCCTGGATCCCGTCCTCGTGCTCTTCTTTCTCATACACACCACGATAAGCGCTCGCTTTACGCTCATGAGGCATGGCCTGCGGGGCAGGAGCGTTGATCTCCTTTTCCTCTGCATCGGCCTCCTCTCATATCTTGCAGTGCTCAGGGTGGCGCTGTAGGTTCGTTCTGACGCCCTCATCCATATGCTCGAAGAGGCGCGTATCCCGCCCGCGCTCCTGTCGGGCGAATTGGTCTTCCAGCGACCACATCGCATGCCTTTCAGTCAGATGCAGGCAGCGCTCAGCTGCTCGAGATGCTCCGATAGACGCCTTGCTCTCGTGAGATGCACCTCCATGCGCCTCAGGAGCACATGTGGCGACTCAGAGGTTGTGGTGCACAGCGCGGTCCAGTACGACAGCTCGCTCATGATGCTGCGAACGTACTCCTCGAGATGCGGTGAGAGGCGGTCTTTTTCGCGTAGCCTCTCGATGCAGTCCCATACCCTTTCCTCCAGGCTGGCGATCTCGAGGAGGATCAGATTGAGCTGCCTCTCGACCTCCTCCATCGTCCCACCTCTATTCACTGTGAGCTAGCATGAGCTGAATGTTTTATTTAAATATCGTGAAATAATTTGATTAACACCCACCTCAACGAATATCTGGCGCAACCCAAATCGGGTCCAGATTTTGGTAATGTTAGACACGGCCGATCAATTGTCCTCACTGATAAACAACGCTGTTCCCCATTTCGTCCTCGCTCACCACTATGGTGCTGTCGAACTGACCCTGGACATCGCTGATGTGGCTTATTGCAAACAGCTGGGGGAACCTCACACCGAGGCTCCTGAGCATGTTTATCATTCTTTCTCTGTGCTCGATATCCTGCGATCCGAAGACCTCATCAAGTATCATGAATGAGTAGCCGCTCTCCTCTCCGGAAGACCTCATGAGATATTCACTTATCGCTATTCTCACAGAGAGGGCGATCATATCTATTTCTCCTCCGGAGAACCTCCATATCGGATAATCCGTGCCCCTGTCATCGATGAGTATGTTGAAATTATCATCTATCTTTAGGATGCTGTACTTGCCGGTGACCTCCTCCATTATCCTGGCCGCATTCCGGGCGATCTCGCCTCTCACTCTTATCAGGAGCGCATCCATGAATCTCACCAGCATATCCCTGACTGTGGATATCACCTGGGCTCTCCTGTTGAGCTCATCTATCTCCCTCTCCAGATCCCTCTTCCTCTTCAGATCCTCATTCAGGTCTGAGAGGTTCCACTCCAGCCTCCTGAGCTCATCGCGCATCCTGGCGTACTCCTCGTTTGTGCGTCTCAGCATCTCCTCTGCATCAGAGAGTTTGCTCTTCGCGTTCTCATAGGCTGAATCTGTGTAACCTATATTCTCGAGACGTGTGCTGAGATCAGCTGATTTTGCGTGCAGCCTCCTCAGATCAGCCTCGGCCTCGAGCATTCTCGACCTTGATAGATCCTCACCCGCGATCTCGATCCTGAGGTTGTTCGCGATCGATTCGATCTCAGCAAGCCGTGCAGCCTCTGCTCTGAGCCTGTTATATTCATCCGGATCGAATCCGAGCTCTGAGAGCTCCTCTTCGACCTTGAGGATATCGCCATCCAGCTTCCGGACTCTCGTTCTCGTAGCCTCAAGCCGCTTCTCGATGCCCTCAATCTCGCCTGTTCGCTGAATCAGCAGCCTGTACCTCTCGTGGGAGCTCTGGAGGTCTGAAAGAACCGATTTTGCTCGCAGGTATGCGCGCTCGTCATAATCTACGATGCTCCTCGAGAGCTCGAGGATCCTATCATCCAGCGCGGCTGCCCTCTCTCTGATTCTCCTTAGATCGCTCTCCAGTGCTGGGAGGTTTCCGAGCCGGGCGAGGAGCTTTGCCCTCTCCTCTATGAGTTCATTATAACCTGAAAGCGAGCGCTTGACATCTTCGTATCTCTCCGGATCGTACTCGATCTGGCCTATGGCATTGATCTCGCCATCCAGCTTTGAGATCCTTCCCTCGCTCTCCGAGAGCTGGAGCCCGACCTCTCTCTGCTCAGCCTCAAGCGATGCGAGAGCGCTTCTCCTCCTCCCCAGCGATTCTTTAGATGCCCTCAGCCTCTCCCTCAGCTGCTGCGCCTTTTTGATGCGCGCATTCAAATCGAGGAGCTCATCCCCCGCCCTCTCCAACTCACTTCTGTGCCTTGTGAGCTCATCCATGTACTTTTCCTTGAGTCTGGCGTACTGATCGCCCAGGGGGCGCTCGCATGTCGGGCATGGGCTCTCCGCCCCGAGGCTCTCGATCCGCTTGAGGCTCTTCTGGGACTCGAGCATCTTGGATTCTGCGAGGTTGCGGGCGCTCTCGATCTCTGTCCTCTTTTGATTCAGGGAGTCTATGAGCTCCTCTAACTGGATCTCCTTTCTCCTGAGCTCTTCCTCCTCCTTGGCGAGATCGCCAATCTCGGATATCCTTTTGCGAATCTGGTCGAGCCGCTTCAGGAGCTGGTCACGCCTTTCGATGTGTGATCTCCTCTCAGATATGAGCTCGCCGAGTCTGCGATGCTTCTCCCTCGCCCTTTCAAGATCCTCGAGCTCCCTCTTCAGCGATTCCAGGGCAGACAGCCTGCGCTCGAGGGCTGGAAGTGCCCTTCTGGACTCGTGCAGCTCCTTCACCATGCCGGCTTTCATCCTGTAATCGCTCAAAAGCGCAGCTCTCTTTGCATCCAGTCCTGCGATGGAGGAGACTTGCGAGATGAACTTCTCCCTCTTTCTCTCGAGCTCCTCCAGCTCCCTCACGGTGATCGTGTAAAGATCTGCCCTCTCCTTGAGGCTCTCCATCTCAGTGCGGTATCTGTAGAGCTCATCGAGCCTGGTCTCGATCTCCTCCAGCGAACGCAGCGCCTCTCTTCTCTCTATCTGGAGGCTCTTAAGGCTCGAGATCAGACGCTCGTGGCTCTCTCTATCAGTCTCCAGCTCACGGAGATTATATCTTATCTCATTCAGACGCCTCAGATCAGAGGCGAGCTCATCGAGCGCTCTCTTCTTTCTCTCAATCTCCTCGAGCCTTGCGCTCTCCTCTCTGATCGTTCTCTCTCTATCCGCGATATAGCCCTGGATGTGCTCGAGCTCTCTTCTCAGATTCTCGTGCTCCCGCCTCTTCCCCTCAAGCAGCTCCAGCGCCCCTCTGGCATTCTTCTTTTCTACTTCGGCATCTCTTAGAGCTCTCTCCCTTCTGCTCAATTCTGCCCTGGCCGATGATTCCCTCTCTCTTATCTCCTCGATCCTCTTCTCCACATCGCCCAGCTCCGAGAGCGCTCCAGTGGCCAGATTGATCCTTCTCTCTATCTCCCTCAGATCCTCCTTCGTGATCTCGAGCCCGATCTCGCGCAGGTCCTCAAGGCCGAGGAGCTTCAGGAGGTACTCCCTCTTCCCGGCTCCCCCCTCTCTTATGAGATTATCAAGATCCTTCTGTTTCGCGTAGAAGGTCCTCATGAAGTCCTGGAAGCTTATCTTTATCAGCCTGGAGAGGTGAGCATCGACCTCGCGCACGCCCTTGGCGACCTGCAGTCCATTGATGCACAGAGATGCATCTGGCTGCATGCTCTTGCCCTTCATCATCCTTGATATGATGATCTCTTTCTCTCCTATGGAGAGCGTAAGATGAACCTCCACAGGCTCCTCGGGCCTGGCATTGACGTTCTTTATGAACTTCCTCTCCACAGTGGACGCTTTGCTTCCGTAGAGCGCCCAGGCTATCGCCTCGACGATCGTGCTCTTGCCCGCCCCGTTCCCCCCGATTATGCCTGTGAGCCCGTCCTGGAACGTTATGTCAGCACGCCTGTACTTCTTGAAGTTGCGCAGCACCAGCCTATTGAGATGCATCCATACCCTCTGTGCCTCTCCTCTCCATCGCCTTTCTGATCAGCTCCGCCCCGTATCTCATGACATCCTGCCGGATCGCATTCGGTATCTTCTCCATCTCTCCCTCAAGAAAACGCATGAACTCGAGATCTAGACGCTCCGGCGGTTTCACCTCCTCAGCTCTTGCAGTCTCATCGTATTCAGGTTTTATTTTGAGACAGAACATCGAGGCCGCGAGCCTGCTCAGCCTTCTCTGATCCATTCTTCTGTAGGCTGCCCTGTTGACCCTCCTGAGATCGATGCGAACGATCCTGTCCTTATCTCCGTCACACTCCTCCTCGATGAGATCCAGTATCTCCTCAGCCGTTCTCCCAGAGCAATCCAGCTCTATGACCTTCATCCCGACGTTCGGCACCACGATGCTCTCCACGCCGCCGGTGCTCAGATCCACCATCAGAGCACCCTTTCTCTGCGGGGCCTCATTGAAGTTGAAGTACTCGATCGAGCCGCTGTACCAGGTGTTCTGAGCTATCCTCCTCTGATCGTGATAATGCCCGAGCGCTATATAGCTGAAATCGCTCTTCAGGAAGCTGTCGCTGACGATGTGTTCCCCCACGGGTTTCATGCTCTGATCGCGCAGCGCCTCCACGAGCCCGTGCATAACGAGCACATCCGAGCCACACATCTCTATCTTTCTGAACTCCTCGAGGTAGTCCTCCGGGGTGAAGCAGAACGGTATGCAGTGGAAGAGATGATCACCGACCTCGAAGCGCTCGTACCTGTATCTGTGGGCGATATAAACATCCTTCATCCCATCGTAGAGGTAGAACGGGCTCAGCGCTGAGTAGCTCTTGGGGGCATCGTGGTTTCCGCTTATTATTATCACAGGTATGCCTGCGTTACTGAGGCGCTCCAGAGACTGTTTGAAGATGCAGAGCGGTCTTATCCTGGGGCGGACGTGGTGGAAGACGTCGCCGGCATGCACCACCGCATCCGGCTTCAGCTCTATGATTCTGTCGATAGCGTGCCTGAAGTCTCTGTATATGCACTCCTCCATCAGGTTCCTTCCCTTCTCATCCATCCTGCTGAAGCTCTGGAACCCGAGATGGGTGTCTGCGATGTGGACTATCCTCAAGGTATCCCCTCAGTCAGGTGTCGGCCTGAATGATCTTCTCACGGGAGCACTCGGGCGAAGCCGCTCTATGTAATCCTCATACCTGTGTATCCTGGCAGGTATAGGAAACGGGATGTTCAGCGTGCTTATGATCGCCTCTCCCTTCTCCAGCGTCTGGATCTCAACATCCAGCGATGAGAGATCCTGCTTCGCAGACTCCTCCACGCGCGCCCTGTCGTTCCTGTCTGCGAGCCCCATCACGACCATCGTGTTGAACTGCGAGAGGAGCTCTCTGTCTATCAGCTTCGGCTGCTGGGTTATCGCGCAAAGACCAACCCCAAACTTTCTGCCCTCCCTGGCGATCTCCTCGAAGCGCGCGATCCTGCTGTCGCTCCCTAATACCCTCTGCGCCTCCTCGATGACTATCATGCATTTCTTCCTCCCCTCCTCCTCGTTTCTGTATTCCTCCATTATCCGTCTGGATATCAGGGAGAGGAGGAAGAGCTCGCTGCTCTCGCTCAGGTTGGGGATATCTATCAGCACAACCTTTCCGCTCTTTATGCCCTCGATTATCCCCGGGATGCTGGATGGTTTCCCAGAAGATCTTATATATTTATTTCTCGAAAGTATATTCTCCAGCTTTCTTATAAGAACATCTACCGTCTTCTCTGATACATTCGCCTTTTCTGTCAGCATCTCTCTGCCTTTCTCATCCAGAATCTCATCTATCCAGCACCCCTCCTCGAAGATCCGCTCGATGCTCTCCAGGGCGTCCATCTGCGCACCGGTCCAGTCATGCAGCACCTTGACGTCCTCTGGCAGGATATCCTTTCTGGAGATCGTGAGCTCGCTGACCTCTGGGAGCCCGTAATTCCTGGGCTCTGTGGAGTAGCATTTCAGGCTTGATAGGTACGGGGTGAGGTGAAGAAGCCCCTTGCCGTTCTTACCACCTCTAAGGTACTCCCCATGAGGATCGACTATAAGGAGGCCGAACTCTGATCTGTTCTCGGAGGCGAGCTTCATGCACGAGGCTGCGAAGACCTTCATGAAGTTTGACTTGCCCATCCCTGTGGTCGCAAAGACGCCCATGTGGTGGTCCATGACTGTGCTGTGCAGCGCCACATTAACATCAGTATCCCTGCTGCCGTTTCTGAGAACGCCGACCTCGATATCTCCCATCGCATCTTTCAGAAAATCGAGCTCATCTGCCTCGGTCCGTTTCACCCTGGAGAACTTTGTTGGTATCGTCTTCGCCTTTCTGAATGCACCTCTCCTCCCGATGGAATCGCGGGGTATGCACCCTAGGGGCTCTGCGATGACCCTGTTGAATACCTGCTCCTCATCGTATAGCTCCGTGCCTTTGATGGTCGTATCCCATCTACCGTCGTAGTTGGAGTCGTGCTGCACGTTGACGACGCGGGCGAGAAAGAGCATATCCCTGTCCTCCACAGTGAAGATCTCTCCCACGTCTGCCTTTTCATAATAGGGTATTACAAACTCATATGAACGTACGTCCTTTGCGAGTATCTTGTATGCGTTGCCTGGCATGCTCTTCAGCGCAATCCTCTCTGTGGAACTCAAGTCAATCCCCTTCATTTCTGAACGTCATTCATCTTTGAACTTTTTGATGGCTGGAAGGTTTGTGGATGCAATTGATACTCTCGGAGATCAGCACCCCGATACAAGATCTCACGGGTTATGTCAGTTCACAGGCTATTGATATCACTGGGAGTTACACTACAGCTTTGTGGGCATCCCATCACAGCACATTGGGAGAGACCACAAGGCGCACGATTATTATGGTCAGAACGCCGACAAGCAGCATCTTCAGCCCGCTTATCAGCGCCACCTCCTCGCTTATCCTGGCCAGGAAGAGCCCGAGAAGGAAGAGCACGACCAGGCCGAGAGCAAGCGAGAGCACTGCTGCTGTGCTCATGCTTATCATCGGGACCAGCAGGAACGGAGATATCAGGAGTAGGGCTGCAATCGCCGGGCTGAGGCCATCGACGAGCGCGACCGCGATGCTCGCAGTTCTGAATGCCCTGACAACGTGCGTCCCGTCGAGATCTCTGAGCATTGCGGATTCCAGCTTCCTGATGTCTCTCATCCTTTCAGCCCTCTCCGCCATGTATGCGCCGCTCATCCCCGATATGCCCATAGCTATGCTCCCTCCCACTCCGGCGGTTATCACAAATCCAGAATCCTGGACGCCAGAGAGGTACGCTCCAAGAACCACACCCATGATCGTCAGAACGCCATCAAATGCGTTCATAACGAAGAGGCGCCTGGCTATCTCCAGCGCGCCGCTGGCCTTGAGGTACCTTCTGTAAAGCTCTATGCGCGAGGTCACCACGATCTACCACACAGATATACTTCACAAGATCTTTAACATTCTGAATTCGAGATACAAGCATCCTCGGAATGAGCGCGCGGGGTTTCTGGCGAGCTCGAACCACTGAATGACATGCAGGGGGCCATCACCCACCTGCACCAGCTCGGCTCTGAGCTGCTGCACCGGCTCAGAGAGCACTGAGTGCTATGCAGGGTCACATTGATTCTAGAGTTATGATCTGAATTGTTGTGCTGCACCGGCTCAGAGAGCACTGAGTGCTATGCAGGG
>NZ_JANIHG010000004.1 GCF_024518575.1 Methanothrix sp. | reverse complement strand
TGCTGCACCGGCTCAGAGAGCACTGAGTGCTATGCAGGGTCACATTGATTCTAGAGTTATGATCTGAATTGTTGTGCTGCACCGGCTCAGAGAGCACTGAGTGCTATGCAGGGGATTATCACACACCAGCACAGCACCTCCGGAATTCGAGGCGATACGCTGTTGGTCTCATATATAGCTCAGGTCTCACAAGCACGCTCATCCAGGAGCACGGATGCATCCATTCTCGCAGAAGGCTTAAAAGTTGTGTGATTATCTCTCGAAGGGGGTCGGTGAACATAGAGAATATCTGCGAATCTCTGAAGAAGCTGGCTGAGGATGGTGCGGATGCCATCTCCAGGTCAAAGGATGTCCTGGTCGTATCGCACATCGATGCGGATGGGCTGACCGCAGCTGGAGTGATATGCGCAGCACTCTCGAGAAAGGGCATAGATCACACTCCATTATTCTTCAAGCAGCTCACAAAAAACGAACTTGAGAGCATCGCAGATGTGGGCTCAGATCTGGTGGTATTCACAGATCTTGGAAGCGGCATGATCCAGGAGATCTCATCTCTCAGCATCAAAGCTGTTGTCGCGGACCACCACCGTCCTGGAAGCACCGAGCGCTTTAGAGGAATAATCCACATAAATCCTCATCTCCTCGGCGGGGATGGGGCGACCCAGATAAGCGGCAGTGGCACTGCATTCCTTCTCGCGAATGCTCTGGGGAAAAACGAGGACCTCTCTGCGCTCGCGGTGGTCGGCGCTGTCGGAGATCTCCAGGATCTCTCGTCGGGCAGGCTCGTTGGTCTCAACCGGAGGATAATAGAGACCGGGTCGCGAGCAGGCGTCCTCTCATTCGGCCCTGATATCAAACTCTTCGGCAAACAGACTCGCCCCGTCTTCAAGATGCTCGAGTACTCGACAGATCCGTACATTCCAGGTCTCTCAGGAGATGAGGAGGCGTGCATCTCATTCCTCAAAGAGATCGGCATACGTCTCGGTGGGGAGAGATGGAGGAGGTGGATAGATCTGGACCGGGATGAGCGCGCAAGAATCGTGTCTGGACTGATCCGTCATGGTCTGCGCTCTGGTATCCCCGGCTTCAGGCTCGAGCGTCTCGTCGGGGAGGTCTACACGCTCACAAGGGAGCGAGAGGGCACGGAGCTACGGGATGCGAGCGAGTTCTCCACGCTCCTGAACGCCACGGCGAGGTACGGCCACTCCAGGACCGGCCTGGATGTCTGCCTCGGTGACAGGGATGTGGCGCTGGAGGAGGCGAGGCTTCTTCTGAGCCAGCACAGGCAGAACCTTCTGAACGGCATAAAGCTGGTGAAGGAGCGCGGCCTTGTGCAGCTGTCGAACATACAGTACTTCGATGCGGGTGAGGATATTCTCGATACCATAGTGGGAATCGTGGCAGGGATGGTATTTCAGATAGCAGACAGATCGAAGCCCATTCTGGCATTTGCATCCACTCCGGATGGCATGCTCAAGGTCTCGGCGCGGGGGACGCAGGATCTTGTGAGAGCGGGCCTGGACCTCTCGCGTGCGGTATCTGCATCAGCCGGTGAGGTTGGCGGCGCCGGAGGAGGCCACAGCATCGCAGCCGGCGCCACGATACCCCCACAGAGCAGGGATGAGTTTCTCTCAATAATTGACAGAATCGTCGGAGAGCAGCTGAAGAGTAACAGGAGCGCTTGAATGCAAGCGTGTGGTCCATGAGTGCCAAGGCGCAGTTGGGGGTAACATCTACACTGGAGGCAGGTATCCGGACTCCATGGCGTGGTTCTTCGCGACCAGCAGCCGCTCGTCCATGCTGAAGTTTCCTATGAACATGTGGGTGATCGTCGACTGCTCCTCTCTGGGCTGCTGACGCTCCTCATCGTATACAACATACCCCATCCTGCCTATGCCGCTGAAGTTCGCGTTTATGACCAGCTCGGTCCAGCTCGGGAACATCCTGAGATCCATGCGCGATGAAAGCCTGCTGCAGTCCTCGAACTCCTTCTCACCGACCATGCTCAGATTGTAGTTCATGAAGCGCGTGCTCTCCCTGAACTTCTGGTCGTATGTGAAGAGATGAGCCTCGGGATCGGTCTTGGATCCTATACGAATCATCGGCTGCGACTCTGCAATACCGAGGACCATAATCACCAGAGCTATCGCAAGTAGCCTCCTACATCTGGGCATCAGAGAGTGAGTGGTGGTATCATGTTATAATCTTTCCGCATTTATGCTCACGACTGTTTTCTCATCTTCCTGGCGCTTTAGCCCTGTCTGGATCAGATATTACTTTCGCCGCGGATGGCATGAGTTTATCTATGATGCTGTCACACTTCATATCACCTCTCAAAGAAAACTAGAGGCTGGTTGAATGAAAGATATTGAGCAGATCGTATCCAGGCTCAGCGAGCTTGGGATCAGCGTCAGCACCGAGGATGTGGAGAAGAGATACAGACTTCTTGTGGACAAGTTTCAGGTCCCTCCCCGGGAGGCGCAGAGAAGCGTTCTAAACTACTTCCTGAAGGAGAAGGGCGTCGCGCTACCTGCCAGAAAGAGCGAGCAGGTGAAGATAAACCAGATCCGCGAGCCTGGAAGATGGGTGGACCTGGAGGCCAAGGTCCTGAGCCTGTTTGATTCCCCCAGTCCGGCGATATCCCAGGCAGGGATTCTGGGAGACGAGACTGGAAACATACGGTTCGTCAAGTGGGCGAAGTCAGAGCAGCCAGATCTTGTCGAGGGGAGGAGCTATCTTCTCAGGAATCTCGTCACGGACGAGTTCCAGGGGAGGTTCAGCGTCAAGATAAACAGAAGCACCGAGATCGCAGAGCTCGATAGGGATATAGAGTCTGCTGTGCTTCCACAGAGCTCTGCAGATTATAAGGTCGTGGACATCAGCGGGCCAGGCCAGTGGATCAACCTCAGGGCCAAGGTCGTCCAGCTCTGGGAGCCCTCAAGCGATTCCATCCAGCAGCAGGGCCTGCTAGGGGATGAGACAGGCGTCGTGAGGTTCGTCAAGTGGGCGAAGTCAGAGCAGCCAGATCTTGTCGAGGGGAGGAGCTATCTTTTCAGGAATCTCGTCACGGACGAGTTCCAGGGAAGGTTCAGCGTCAAGATAAACAGAAGCACCGTCATAGAGGAGACCGAAGAGCCGATCGAGGTATCGCTGAACAGAAGGATCTCAGGCGCCATAGTCGATATACAGAAGGGATCTGGACTAATCAAGAGATGCCCGACATGCAAGAGGCCCCTGTCAAAGGGCATGTGCGCAGAGCACGGCAAGGTGGAGGGTGTTTACGATCTCAGGGTCAAGGCTGCAATAGACGATGGCCTGATCGTTCAGGACATCCTGATAAACCGCGAGCGCGTTGAGGAGCTCATCGGCCTCACCATGGAGCAGGCGAAGGAGATGGCCATGGAGGCGCTGGATCATGAGGTTGTCCTCGCGCTCATCGAGGAGAAGCTGATAGGGAGGTACTTCGAGGTCACCGGACCGGTGAGGGACAGGTACCTTCTGGTGGACAGCATAAAGGAGATGCCTTTCAGTGATGAGGATTTATCTCTGCTAGTGAGCAGGGCGGAGGGGCTATGATGTACTCCAGAGAGGTCGCCAGGAGGGTGTTCTTAGCTGAACTTAAAAGGTCAGATCTCTCCTTCCGGGAGGGAGACGACTCGCAGTACGCTCCACAGTATCTCCTGACTCCAACGGGCGCCAGATGCAATCGGGTTTTTGTTGTTGGAACGCTGATAGAGAGGGATGACATCGGCGAGGAGGTCGAGTACTGGCGCGGGAGGCTGGCGGACCCGACAGGCAGCATCCTGATATACGCGGGACAGTACCAGCCCGAGGCATCCAGAGCGCTCGCGGAGATCGAGATCCCATCGTTTGTTGCGGTCGTCGGCAAGCCATCAGTCTATGAGACTGAGGATGGGAGGAAGATAACTTCGATAAGGGCAGAGGCCGTACAGAAGGTGGATCTCGATACCCGTAACAAGTGGATCATCGAGGCTGCGCGCAGGACGCTCGAGAGGCTGGAGCTCATGCGCAGCATAGACGTGCCTCAGAGCACAGACTTCCGGCCAGGAACCATCTACCATCCTGAGGCAACGACGGTCGAGGACTGCAGGAAGGCCAGGGGCCACTACTCCACGAACATCTCTGAGTACAAACAGATGGTCCTCACAGCTCTGAGTGCCATCAGAAAGGAGCAGGCGATCGAAGAGAGCATGCCTGCTGAGGCGCATGTTATGCCTGAGGTGCATGCGGAGACGAGGACGCCCGGCGAAGTGGAGATGCAGGATCCCCCTGTTCGCGGAAAGTTGCCTGTAGATTATGAGGCAGATAGCAGAGCCGAATCGCTCAAGCCTGATGCATACACAAAGCCACAGCCAGGTAGAAGGAGACAAACGGGATCGAAGCGCATAAGCAGCCTCGTCGATCTGGAGAACGATGATATCGAGGAGATAGATATCTGAAAGAGGCGCAGCCTTGCGCATCTCTTTCAGGAGTCCTGCATTCCCTCAGGTTCGATCCCCTGCATGACGGTCAGCTGAGCTGCAGCAGCTTTGCAGGCCGTGGGGCGATCCCATGCGCTCGGCGGCCTGCTGCATGTACTGCGCTTCTGCCCCTCACAATCAACCTGATCTCTTCCTGAGCAGCCTGGCCTGGAAGCCGTGGTACTTTGCGAAGCCCTCGGCGTCCCGCTGGCTAAGCGTCTGGGAGTCGAACGATACCATCTCCTGGGAGTAGAGCGCATCAGGGGATCTCCTGCCCACAGGCATCGCATTGCCGCAGAATAGCTTCATGCGAACGACTCCATTGACCCTGGAGTTGGCCTGGTCGATGAACGCGTTCAGGTCTGCGAAAAGCGGATCGTCCACGAGTCCCATGTAGGCCATCTCGGCCCATGCCTCATCGACGCCGGCCTTGAACCTGAGCTCAGCTCTGGAGAGCACAAGCTGCTCAAGGTCCCTGTGGGCCGTCAGTAGAACGGTCGCTGCAGGATGCTCGTAGTTCTCCCTCGCCTTGAGCCCGAGCACGCGATCCTCTATCATGTCAGTGCGTCCGATTCCGTGCCTTCCTGCGATGAGATTCAGACGTCTGATCAGCTCGACCCCGCCGAGCCGCTCGCCGTTGAGCGCCACGGGCACGCCGCGCTCGAACTCGATCTCGACTATCTCCGGAGGCACGCTCCCGTCAGGTGTTCTGGTCCACTCGTAGATCTCATCAGGCGGCTCGAAGAACGGGTCCTCGAGCATCCCGCCCTCGATCGATCTCGACCATAGGTTCTCGTCGATGGACCAGGGGCGCTCTTTCGATGCCTGGACGTCTATGCCATGCTCCCTCGCGTAGTCTATCTCCCACTCCCTCGAGAGGTCCAGGTCCCTCATGGGCGCAATGACCCTCATTCCGGTGGCCCTGAATACCGCCTCGAACCTGAGCTGGTCGTTGCCCCTTCCAGTGCATCCATGTGCCAGCGCGTTTATCCCCAGCCTTCTTGCAACATCGACGACCTTCCTGGCTATCAGAGGCCTCGCTATGGCGGTTCCGAGGACATAGCCCTCGTAAGAGCCGTTCGCCTTGATGAGCGGGAATATGTAGTCCCTGACGAACTCATCCTTCGCGTCTATGACGTAGTGCTCATCGCTCAGCTTCTCAGCCCGCCTGTTTCCGCGCTCGATGTCCGCTGGCGGCTGGCCCACATCAACAAGCACTGTGACAACGCGCCTCATGCCGTAACGCTCACGCAGAAGCGGAATGCAAACAGATGTGTCAAGCCCGCCGGAATAAGCAAGAGCAACCTCAGCTTTGTCTGTCATGGTCGTAACCGGAAGGGAACAAGTTATTTCAATTTTATGAATGGCTGATGCAGCCCCATAGTGGGGTAAAAGCGATCCAGAGATTATTCGTGGCCTCGGATCATTGAAAGATCCAGCACCGGGATTCGTAGGCATCTCGCCCCAAGCTGTCGATTGCAAATATCTCCTTCAGCAATTCAAGCCCAAGAACAGCTGGTATTTCAGATCAAAGGCGCCAGGCTCTGGCACTCCAAATACAAAACCTCAGCTGCATAGAACGGAGTGGCTGGCTCAAGATTTAAATAGCTGCTCTTCGGATTTAATACAGCGATGGAGAAGGAGCTTCTGACTCGCGGCGTGATCAACGTGCTGAGAGAGGCGGGCTTCCTGGTCTCGTCCATGTGCGACATCAGGCCGAGGAGCTTTGATCTTGCAGCCAGGCGAGAGGAGCTGCTCCTGCTGCTCAAGATACTCTCGAACATAGACGGCCTCAACGAGCGCACAGCTCGCGAGATCACCAGACTTGCAGGCCATCTGCTCGGGCAGCCGCTGATTGTGGGTGAGAAGACCAGAGATCAGATGCTCGAGAGGGGCGCAGTCTACTTCAGGTACGGCGTTCCGACGGTGAGCCTGCCGACGCTTGCTGATTATCTGCTGGGAGGCATCCCTCCCCTGGTCTATGCGGCACATGGAGGTCTTTATGTTAAAATCGATGGGGAGATGCTCCGGAAGCTGAGGATCGAGCGTGGGATATCGATCGGCGAGCTGGCAGCGGAGCTCGGCGTTTCAAGGCGCACTGTGAGCAAGTACGAGAGCGAATCGATGGACACATCGATAGATATAGCGCTGAAGCTAGAGGAGATCTTCGATGAGGAGCTGATCCAGGCTGTGGATATCTTCAGACAGCGTTTCGTGGAGGAGGTCACTGCGGAGATCAAGGACAGCATCCTCCGGAGGCTCGTGGAGATCGGGCTTCGCGTATTTCCGATATCTCAGGCCCCCTTCAACGCGATAACGAGAGATGATGAGATGGTGGTTCTCACGGGCGTGAGCAGGCTCACCACGAGCATGGTCAAGCGTGCGAGGCTCATGAGCAGCCTTTCATCCGTCACACTCACACACTCTGCGCTCATTGTCGATGGCGAGACGAGGGTGGACAGGATAGAGAGGACCGCGGTCATAGGCCGGAAGGAGATAGAGAAAATCGATAGCAGAAAGGACTTCGCAGATCTCCTGATGATGAAGCGCGAGAGCTCCGCCTATTAGGATCACAGCGCACCGGGCGCTATTTTATCGAATATCCGGAAGGGCAGGAATCCATGCGGCTTTTTGAGAAGATCCGTGACTCAGGCAGGGTGTTTGTTGTTGCGGTCGCCGGAGATAGTGGATCTGGCAAGACAACATTCACCAGAGGCATCCGCCGGATGCTGGGCGAGGATATGGTCAGCACCTTCTCGATGGACGACTATCACAGTCTCGATCGCAGGCAGCGAAAGGCGTTGGGGATAACGCCGCTGAGACCGGAGGCAAACAGGCTCGATCTGCTGGCTGAGCATCTTGAGATGCTCCGGAGAGGGCTTCCGGTAGAAAAGCCCGTCTACGATCACTCAACCGGCGAGATCAGGGGGCCGGTCACATTCGAGCCCTCGCCTGTAATCATCGTCGAGGGCCTTCATCCCTTCTACACAGAGGAGCTCAGAGAGCTCTCGGACCTCAAGATCTTCGTCGATCCCAGCAGAGCTGTGAAGAGGAGATGGAAGCTCCGGAGGGATGTGGGGGAGCGGGGCTATGATCCGGAGGATGTGATGAGGGAGATCCTGGAGAGGGAGCCGGACTACAAGCTCTACGTGGATGTGCAGAAGGTCTATGCGGAGATGGTGATAAAGATCCAGGACTCGAGGATCCCTCCGGAGTGGACGGATATCGCGAGGGGCTCTGGCCGTGAGAAGTACTCGGTGCGGATCATCCAGCAGATTCTGGATCAGCCCTTGGACGAGGTCGATCTCACCATAGACCTGAGCAGGATAATGCGGCTGACAGAGCGTGAGTTCTCGATAGAGTTCCAGAGGGATGACTACTACGGTAAGAGGGTGGGGGTCATGACCCTAGATGGCGAGTTTCCCCTTACCATGATCAAAGACCTGGAGAGGAAGCTCTGCAACTTTTTAGGCAGAGACGTGCCCTCTGTGGCAGAAGGAATCCATGAGGATCAGGCATGCTATGTCAATGCGACCGAGATGGCCCAGCTCATCCTGATATGGAGGTTCCTGGAGAAGATCGCGAATCTCTCCTGAATCAGCACCATCTCTCATAGCAAACAATCTCTTCCATGGCCTTTCTCGGCCTTGGCGCGGGGTCCTCCGCAGGGTATCCGAGAGGGAGGAGCGCGACGACGCGGATGCTCTCCGGCACCTCCAGAATCTCCTTGACCCTGTCCTCGTAGAATGCGCCGATCCAGCACGTCCCGAGACCGAGCTCTGTCGCCTCAAGCGTCATGTGGTCGAGTGCGATTGACACGTCTATGGTGTAGGTGTGCTGGCCGCATGTCATCACGTATTTCGTCTCTGTGCCGCAGGCAGCTATGACCACAGGCGCCTCTGCGATGAACTGCTGGTTCTTGGCGGCCTCAGCAAGCCTCCTGCGCCTCTCCGGATCCCTCACAACTATGAACTTCCAGTCCTGGAGGTTCTTTGCAGACGGGGCAAGCCTTCCGGCCTCAAGTATGCGATTGAGCTTCTCCTCCTCCACCGGCCTGTCCTGGTATCTCCTTATGCTCCTCCTCTTTCTTATGGCCTCGATCACATCCATGCAAGCGCCTCCTTCTTTATGATCTTCTCCTGAGCTCCCTCTCGAGCTCCACACCCTTCTCTGTAAGGCGCCATGCGCCAGCCGACTCCTCGATCAGACCCCTCTCGTTCAGATCCTGGAGCACCTTTTTTATAGCAGGCGGCGTTATCCTCTCGATCTTTGCGATCTTCTCGGCGCTCATCGGGCCCTTCGATCCAAGAACCTGTATCACGCGCTCCCTCTGACTGTTCCCCAGAACGAATCCCATCAGCTCGTCCATTCTGCATACCTCTGCGATAGCTTTATTGCTTCCAATATCTTAATAGATTGTGGCGGGTTAGTCCGGGTGGTTCGGCGTCACCTGTAACCCGAAATCGCCGATATGCGGGGGACGAAGCTGGTGGGCGACTTTATGCGCCGTGTATTCAGCCCATCTGCGTACAATGATTCTCCGTTCTGTAGGGACGGCATCGGTCAGGGGGTCAGCCGGAGGGCGGGCTCGCTGGCCCTAACTGCAGGCACCGGTTCAGGCCCGGAAGGGAGCAGACCCACTGCGGGTAACCGTCGCTTACAGGATCGCGGGGAGGAGAAAGCGGGTGGATCAGCTGGTACGCGGTGCTTCTGGCAACCGCCAGCGCACCCGCCAGAAATGATTATCTACTGCGATATGTGCCTTCGGCTGTAGCTCTGAGAGCATTGCATCTATGTAAAGACCAAATGTTCATTTTTTACATTGGCTGCAGCAACCATTTGAATGTAAATGATTCCAGCATTGGGCAGATTATTAGCAGCAGTGGAGCTCACTCATCGAAAAGTATATATACTATTAAATCCGAGAAACAAACGATCTATTATGTCGCTAGCCTCAACTGTAATGGTGAAACTGTACACCAAAATACGTTCGAGGATATAGCGGCGCCCTTCTTTGAGCTTCACACTTAGCTCTGCATATATTTATCGAATCCCATATTAATAATATTAATTAAATATAAGGAGGTGACTGGCTTTGAATCGCACTACAAAGCTGCTGATGCTGTCTGATATCCTCGTGCTCACAGGGCTCGGCCTGATACAGCCCATACTGGCGATATTCATAAACGATGGCGTTGCGGGTGGCAGCGTCCTGTCTGCGGGCATAGCGAGCACGCTCTTCCTGGTTACAAAATCACTGGTCCAGCTGCCCTTCGGGATGTACATCGACAGGGTGAATAACAAGAGCAGGTGGCTCCTCATAGGCACATCAATTGTGGCGTGCGTGCCTGTCATGTACATATTCATAGACAGCATACATCAGGTATACATCGCAGAGATCATCAATGGCATCGGGAGCGGTCTCGCGTATCCGGCCTGGATAGCCCTCTGGAGCGCAAATGTTGAGAGGGGCAGCGAGGGGTTCGAGTGGTCTCTGTACTCCACATCCACAGGGCTCGGTACAGCGTTCACAGCAGCTGTCGGTGCGGCCATAGCCAGCATGCTCGGGTTCACTGCCACCTTCATATTCACAAGCATGATGTGCCTGATGGGATCAGGGATAATACTGATGCTCGACCGGGAGGAGCGCGTGGCAGTAAAACCATTCGCTTCGGCCACTCCTCTCTGACGGCTGGAGTTTTCTCCCTCACTGCGACTGCTGGTTGGTATCTTTAAGGCTAAAACAGCCAGGATCCAAAGAGGATCCCAAAATTGATAAATCCTGGGGAAATCTTCACTTTGGCGATGAAAGTCTGCGAGAGATGCGGCGGGCAGGGATTCATGATCGTCGGCGAACGTACCTGCCCAAACTGCGATGGGACCGGTAAGACTGAGTCCATAACACTGACCGAGGCTAAGGATGCTGACATAGCGAGCCTGCTCCAGGAGGGCTCAGCGAGGTGCGCGGTCTGCAACGGGACCGGCAGAATACCCGTAACAGAGGCATGTGAGGCATGCGGCGGCCTCGGCAGAGAGTACAGATGTCTTGTGTGCGGAGCCAAGCTGGACTCGAAGGCGGATCTGTGTGAGAGATGCTCACGCACCCCTCTCGTATACATCCTTGATAAGGCGTGCGATACAGCCGATCTCGTGGTCGGGAGCATATACGAGGGGAGCGTATCCGGTCTGGCGAGCTTTGGCGCCTTTGTGGACCTGAACGAAAACATGCGCGGCCTTGCGCACAACAGGTATCTCAGATTCAGGCCTGAGGTCGGTGAGAAGCTCTTCGTCCGGGTGAAGAACATCGCACCCAACGGCAACATAGAGCTCGAGCCCGTCGAGCTGAAGGAGTACCATGTGATTACCGTGGAGAAGGATCTGCCGCTCACAAAGACATCAGATCTGCAAAAGCACCTCGGAAAGGTCGTGTGCATCAAGGGCGAGGTGATCCAGGTAAAGCAGACAGCCGGCCCGACGATATTCACAATCGCAGACGACAGCGGCACGGTATCATGCGCTGCTTTCGAGCGGGCGGGCGTTCGAGCATATCCGGAGATCCAGGGGGATATGGTCGTCAAGGTCATCGGCGAGCCGACGATGAGGAACGGCCAGATGCAGATAGAGATCCGCTCGATGAAGCAGCTCTTTGGCGGTGAGGCCACGAAGGTCAGGGAGGAGATCGAGCGGGCGATAGACAGGAGAGCGGAGCCGTTTGATCCGCCACTGCTTATAGAGAGCGAGGTGCTCGAGAGGCTCAGGCCCAGGATGAGGGCGGTCGCCAAGGAGATCCGGAGGGCGATATTCAAGTCGAAGCCTATAGTTATAAGACACCATGCCGATGCGGATGGCATCTCAGCTGCTGTTGCGATAGAGACAGCGATACTTCCTCTGATGAAAGAGGTCGGCGGGCCGGATGCAGAGTACTACAGCTACAGGCGGGCCCCCTCTAAGGCGCCATTCTACGAGCTTGAGGACGTCACGAAGGATCTCAGCTACGCGCTTGAGGATCAGGCTAGGTACGGGCAGAAGATGCCGCTCATAGTTCTCATGGACAACGGCTCCACAGAGGAGGACGTGCCCGCGATGAAGCACGCCCAGGTCTACGGCCTGGAGATGGTCGTGGTCGATCATCACCATCCGAACGATGTCGTCGATCAGTATCTCATCGCCCATGTGAACCCGGCGCATGAAGGCGGTGACTTCGGCATCACAACAGGAATGCTGGGTGTTGAGATCGCCCGCATGATCAATCCTGATGTGGAGAACAAGATCAAGCATCTCGCAGCTGTCTCTGCGGTTGGTGACAGAAGCGAGGCTCCGGAGGCGGAGAAGTACATCAAGCTCGTAGAGGACAGGTTCAGGGTGGAGGATCTCAAGAAGATCGCTCTTGCTCTCGATTATGAGGCTTTCTGGCTCAGGTTCAATGAGGGGCGCGGCCTGATAAGCGATATACTCTGTCTTGGCAGACTGGACAGGCACCGCAGGATTGTGGATCTGCTCTGCGATCAGGCGAATGCAGCCATCGAGGATCAGCTCAGGGCGAGCATGGGCAACGTGAAGAGCACGAAGCTGCCGAACGGTGCGATAATGAATGTGATAGACGTGGAGAACTACGCGCACAAGTTCACATTCCCTCCGCCAGGGAAGACATCCGGAGAGATCCACGACAGGATGTGCAAAAAGTATGATGGGAAGCCGGTTGTCACGATAGGATACGGTCCGGACTTCGCGGTTCTGAGGAGCAGGGGGGTGAAGATGAACATACCGCAGATCGTCAGAGAGCTGATGGAGGAGATCCCGAACGGAGGCGTGAGCGGAGGGGGGCACCTGGTCGTCGGCTCGATCAAGTTCGTGGGCGGAATGCGGAAGGAGGTCCTGGCAAAGCTCGCGGAGAAGATCGGAAGCTGCGAGGTGGAGGAGGTCCCGCCATCTGCAGCATAGTTCGTGCGGCACTGTCTCTTCGTGATGCACTGTTTCCATAATAACGCCCGTCGCTCATATCCATCTGATTACTTGCCATGGGTACAGGTTCTGCGGTGCGCCCCTGGCGAATGGATGAGCGTTACCAGCGGCCAGTTTGCATCCATCCAAGTTGTCAATCGCCCTAAAAGCGACGCCCGCTTCTCCGATCAGCCCTGAGGAAAGGGCTGGCATCAGCCGGGTGTGAGGATGTGAACGTTCCCCACACGCACCCTTTCAAGTCCAGCTCTTCTCGCAGCGTCTGAGCACCGCATGGCCATCGATCTCTGAGTGAACGGCAGATCTCTCATGTGGAACTGCGGATGGAACGCTAGCAGCGTGTATGGGATTCCTGTATTGAGGGATGCCAGGAACTCCGCTATCGCTCTTACCTCCTCCTCGTCGATGTATCCCGGGACCAGAAGCGTGCTCGCGATAACAAGCGGCGGGTCCTCTCTCTCATTCATCCTCTCTGCAGCTGCAGATATGTTCTCCAGGGTTCTCCTGTTCGAGACCCCTGTCAGAGCCCTGTGAAGGTTCTCATCCATCGCCTTGAGGTCGAACTTGACGCATCCACCACTGATGAGGGAGAGCTCGAGCATATCTTCGAGAAGATGGCGATTCATGGATCCGTTTGTCTCCCAGCAGATCCGCAGGATACCCTCCCTTCTCGCCTCGAGGGCCATTCTGGATGCCCTCAGAGCGAACGGCAGCTGCGGTGTGGGATCGCCGCCGAAGTAGCAGATGCACGAAGTTCGTTCATCTACACTCTTTACCAGCTCGACGACATCGGTCGTCCATGGGCGGAGCGTCTCAGCTCTGAACTGCCAGTTCTGGCAGTAGAGGCAGTTGAATGTACATGCATGGAAGAATACTGCCAGGTTCATGTATCCGATCTCAGGGCCATTTGAATGCGCATACTTTGGATATCCGGCGCCCGTACCGCCTGCACAGACCCAGTCAGCTACGCAGTTTGTCGGGAGCGGATCGTGGTACCATGAGAGCTTTCCCTGTGCAGGAGTGACGCCCACCAGCTCTCCATCGATATTCTTCCGCAGACCACAGTAGCCCATGCCGCCGGGAGGAATTCTGCATTCATTTGCACATATGCTGCACTGAATGCCATCCGGATCTCTGGGCACCTCCTCTGGCAGACCATACGCAGCCCTGCTTCTTCTGTGCGCCATCATCGCCATCTCTAGGGATTCCTCTGGCCGTGATCTTATGCAGCTCAGGCATACCCTCAGCTCCCCGGAAATCAGGCTCGAGGTCTTTCCACATAAAGAACAGCGTGCCATCGCATCTCCGGCGCATCATGTTGATCATCATAGTATATTATGATTGGTATCGGCATGTGCTTTATAGGAACTCAGGCAGAAGACCCATCGAGGGAATTGGAGGAGGCCTCTCATCGATTGATCCGCATATCAGCGCGGTCTCGGCTCATGATGGAGATCAGCCTATCACAGTCATGCAGCTGTGTTGAATAACAAATAGCTCTGGGGTCGTATGCTATCGATTTTTGCCAGAGTTTGAACCTGCATGAATTCATCCTCTGCTATCAGATCCTCACACATTATCCAACACGGCAGAGTCATGCAGTGTTGTGTTGAATGATTAAGAGCTCTAAGGTCGATAGCTATCGATTTTTACTAGAATTGAAATTCGTATGAATCGGGCCTCTGCTATCGGATTCTCAAACATTATTCAACACAGCATCATGCAGAAAAAATTTTTATATCTGTAAAGAATATCTGTTTCTCATGGATGATCTTGTGCTGAGCTATCAGATGCTGATAAAGGCGGTGGGCAATGCAACTGGAGCCAGCAGCTCAATATATCCAAATGATTATAGTTATATTGCAATACCCATGAGGGCGGTCAGAGCTGTGCTGAGCGCTTTCAGGCCGGAGCCGCATGGATCAGACCCATCTGGAGACATCAGCGCAAGAAGGCTCTGGTACATGTTCAGGGAGTATAACCCGAGATGTGCATGCTCTCTAATACGCCTCTCCTCTCCGAGGTCGATGGATATCGTGGGGGTTGTGACAGAGGAGGATGTATCGTACGCTCTTCCTTCCCGTAGGCTTGGGAATGAGATAATGCGGGTTGATCGGATGCTCGACGACATCGCTGAGAACGCGGGAAATCTATGGAGCATCGATATCTCTGCATCAGGTGCATCAGAGAAGGGGCGCGCTGAGGCGCTTGAAGAAGATGGCGGCATAGAGATGACACTGATCGAGCCGCTGACGAAGCAGATCTTCAAGAGGAGCTGGGGCGGGACTTTCGGCATGGAGGACTGGCCCGTATCAAGCATAAAGGCTTTTGCCGTCTGGTTTTAGGTAACAGATGTACAGATTCTCGTCTCCATAAGAGATCAGCTTCCAAGCGCCGATGATGACATCAGGTCTCTGAAATATGATGAGCCCTATGAGTTCTGAGGCGCATTCTGCTCTTACCAACTCGCCTTACCAACTCGCAAACAGGCTATGGAATCATTCGAGGATTAATATAGCCAAAGCAATCTAGAAACACCATCAGCAATCCACTGCAAGAAGCGCTCCTTAAGTTTCCGGTATCAAAATAGCACTGGCTTCGGGCCATCTTTCATCCTTCTGGCACGCCTATGCTCTCGCATGCTTTTCATCCAGATGGGTGAGCTTGCGTCATGGTTCTCTCCAGCAGCATGCCAATTAGTTTTCCTGGCAGGATCCTATTCTTGATCTGCGCCTTTATCTTCGGTGCAGATCTCTCCGCTCACGAAATCGTTGCCGACCCGCCTCAGCTCACAGACGATCTTTCCGTCCACCAGTCTCAGTATGCGATCTGTCATCTCCGCCATCTCCATATCGTGCGTCACGAGGATGAATGTCTGGTTGATCCTCTTGTTCAGGTCCCGAAGCATGTCGTAGATCATCCTCGATGTCTTTGTGTCCAGGTTGCCGGTGAGCTCATCTCCTATCACGATCGATGGCCTGTTCGCCAGGGCCCTCGCGACCGCAACCCGCTGGTTCTGCCCACCGCTGAGCTGGCTTGGCTTGTGGTCCAGCCGGTCTCCGAGACCAACCTCCTTGAGCAGAGCAGTCGCCCGGTTGCGCGCCTCTTTTCGCTCTACCCCTGCTATGAGCATGGGCATCATCACGTTCTCGAGTGCAGTGAACTCGGGTAAGAGATGGTGATACTGGAAGACGAATCCAAGCTCTCTGTTTCTCAGCCTCGCCCGCTCATTCGCGCTGATCTTCGTGACGTCGATTTCCTTCAGCAGTATCGTTCCGCTTGTTGGGGTGTCGAGGAGGCCTATCATGTTCAGAAGCGTTGACTTTCCGGATCCGCTTGGTCCAACTATCGCCAGAAACTCCCCCTCTTTTATCGTGAGATTTATGCGATCCAGAGCCACCACCTCCACGCCATCCCTGTATATCTTGGTCAGATCTCTTATCTCTATGATGTTTCTGTTGCCACTTCTATCTATCACCGGATCCATGGATCGTATCACGCTCCTCATGGAGGTGAACTGTTAGATTTTATCCAGAATCTCAGGCCAGACTGCTCCAGCTGCGAACAGCTGGGCATTTCGTGTTTCATCTTCCGAGAACCATCGGATTGGGCCGAGTTTTCGGGATCGTTGGAGTCACATCTCCATAGTTTAACGCCAGCTCATCTGTGTGAGCCTCCGTGTTATCCTCACGTCTTTTTGCATTTACTGTCGCATGAGTGGGGCCCACAGAGCTGCATGGCGCGAGATGGTTGGATCCGTGCCTCTTGTTTAATTCGATCCGGGACAAAGCGAGCATGGGCATCGGAATGATTGAGCATTCGGATTTCATGCCTTAGCATCTCGGGGACGCCTGAGGTTCAATCTGAGCTCGAACGAATTGAACACCAGATCTGCATCCTTTGGATCCATCCACTCCAGGCCGGTTTTCAGGATCTCCTCCCTCGAAAGCAGGTCATCGTATGCGCCAACCTTCAGCCCTCTGCTCTTCAGGAGCTTCGCAAGCGCGAGGTTCCTGCTGTGGTGGAGTTCCTTTGCGCCCTGGCGGTATGTGATTCCATGGATGCAGATCCTGATCTCAGCCAGTGGTTTATCTATACGCATGCAACCATCAATTATACGATCCATCCAGTAGCGGATCATGCTGTCGTTCAGCTCTCTGGCGGTCCTGAGCATGATCGCATCATCGGCACGCTCTCTTCTCACCATCTCATTTATGAGAAACCAGGGATAGACCGGGATGCAGTGCCCGCCTACGCCTGTCGATGGCATGTGTATGTGACAGTACTCGTGGTTAGCATGCTCCCTGGCTTCGTAGAAATCGATGCCAAGCTCCTCTGAGATTCTGAAGAGCTCGTTCGCGAGTGCGATGTTGACGTCCCTGTAGCAGCCCTCCATGACCTTTATCATCTCTGCGACCCTTGCAGATGATACCAGCCTGAGATTTGGTATGAACCTCCTGTAAACGTCGTAGGCGACGATGCCGCTCCTCTCATCCACCCCCCCAATGACCTTCGGGAACTCCCTGAGCCTGGATATGCTGCATCCTGTCATTATCCTCTCCGGGGAGTGTGCGAGATAGAACTGGCCGAGCCTGAGACCGCTGCTCTCCTCCAGCCATCTGAGCGCTGGACCCTCTGTTGTCCCGGGCGGCACGGTCGTCTCCAGGACCACGAGATCTCCCTGCTTCAGTATGCCCCCGAGACTCCTGAACGCGCTCTCAAGCGTCCTGAAGTCCGGATTGTGGTTCTCGTCGATGAAGAGCGGAACTATTACTATGAATACACCGCATGAGGATGCATCTCTGTACTCTGTCGTTGCGATGATCCCCTGCCCGCCGTGTCTCGATATCAGCTCGTCGAGTCCGGACTCTTGGGGTATGGGGTTCTTCCCGCTGTTTATGAGGTCGCATCTCCTCCTGTCTATATCAACGCCCACGACCGGAATCCCATGGTCTGCTATTACTGCTGCAAGAGGAAGCCCTGCATTACCAAGGCCCACAACAGCGATCTTCAGGATCATCCCTCCGAGGTTATGCGTACAGTCTCCCCGCAGTCGCAGAGGTACTCTTTAACGCCATCATCTCTTACGAGCCTCTCCAGGCGTCTGCCGCATCTGCAGACATATCCACGCAGCACGGCTGGGTTTCCGTAAACCAGACCGTATGGGGGGACGTCATCTGTGACAACGCTGCCCGCCCCGACCATGGCGTACTCCCCTATGGTTATGCCGCAGATTATCGTCGCATTCGCGCCTATGCTTGCACCCCTGCAGACCTTTGTTGGCACTACCATCTCCTCCGACCAGTTGAACGCTCTTGGATACAGATCGTTTGTGAAAACTGCTGAAGGGCCTATGAAAACATCATCCTCGATATCGACTCCGTGATAAACAGAGACGAAGTTCTGGATCTTCACGTTATCTCCGATCCTGACATCCCTGTCTATGTAAACGCTCTTCCCGATGTTGCAGTTCTTCCCGATCCTCGCCCCCTCCCTGATGTGGGCGAAGTGCCATATGCTCGTGCCGTCCCCGATATCGGCGCTCTCGACCACTGCAGTCGGGTGCTTCCTGTAGCTCATACCAGACCCCTCGATATCTCAGCGCATACCTTCATGTTTCTGAATGCCTGCTCAGGAGTTACAGGAAACTCGGATCTGCCAATGACAGCATCCAGAAACGCCCGCAGCTCGACCTTGAGCGGCTCAACCTTGCTCACGAGCACCTTCTCGATTATGTTCTCCTGGAGGTATCTCTCTTCCTCCTTGAGGTACTTATCAGGCTTTCTGTAGATGTATACCTCCTGGGTCATGAAGTCGCCCTCTGTTGTCACACCCTCCTCCTCGACGTAGAAAGTCCTGAATTTCTTAGAGGACATGCGGCTCGCTGACAGGGAGACAATCGACGAGCCGAATCGTATCAGTGCCTCGCATACGTTCCTCGTGCCAGCGCTGCTTATACTGTAATCCTCCCTTTCCGGGAAGAGCACGTTGAAGACTATATCGATATCGTGGATCATCAGGTCCTCGACGACCGATGAATCGGTGATCCTCGACGAGCTGGGATTGTGCCTCTTTATCTCAACATATACGGGCGACGTGATTATCCTTTTAATCTCCTTCACTATCGGATTGAAGCGCTCGATGTGCCCGACGCCCACCACCAGATCCTTATCACGAATTGCACTTAAAAGCGCATCCGCTTCATCTAACTTGAGCGTCATTGGCTTCTCTATGAGACAGTGGACTCCTGCCTCTATCACACGCATGGCAACATCGTAATGATACTTTGTGGGGACACAGATGGAGACGGCCTCAGATGCATCGAGAAGCTCATCGATGCTGCGGCATATCGTCGCATACTCCCTCGCAGCCTCAGCGTTTTTCTCCACAGAATCGTAGACGTAGAGGTTCTCCACCCCCTTCAGCTCAGAGTAAACGCGCACATGATTGCGACCCATCGAGCCGACGCCTATTACTCCCACATCCATCGGATCACCCTGCGCTGTTCACCGCATCCGCGATTCTCTTCAGCTCTTCATTGCTGAGCCCTGGATGCACCGGAACGCTTATCACTCTTCTCGAGACGTCTTCAGCAACCGGACAGCGCGATCCGATCCCGAGCTGCCTGTACAGAGGCTGCTCATAAACAGGCATCGGGTAATGTACGCCTGTACCGATACCTCTCGACTGGAGATGGCTGGAAAGCGCATCACGGCTCATCGGGAAGTCATCCTCGACCCTGAGAACGTACTGGTTGTAAACATGCTTGCACCTGGGATCCCTCCATGGAGTTGTTATGCCGTCTCTGCTTATGTGCAAGCTGAGATACTCTGCATTCCTTATCCTGGCATTTATGAATTCATCCAGCTTTCCGAGCTGAACAAGGCCTATCGCGCCCTGGATGTTCGTCATTCTGTAGTTGTATCCGAGCATCACGTGGTTGTACTTCCCGAGGTCGCCGTGGTTCCTCAGAAGTCTCACGCGCTCTGCAAGCGCATCGTCATCTGTTGTTATCATCCCACCCTCTCCGGTGGTCATGTTCTTCGTCGGGTAGAATGAGAAGCATCCTGTGCCGAATCCCCCCACCCGCTTTCCATCGTACTCAGCGCCATGCGCCTGTGCGCAGTCTTCTATGAGGATGAGGTTGTGATCCTCGCATATCTCTCCGATGGCCTTAACATCGAACGGCTGGCCGTAGAGGTGCACCCCAATGATCGCTTTTGTGTTGCGGTTCACCCTCTCCAGAACATCCCCCGGATCTATGTTGAACGTCCTGGGATCAACATCCGCAAAGATGGGCATGAGCCCCTGGTAAAGAACTGCGTTTGATGTAGCGATGAATGTGAACGCCGGGCATATCACCTCGTCTCCGGGTTTGAGACCGAACGCCTTGAGCGCGAGATCCAGCGCCACGGTGCCGTTGCTCACAGCGACCGAGTTTCTCACTCCGATGTATGATGAGAACATCTCCTCAAATCGCCTGACCAGCTCCCCTTGAACAAGCATGCCAGACCTGATCACCTCGGATACAGCCTCTATCTCCTCGTCGCCCAGGAGCGGCCTGGCAATCGGGATGAAATCCATTACTCAGATCTCCTCTTTATCTTATTCGAATCTTCCACAGGAAGCTTGGAGTATGAATGTTTCGCTAATATTGCTGTGTTGAATAATGTTTGAGAATCCGATAGCAGAGGCCGAATTCATGCAGATTCAAATTCTGGCAAAAACCGATAGCATCCGACCCCAGAGATATTTGTTATTCAACACAGCAGTTAATATGATATATCCGTAGACCCAACGGTCAGATCGTATGTCAGAGGATCAGCGGGCTGAGGCTGGCAGCAGAAATGTCCTCTTCATAGGGCTGGTCAGCCTGTTAAACGACACCAGCAGCGAGATCATACAGCCGATCATGCCCCTCTTCATAACATCACTGGGTGGTGGTGCGATCGCTGTGGGGCTGGTGGGAGGTCTCAGCGAGGGAATTCCGAGCATGCTGAAGATACTCTCAGGATACGCGGGTGACATAACAGGGAAAAGGAAGACTTTAGTCGTAGCGGGCTATGGTCTCTCTGCGGTGGCCAAGACGCTTCTGCCCTTATCCGGAACATGGCAGCATGTTGTCCTGCTTAAAAGCGTCGAGCGATGCGGCAAGGGTGTGAGGGCAGCGCCAAAGGATGCAATCATCTCGGGATCTGTCGAGTCCTCACATATGGGAAGGGGTTTCGGCACGGTGAGAGCGCTTGACACATTCGGAGCGGTGCTGGGATCAGGTCTCGCTTATCTCCTCTGGAGCGCGGGGCTGAGCTTCAGGCAGATCCTGGCTGTGGCCGCAGCGCTCTCACTGATGGCATTTATCCCCCTCATCTATGTCAGGGATGTACGGAGATCTCCGATGGCAATCATCAGACCAGGCATCTCCTCTTTGCCGCTGCGACTCAGGTGGTTCGTCCTCGTGGCATCCATATTCTCGCTTGCGAACTTCAGCTACATGTTCTTCATGCTCAGGGCACAGGAGCTCTTCGTTGGCTCCCTGGCAGTTGGAGCTCCTCTTCTGCTTTACATCCTGTATAACATCGTCTACTCGGGGATGGCCATACCAAGCGGTGTGGTATCCGATCTCGTAGGAAGAAGATGGACGCTTGCAATCGGCTACGCGTTATTCTCGTTGGTGGCACTCGGGTTCGCCTTCGTATCCTCTACAGGGTGGCTCGTGCTGCTCTTCGTCATGTATGGTCTTGTATTCGCGATTGTCGATGGAGCGCAGAGCGCATACGTCTCGGATCTGAGCTGTGATGAGGTGAGATGCACAGCACTGGGCGTCTATCATGGAATGGTTGGAATCGCATCGATAGCGTCCGGCCTGATCGCCGGCTCGATATGGCAGGCATTCGGCCCGGATGCTACGTTTCTCTTCGGCGCTCTGATGGCCGCAGCTGCTTCATTCTGTATGGTTCTCGGAGAGATGATGCTGCGGGGGAGATCTGAGGGAGTTCGAGCATGATTCAAGGCGCTCCATCATTAGTTCCTGCTTTTGGGCAACTTTAGCAGATGGTCTTGGGCCCGGAGCGCCGGATGTGCTTTCAGGAATCAGCGTACATGGGCAAAATGCCGCATGAAGCAGTCGCATGCAACAGATCTTGATGCGAGATCACGACCATGCAGTATGTGCCTGACAAAATCTTCCCAGGAGATCGGAAGACGAGATCCCCAAGTTTAAAATACTTTGAGGTTGCAGGGGGAAGCGTGCGGTCCTGTTGCGTTCCCACCCTGGCTCGAGAAGACCATAACTTCATGTCACACATTGGCTTTTTCGAGAGTCTGGAGCAGCTCATAATTTCGATTTTATTCACGAATAATATGTGTTACTGATAGCAATTATACAGGAGGAGGGAGGGACAGCCTCTGGAGCAAGCTGCTCCAGAGGCTGAAAAAGTTCAGCAAGGGCGTGGTTATCTGTTCGAGACGTTCATAGCGTTCCGATATATCAGAAGCCGGAGGCGTCAGACTGCTCTTTCTGTGCTGGCAATCGGGCTGGCGGTGGCTGTCAGTGTGACCTCTGTATCGCTCCAGGCTGGCTTTCAGGAGTACCTCCTAGACATTATCGTAAAGGACCTCGCGCATGTCAGCGTGAGCCCGAAGGAGGGTGAGGGGTACATCTACCTCTACAGGACGCTAATGGAGAGGATATGGCAGCTTGAGGGCGTTACCGCAGTCTCTCCTCGCCTGAGCGCAGCCGCATCGCTCTCGCACAAGAACAACGTCGAGAACGTCATTCTCATTGGCGTTATACCATCAGAGATGGAAAGGATCTATCCGAGCATCTCAGAGCGCATGATTTATGGAGATCTCCAGTCGATCCAGCAGGAGAACAGGATAGTGATATCGACGAAGCTCGCCGAGAAGCTGGATGTGGAGCTGGGAGATACTTTGGACGCGAGGTTCCCGGACGCTAATCCCCTAAACCTCATGATCGCCGGGATATTCGATCCGCCGCAGGGCTTTCCTGAGGAGATGACATTCGTCTCTCTCCGCACAGCCAGAAACTTCCTGGGTGAGGGGGATGTCATAAACGGCATAGATATCAAGCTCGAGGACATATACATGGCGGATCGGGTCAGCAGGGAGATCTCTGCGACTGGCTACAAGGCAGAGAGCTGGCAGCAGCTTTACCCGGAGATCCTCAGGACCATTGCGATAGAGAACTTTGAGAACAACATCATCATGCTTCTGATAATGATCATCGCGGCCTTCGGGATAGCGAGCGTGATGTACATGCTTGTTCTCGAGAAGACATCTGAGATAGGCATGCTCATGGCTGAGGGAGCAACAGAGGCGATGATACGCAACATATTCCTCATCCAGAGCACTGTTCTGGGGCTCATAGGTGGCATCTGCGGCGCTGCAGGAGGCGTGGCTCTCTCTCTTTATCTCAAAGGCATGGGGTTCGAGGTCGAGGCACCCGGCTGGGAGGAGTTCGTGCTGCCTGTGGTGATAGACCCCTGGAAAATCCTGGTCATAGTGCTTGCCGCGGTCCTACTGAGCCTGGCCGCGGGCGTGTATCCCGCGCACAAGGCATCGAAGCTCGATCCTGTGATCGCCCTGCGTGGATGAGCGAGATGTTTGAGCACATCATTGCATCCCATCACATCGTCAGAAACCCCAGGATGGCGTTCTTCACTGTGCTTTCTGTAGCTCTGGCTGTGGCGATCATCGTCGTCATGATGGGCCTGATGGGCGGTTTCAGGGAGGAGATCATGAGCACAACCATCGAGAACAATCCTCATGTTGTGATCGAGCCGAAGGAGGGCGAGAACGAGATACACCTCTACAGAACGCTCTCTGCCGCAGTATGGGCGTACCCTGGGGTTGAGGCGGTCTCCCCCAGACTGCGTGGGAAGGCGGTCGTCAAGCACAGGGACAGGGCAAGGGGTGTGGAGGTGATCGGGGTCAGGGCAGCAGATGAGGAGCCTCTGATGAGGGTTGAGAGGGACCTGATCGAGGGGAGTTTCAGTGAGCTGGAGCTGAGCAGGTACTCAGCTGTTATCGGCAGCAGGCTTGCTGAGGAGATAAGAGCTTCAAGCGGCGACAGGATAGAGCTGGTCAGGCAGAACAGATCCATCAGTCTAAAGGTCGCAGGCATCATAGAGACCGGCACAGCAAGCGACAAAACTCTTGTGTACATTCCGCTGAAGACCGCACAGGATATCCTCGGTGAGGGCGATGTCGTCTCGGAGATCTCTGTGAGGCTCTCTGACCTATACGAGGCACCGAATCTCGCAGAGGATGTCAACAGAAAAACCAGCTACAACGCCAGGAGCTGGGTTGAGATCAACCGTGATATACTGAATCTACTCGAGACGCAGTCGCGCTTTGTGGTTATCTTCTATATTCTAATATTCGCGATAGCGGGATTCGGCATAGCCAATACCATGATAATGATAATAACCCGCAGGACGAAGGAGATAGGTATACTGATGGCGATGGGCGCGACGAGGCTCTCGATAATGAAGATATTCATTCTTGAGAGCCTCATCCTCGCTCCCCCATCTGCCCTCATCGGGTGCATCCTGGCGTACATCGCAGCCAGGCTCATCATGATGTATCCGGTTGAGCTACCGAGCGAGATATACATGGTATCGAGGATGACCGTGGTGATGAAGCCTGAGTTCTTCTTGTGGGCGGTTGTCTACTCCATGGTTGTCAACCTGCTGGCGGGACTCTATCCGGCCTACAGGGCATCCAGGCTCGATCCGGTCGAGGCCATAGCATCTGAATGAAGTGATCCACTCTCCGCCCTGAAGAGCGGAGCTTCCTGCGTTTCGACTTTGTCGAAGCCCCTCGACGTCTCTCGAACTGCATCGAGAGGCATCGACGAGGTCTAAGGTCTCATGGATCTGTTTATCCAGCATCTCCACAGGCTCTACCCCTCAGTCCGAGGGTGAGTATATCCAACGCTGCATTATGATCTCGATCCAGTTTCAGCCCACAATTCTGACAGGCATTTCAGGGGCGGGTGTTGTGTTGAATAATTAAGAGCTCTAAGGTCGAGAGCTATCGATTTTTACTAGAATTGCAATTCGTACGAATCCAGCCTCTGCTATCGGATTCTCAAACATTATTCAACACAGCAGGGGCGGGGCAAAGTTTATTTACCGTAAATGCAGCTAGTTCACCGTTCGAGGTAAGAAACTATCATGGAGCTGGAGAATCTTCGATTCGGTACGGAGCTGCTGAAGCGCGGCTTCGCCAAGATGCAGAAGGGTGGAGTCATCATGGATGTCACCACCCCGGAGCAGGCCATGATCGCTGAGGAGGCCGGAGCTGTCGCAGTCATGGCCCTCCATGCGGTTCCTGCTGATATCAGGAGGATGGGCGGCGTGGCAAGGATGGCGGATCCAAAGGTGATCGAGGAGATCATAGATGCTGTGACCATTCCTGTCATGGCCAAGGTCAGGATCGGCCACTTCGTCGAGGCACAGATCCTGGAGGCGATAGGGGTGGATATGATCGACGAGTCGGAGGTTCTCACCCCTGCGGACGAGTTCCACATCGACAAGACCAAATTCAAGGTCCCATTCGTATGCGGCGCCAGGAACCTGGGGGAGGCCCTCAGGCGTATAAAGGAAGGCGCAGCCATGATACGGACCAAGGGGGAGGCGGGCACCGGTGATGTCAGCCAGGCCGTGAGGCACATGAAGATGATCATGGGCGACATAAGGAAGCTCAAGGGCATGAACAGCGAGGAGCTGACGAAGTTCGCGCGCGAGATCGAGGCCGACCCGGAGCTGGTTGCGGAGTGCGCCCGTCTCCAGCGGCTGCCTGTGGTCAATTTCGCTGCCGGTGGCATAGCAACGCCGGCAGATGCGGCTCTGATGATGCAGCTCGGTGCTGATGGTGTTTTCGTCGGCTCCGGCATATTCAAGTCCGAGAACCCGGAGGCGATGGCTGCAGCAATAGTCGAGGCTGTGCATCACTACGACGAGCCGGAGGTTCTGGCCAGGGTCTCCAGAGGTCTTGGAAGGCCGATGAAGGGCATAGACGTCACCACCCTTCAGGAAGGAGAGGCGCTGCAGGCGAGAGGATGGTGAGCCGGCTCTTCCGCAAGAGCCCGGGGCTTCTGCCCGGGAGGTAACGTGAGGAGGATAGGGGTCATAGCCCTCCAGGGAGATGTATCGGAGCACATCAGCGCCGTAGAGGCAGCAGGCGGCCAGGCTGTCGCAGTACGGCGTGCGGGCGTTATACCCACATGCTCTGGCATAGTGATGCCTGGAGGCGAGAGCACAACTATCGGCAGGCAGCTCGAGAGGACAGGAATAGCAGCTGAGATCAAGCAGGCGGCTGCAAATGATGTGCCAGTGCTCGCGACATGCGCAGGGCTCGTGCTCGCCGCGAAGGAGATCGACGCAGGCGATGTCAGACCCCTGGGGCTGATTGATATCTCTGTGGGAAGAAACGCCTTCGGCCCGCAGCGCGAGTCGTTCGAGGCTGAGATAGATGTGGCAGGATTCGACAGGCCGTACAGGGCGGTCTTCATCCGCGCGCCCGTCGTCCTGAGATGCGGAGAGGGGGTGCAGGAGATCGCGCGCTTTGGCGGCCGCACGGTCGCAGTCCGGCAGAGGAACCTCATAGGTCTTGCGTTTCATCCTGAGCTCACAGAGGATCTCCGTTTCCACAGGATGCTCTTGGAGATGGGCTGAGGTGGTCATATATTCGATGGCAGGTTTGCTGTGAAAAGCTACGATGAGATGCGCAGGGAGATGGAGGATCTCCTGAAGCGCTCTGAGCAGCTGAGAGCAGAGTCAGCATCTGCTATAGAGGAATCAGATTCGCTCCGGAAGAGGTCTGTGGATATGCGGCAGCTCGACCCGGAGCAGGCGGAGGCCCTCTGGATCGAGTCTGAAGAGCTGAGGACAAAGGCCAGGGAGCTCATGCGCGAGTCTGTGGAGCTCCGCATAAAAGCAGCTGACATTAAGCACCGTCTCGATATCCACGAGCAGATAGAGTCGATCCCGGACAAAGCGGAAAAGCTCTGGAGAAGGGCTGTTAGGGGTTAGAATCTCTGCAGGAACTCATATAGGGCCCCTTAATCTGATTCTGCTGTGTTGAACAATGTTTGAGAATCCGATAGCAGAGGCCGGATTCATACGAATTTCAATCCTAGTAAAAATCGATAGCTATCGGCCTTACAGCTCTTAATTATTCGACACAGCATCTGATTCAACCGATCTTCCGTGCTTGGATTGGATAGATCGCTGTTATCAGGGACTTATTGGCGCAGCAGATCTCATGCTGCACCTCTCTGAGATCCAGAGCCTCTCAGGAGAGTATATAATTTAAGAGGACGTTTACCTATTATCATGGCTGACATGAAAGAGGCCATGTTTTACGAGAGGCTTGAGGGCGGCGATGTCAGATGCAACCTCTGCAACCACAACTGCAGGATTCATCCTGGTCGCAGGGGCATCTGCGGTGTCAGGGAGAACATCGACGGGACCCTCTACTCGCTCGTTTATGGCAAGATTGTGGCTGAGCATGTCGATCCTGTGGAGAAAAAGCCTCTGTTCCACTTCCAGCCGGGCAGCAGGAGCTACTCGATCGCCACGGTTGGCTGCAACTTCAAGTGCAGACACTGCCAGAACGCTGATATCTCCCAGATGCCCGTGGACCGGGGCATGATCATCGGCAGCGAAAGAGCTCCCGAGGATATCGTCGCGGAGGCCCTGGAGTCTGGAGTTCAATCGATATCCTACACGTATACAGAGCCGACGATATTCTTCGAGTTTGCGCTCGATACCGCTGTTGAGGCGAAGGAGTTCGGGCTCAAGAACAACTTCGTCAGCAACGGCTACATGACTGAAGAGGCTGCGAGGGCGATTGCTCCATACCTGGACGCGATCAACATCGATCTTAAGGGCGATGATGAGTTCTACAGAAAGATATGCAGCGCCAGAGTGGAGCCCGTGAAGAGAAACATCGAGCTCTTTCCGAAGCTTGGCGTCTGGACAGAGGTAACAACTCTGGTGATTCCCGGCTACAACGACTCTGATAAACAGCTGAGGGAGATAGCCGAGTTTCTCGCAGGAGTGAGCGTCGATATGCCATGGCATGTCTCAGCCTTCCATCCCACATACAAGCTCAGAGATGCGCCGCCAACGAGCGCAGCCACGATCCGAAGGGCCATGGCTATCGGCAGAGATGCGGGCATCCGCTACATCTACGCGGGGAACATCCCTGGCGAGGGGGAGAACACGCACTGCCACAACTGCGGCGAGCTTCTGATCGAGCGTTTCGCATACCGCGTGACGCTCAACAGCATAGTCGATGGCCGGTGCCCCAGGTGCGGTACACAGATCCCGGGTGTCTGGTGATACAAGCTGCACATCTCACCGCCCAGAGGCCACATGCAGGACCTCTCGCGATGGATTTACGATCTGGCTTGTCGGGAATCAAGTTTAATGTGAGCGCATGAACAATCAGGATCGATCTTCAGTGCCGGCAAAACTAATAAAGGTAAAGACATAGATTGATTATGTGCAGCTTTGCAGAAAGATGTGAAAGCCTGGTGAATATGATGTTTGAGAAGATATTGATCCCCACGGACTTTTCTAAGCATGCGAGAAAGGTCGTAGAGTGCGCTGGTCAGATACCGGGTGTGAAGGACGTTGTCCTCCTTCATGTCATCAGCAGGGATCCGCTTGCCAGGGTCTGGGACCCGGTTGCGGAGATAAGGGAGGCGGAGAAGAGGCTGGAGGGCGAGGCGGCCCCCCTGCAGGGAATGAACGTCAAGGTGAGGGCGGTCTCCGTCCTGGAGGGGGAGGTGGCGAGCGCCATACAGAAGGTGGCAGATGAGGAGAATGTCTCTCTGATAGCGATGGGTGCAAGAGGCAAGAGCCTGATCGAGAGCGTGCTCCTTGGAAGCGTCTCCAGGAACGTTCTGCGCTACGGCAACACGCATCTCCTTCTGATGAGATACAGGATGATGGAGGGAAAGCCGGTCGGCATATACTGCGCGAGGCTGCTGCACAAGGTGCTTTATCCGACAGACTTCTCCCAGCCGGCCGAGGCAGCGCTATCGTTCCTGAAGAACATAAGCGGGATCGGCGAGCTGATGCTGCTTCATGTGGTCTCCAGAGGCGAGACACAGGAGGAGATCGACTCCGCGGTCCAATACGGCACGGAGCGTCTGAATGAGGTCGCGGCGGAGCTCAGAAAAGGCGGTTTAAATGTGAGCACAAAGGTCGTGGTCGGCGAGGCCTGCGAGCAGATAAGATCCGTTGCAGCTGAGGAGGATGTCTCCCTGATCGCGATGAGCTCACAGGGTGCAACCGCTATCAAGAAGGGCAGGATCGGAAGCACAGCATATGGGGTGGCAAATACGGCAAGCAGGCCTGTCCTCATTCTGAGAAGCTCCAAGATCGCGATTTACTGAGCTTTCCTATTTTTATAATTTTATGTTAGTGTGCCGTGTTGAATAATGTTTGAGAATCCGATAGTAGAGGCTGGATTCATACGAATTGCAATTCTAGTAAAAATCGATAGCTTTCGACCTTAGAACTCTTAATTATTCAACACAGCATGTTAGTGCGGATGTGAGTGTGCAGCGCACAATCTAAAAATATCTTTAGTAGTCTGCCGGGTGTATCCACACGCGGATCCACGCCATATGGCGATGGTACAGCACATTGGACACCGCAGGTGCGGGCTTCCTGCATGAGATTGCGCCGGAATCCGGCCTGCACATGTGATGCGATTTCGGCAGGCCGATCCCGTGCATATGCTCTGTTCTGCAGCCAGCAGGCTCTGCAGCGCTTACGGTAACTCCTTAAGCTTCAGCTGGATCTCAATCTCCCTCTTGTTCCCCTTGTACTGTATCTCGATCTTCAGGGGCTCCATGGGAGTGACGCCCAGCGTCCAGTCGTCTCTTGAGAGATCAACCCTGCCGCCAGCCTCGATCGCAGATGCCAGCTCGCGAATGAAGTTTGCCATCTCTCCGCGCGTTACGTATATCTCCTGCTCGAACTCCTTCTCTGTGCTCAGCGGCATTCCAGAGCTCTTTCCGACTCTGCCTGGTATCTGGATCATCTGTATCACCTTTTGTTTCTCTGACCCGCAACTTAGATATCCTTATCGCTCTCGAGGGGGATGAGATGTCCAACTTCTTGGTAACCCTTGAGGGGGCGTGGATAGTCAGGGATGTGAAGTCTGCTGATGATGCCATCGGTGTGGCGATCTCAGAGGCTGGCAAGAGGCTAAACCAGAGCGGCATGGAGTACGTCGAGGTCGAGGTCGGCCAGAGCTACTGCCCTAGCTGCGAGGAGCCGCTTGAAGGGGTTCTACTCGTTGCGGGAACCGCCCTGGTCGGCCTGATATTCGAGATAAAGATATTCAATGCGGAGAGCGAGGAGCACGCAGGAAGGATCGCAAAGGCGATGATCGGAAAGGCTCTGGGATCCGTCCCGCTCCGCGTGATAGAGGTCGAACAGCTGAAATGAGAGCCTGCAGCATGCTAAAGGCCCCCGGCATCTTGAACAGAATGGGGCGTTTGCCATCGTTTTCCTCAGAAAAGAATAATGCCGGCTGCTTCAGATGATCGTTACGCTGAGTTTCTTTAAAAAGACAGCTTGGAATCAGATCAAACCGCTGGATGTTATCAGAAATTCCGCAACCTCCCCCTCAGGCTGCGACCTGTGTTTCACCACACGCATTCGCCTCCTCCCCTCGCCCAGCCTCTCCAGCGCGAGTATCGCCTTGCAGAGGTGCTCCATAGATGTGCCCCCCACAGGTCTGAGGATGCCAGTGTCGATATCCATATAAACCTGATTCGTTATCACCACCGGTATGCTGTGCCTTCTGGCGATCTCCTGGAGCTCTGAGAGCTGAGATGTCAGCGATCTCTTGATCTGACGGTTGTCCGTCGATTCCAGAGCCGCTCTGTAGAGAGATGTCGCGGAATCAAGAACAATAAGCCCGAACCCCTCCCCGGCGATTCTGGATGCGTCCCTTATCGCCATGTGCTGCTGCTCGAGGCTGAGCGGCTGGAAGACCACGATCTTCGAGGCGATCTCCTTCGCGTTCTCCCCAGCGATCTGGACGAACCTGTCTGGAGAGAATCCCTCGGTGTCTATGAATATCACACGCGATCCGAGCCTAACGGTCTGCACAGATAGCTGTATCACTATGTTGGTCTTTCCAGTACCGGATTCGCCGTAAATCTGTGTTATTATTCCGGCCTCGAACCCGCCACCTAGGAGATCATCGATGCTCTTGCATCCTGAGGGAATTCGTTTGATCATCTGCGAGAAGATGATGATGGGATACTATAAGGATTCCTGCAGCAGCGATGCTTAGGATCTGTGCGCCGCCAGGTGTCTGACTCCAGGCTCACGGGGTTTCGGCGTGTATGCATGGAACAGGCATCGCATTCGTCCTCAATGCATGCTTCCAGCAGATTTGTGCCCCAGCCAATGGCTCTTCACGCGTCCCGGAGAGGAACTTCGATCCTCATCAGATCCGATGCTATCATAGTCTCGGGAAATATCTTTCGGGCATCGTTCAGAAGCGGCGTCGTATCCTCAGAGTACCTGGAGCTTATATGCGTCAGGACAAGTCTTCTCACACCGGCCCTTGCGGCGAGCGCAGCAGCCTCTCCTGCGGTTGTGTGCTTCGTCTCCACCGCCCAGTCGATCATATCATCTGCCAGAGCGCCATCGTGTATGAGCAGGTCTGCGTTCCTGCTCGCCTCCTCTATCTCATTAGTCGGCCTGGTGTCCCCGCTGTATACGATCTTCCTGCCGGGCCTGGGAGCGCCCAGGACGTCCTCAGGCCTGACCACCCTGCCGTCGATCTCCACGCTCTCCCCCCTCTGGAGCCTTCCGAAGAGAGGACCAACAGGAACACCGATCTCTATAGCGCGCTCCCTGTTGAACCTTCCGGGCCGCATGTCCTCGAGCAGCACATACCCCAGGCTCGGCACGCTGTGCTGGGTTGCGATCGCTGTTACAGTGTACCCGCTCATCCGCACAGAATCCCCCGGCCTCATCTCCAGCACCCTGATCTCGAAATCCCGCACGCAGCATCCAAGCCCGTTCAGGATGCTCACCATCCTTGCCGTGCGCGGAGGGCCGGCTATCACGAGCGGATTCTCCCTTCCTTGGAACGCCATGGTCTCCAGGAGTCCGGGTATACCAAGTATGTGGTCAGCATGAAGGTGTGTCAAGAATATGTGGCTCAACCGCATCATGCCTGTCCTCGCGATCATCATCTGTCTCTGAGTGCCCTCACCGCAATCGAAGAGAAGAAGATCGCCCTCCCGGTTCACAAGAATGGCCGGCAAGCTCCTGTCAGGCGTGGGCAGAGAGCCAGCTGTACCCAGAAAGATAACCTGCAGCAAAAGATCACCATCATATCAGTGCATGTAGCTGTCGAGACGCCTGAAACCTTCCATCTCACTCCTGTCCATTCCCGAGATCTCTATGATCCTCTCCTGGATGTGGATCGGCGCCTTGGCCCTTATCGCCAGCGCCAGACAGTCGCTCGGCCGTGCATCGAGCTCGCTCCTCTTGGTGCCATGCACGAGCGAGAGCCTGGCATAGTATATGCCCCCCTCGAGGTCGTCTATTAGCACATCAGAGATCGTCGCCTCCAGGCACTCGAGGACAGATATGAAGAGATCGTGGGTCATCGGCCTGGGCGAGACCTCCCCGGAGAGGGCGTTGTGGATGGATATCGCCTCTGAGAGCCCGACGAATATCGGGACTATCCGCGATCTCTCGTCCTCGAGTAGGACCACGGGTGAGGGGTTTCCGCCAAGCGTCTCTGCTATGTAAACACCCTTCACGCGCACAGGCACAACGCTATCCTCACCAGCATCTTCATATTCATCTGACATTTGAGTTCCTCTCAGAGAAGGGAGATCTCGCTTCGCACGGGGGTCAGGCTCTTGCCACTGAGACCCTTATATTTACGCCGTCCACCTCCCAGTCCTTGGTGAGTTCTCCCTCAATATCTATATCATTTCCCATTCTTAAAAGAGTCGCCCTGACCTCGCTGCTTATGTGGTCCTTCCAGCCTGATACGAGTCCCAGAACCTCACTGCTGTCCAGCGCGACGGAGACCCGGATCATCTCATCCACCTTCAGATCCAGATCCTTCCTCATATCCTGTATCCTCCGTATTATCTCGCGCGCGTACCCCTCTGCTTTGAGTTCGTCGGTGAGCGTTATGTCCACGTACACGATGCCCTTCGAGAACTCTGCAGGTATGAGGTTCGCAGGAGGTATCTCGCGGAACTCTACCATCTCGCCTGTGATCATGTAGCTTTTGCCCTTCCACTCAAGGGGCGCTCCGCTCTCGATGATCCGCTTTACCTCCCTCGGATTCATGGATGTGATAGCCTCTACCACATCTCTCGACTCTCCCTTGAATACGGGCCCTATTTTCTTTTGGACGACAGAGACCTCCAGGTTCATCTCGGGCTTCTCTCCCGGAGGCAAAACGATCACATCCTTGGAGTTGGTCTGCGTCCTGAGAACATGGACTAGATCCCTGAGATCAAGCTGCTCATCAGATGAGATCATTATCCTGGAGACAGGCCAGCGGAGCTTTCTCCCGCCCTTCTGTCTTGCATTGGAGACCGCTTCCGAGATCTCCCTCACGTAGCGCATGCTCTCCTCGAGCCTTTTATCTATCAGATCCTCCCTGTACCCGGGCCAGTCGCACATGTGGACAGACTCAAGGGCGCTTGGATCCAGACCTCTAACAAGGTTCTGGTAGATGCTCTCAGCAAGGAACGGTGTGAACGGCGCCAGGAGCTTCACCAGGCTCGACATGACTGTGTATAGGGTGGCATAGGCTGCGAGCTTGTCCGGATCATCGGTCTCGATCCAGGTCCGTGGGCGCACAAGCTGGATGTACCATCTCGATAGATCCTCGAGGATGAAATCCTGCAGCGATCTTGTGACTCTATGAAGCATGTACTCTGCCATGTTCTCCTCGATCTCCTTTGCGAGCGAGTTCACCCTTGAGATGATCCAGCGGTCCTCAGGCCTGAGGCTGTATCTGCTCGTATCGGCCTTCGATATGTCAAATTTGTCCAGGATCATGTAGGGCAGGGGGAAGCGGTAGGCGTTCCAGAGAATGTTGAGCATACGGTTGACATTCATCGCCCCCTCCCAGCTGAAGTGGAGGTCCTCCCAGGGTGCATTCGATGAGAGGACGTAGAAGCGCAGGGTGTCGGCGCCATATCTTTCAACTACATCCTCTGGATGCACGACGTTCCCTATGCTCTTCGACATCTTCCTTCCCTGCTCGTCGAGCGTGAAACCGTGCATGAGGACGCTCTTATACGGGGCTCTGCCGAATGCAACCATGCTCGCGCCGAGCTGCGAGTAGAACCAGCCCCTGGTCTGGTCGTGCCCCTCTGTTATGAAGTCCGCAGGCCACCAGACGTTGAACTCTTTATCCTCTCTCGGAAAGTTCAGCGTGGCCCATGATGCCACAGCGCTGTCGAACCACACATCGAAGACATCCGGCACCCTCTCCATCTCGCCGCCGCAGCTGCATCTAAGCCTCACATCATCCACGGCGGGCCGGTGCAGATCCTCCACGGCCCGGCCTGCACGCATCTCAAGCTCCGCGGCTGTGCCGATGACATCCATGGATCCGCAGCTCCTGCAGATCCATATCGGCAGGGGTATCCCCCAGTACCGCTGCCTGGATATGCACCAGTCGCGTGCGTTCGATATCCAGTCCTTGAACCGAGCGGATCCCGCCCACTCCGGGTACCAGGAGACCCTCTCGATCTCCTGGAGCATCTGGTCCCTGAGGTCGGATATCCTGATGAACCACTGCCTTGTAGCTATGAATATTATCGGCGTCTTGCACCTCCAGCAGTGGCCGTAGCGATGGACGAGCTCTCCGCTCGCGAGAAGCGCGCCCCTGTCCATGAGATCCTCCACGACCTCTGGGTTTGCATCCCTGACGTACTTCCCCTCGTATTTCTCGCCTGCCTCTGATGTGTATCTTCCGTCCTCCCCGACCGGACAGAATATCGGGAGCCTCTTCTCGAGGCCGAGCTCGTAATCCTCGAGGCCGTGGCCCGGGGCTATGTGCACGATTCCCGTGTTCTCAGCGGTCACAAAATCGGCAAGATGAACTCCGTGGACGAAATCCCTCTGCGGTGGGACCAGATCCTGTAGCGGGTTTCTGTACGTCAGCGAGAGCAGATCCTCTCCCCTCATGCTCTCCAGTATCTCGTAATCCACATACCTACCCTGCTTCAGGACATTCTCGATGAGATCTGTTGCCATTATGAGTATCTCGTAAGTGCCATCCCTGCGCCAGGCGCGAACCTTTGAGTACATGAAGTCTTTATGAACAGCCACAGCGACGTTTGCGGGGATGGTCCAGGGTGTTGTGGTCCATATCACGATGTATGTGTTCTCCTCACCCTCCACAGGGAACTTGACGTATATCGATGGGTCTCTCTCATCCCAGTACTCGACCTCTGAGTCGGCGATGGCTGTCTGGCACCTCGGGCACCAGTTCACCACCCTCAGGCCTCTCTCGAGCAGTCCGCGTTCATGCGCTCTCTTCAGCGTCCACCATGCTGCCTCTATGTACTCATTCTTCAGCGTCATGTACGGGTTGTCCCAGTCGAGCCATACCCCCAGGGACTTGAACTGCTCAGTCATCTCGTCCTTCTGTCTCAATGCGAAGCTCTTGCACTGCTCGATGAACCTGTCCACTCCATATGTCTCGATATCCTTCTTGCTCCTGAATCCGAGGTGCTCCTCGACCTTAACCTCTATCGGGAGGCCGTGCATGTCCCAGCCGGCCCGGTCCTTGAGCTCATGCCCCCTCATGGACATGTATCTTAGAATCGAGTCCTTGATCACCTTGTTCCAGGCTGTGCCGAGGTGGATCCTGCCGGTTGTGTACGGAGGGCCGTCGACGAAGAAGAAACGCCTTCCACCTGCCCTCAGTCTTCTGACCTTGTGGTAGGTATCCTCTCTCTGCCAGAACTCTCTGACCTCATCCTCGACATTCTTGGGGTTGTACTGTCCTGGAACCTCGACGATCACACCCAGTCCTCCACTAAAGCAGCTCTGGACCATTTGGCGATGCTCTATTTAGCCTTTATGCGGTCTGCCATATGTTCAGGCTTAGACTTCACTTCCTATCCCGACCAGATTTTTTTCGATCGGCTGTGCTCATGCACCTAACTCCTATCATACAGCCAAGCGGATTTTCTGTAGAACATACTCTTGGCCATCTCTGCTGTGAGAACGTATACGACCACAATCACGACGGTTGCACTCAGGAAACTCAGGGGAAGCGGCGTGAACATGAATACTCTTCCGAGAGGCGTGTAGGGCAGCAGAATTGCGGCTGCTCCCACTGCCAGGGTTGATGCGACAAGGTATCGACTGGGCACAGATCTGAAGAAAGGCCGCCTTGTGCGTATGACCAGCACAACCATCGAGGCGGATATAACGGACTCCATGAACCAGCCTGTTCGGAACTGGGCTGTGTTGGCGTGGAGCAGAAACAGAAGTGCTCCGAAGGTCAGGTAGTCGAACAGGGAGCTCAGCAGTCCGAAGACCGCCATAAAGTCGCGGATGAGCCTTATCGACCAACGCCTGGGGCTGATCAGATTTTCAGGGTCAACAGAGTCGGTGGCTATAGCCATCTCCGGCAGATCGGTGAGGAGATTGGTCAGGAGCACCTGGACTGGAAGCATTGGGAGAAACGGCAGAAATAGCGAGAGGAGGGCCATGCTGAACATGTTGCCGAAATTGGCAGATGTTGCCATGAAGACATACTTCATGGTGTTGGCGAACGTCTTTCGGCCAGCGACCACGCCCCTAACAAGAACGTTCAGATCTTTTTCCATAAGGACAATATCAGCCGCATCTTTGGCAATATCCACCGCATTCTCAACAGAGATGCTGATGTCTGAGGCGTGCAAGGCAGATACATCGTTGATGCCATCTCCCATGTAGCCGATCACATCGCCGTTTCTTCTCAGAGCGAGGATTATCCGCTCCTTCTGGTTCGGCTCGACTTCAGCGAATATGTCAACATCACGAACCAGTCTCTGGAGCGCCTCGTCACTGATCTTTCTTAGGTCGCTGCCTGTGAGAACGATACCCTTTCTCAGGCCAACCTCTTCACCAATAGCTGATGCTACAAGTTTGTTGTCCCCTGTGATCATCTTCAGGTTCACGCCAAGGCCTGCGAGGTTTGCCACAGTTCTGGCTATGCCCTCCTTTGGGGGATCAAAGAATATGAGAAAGCCAAGAAAGGTCATATCGCTCTCATCATCCTTTGTTATAGCTGTCCCAGATATCTTTTTGTGGGCGAGACCCAGCACCCTGTATCCCTCGCTGCTGAAATCGCCAAAGATCTGCTGTAGGTTCTCTTTGACGGAATCGATATCTACAATGCCATCAGCGGTCTGAGCTGAGCTGGATATCTCCAGAACACTTCTCAGGGCGCCCTTGGTGATCATCAGGCTATCTCCCTCTCTGGAGACTAGGATGCTCAACCTCTTGCGAACAAAGTCATAGGGGACTTCGTTCAGCTTCTTGAAACCAGATATGTCTGGCTGGCAATAGCTGAGTATGGCTTGATCTATGGGATTTGTGAAGCCGGTTTGGTAGAATGCGTTGAGATATGCGAGGAGGAAAACATTCTGGTTCTCCCTTCCATCCACACCCAGAGCGGCATGCATCTTCGCTGCCCCTTCGGTAAGCGTTCCGGTTTTGTCGCAGCAGAGGACGTTCATGCTGCCGAAGTTCTCTATGGAGGCGAGCCGCTTGACGATCACCCGGAGTGCGGCCATCTCTCTCGCTCCGTGTGCCAGGTTGACGCTCACTATCGCTGGCAGAAGCTGTGGTGTCAGGCCTACTGCCAGAGCAAGGGAGAACAGAAAAGATTCGAGTACAGGCCTCTCCAGATAGACATTGATGGCGAAGATCACCACCACAAGCAGCAGTGTGAGCTCCATGAGAAAATATCCAAAGCTTCTGAGGCCCCTCTCGAAATCTGTCTCGGGCCTTCCGAGCTCCAGATGATGCGATATCCTGCCGAACTCAGTCTTCCTTCCTGTATGCACCACGATGGCGGTTGCGGTTCCGTTGACAACGCTTGTTCCCATGAACAGGCTGTTGCGCCTTTCTGCCATGGGTGTATCCTCAGGCAGGGTTTCAGTCGTTTTCTCAACGGGATACGTCTCGCCTGTGAGTGCAGCCTCATTGACGAAGAGATCTCTGGCCTCCAAGATGCGGCAGTCTCCCGGAATGACATCTCCTGCTCTGAGAATGATGATGTCCCCCGGCACAACATTCTCAAGCGGGATCTCCTTTTCGGAGCCTGCCCGCACGACGGTTACCCTGACCTGAACCATTGCCAGAAGCCTGGCTATTGTGCCTGCAGCAGTTCTCTCCTGCCAGAAACCCAGGATCCCGCTTGCGAAGACTATTACCAGTACAAGGCCCGCCTCTAAATTCTGGTGCAGGTATAAGGAGAGCAGTGCAGCGAAGACGAGCAGTATGATTATGGGGCTTCTGAACTGAGAGAGCAGAAGAACCAGATCTTTTGGCTGCCTCCGCCGCCAGGGGATATTCGAACCATACTTTCTGAGCCTCTCCTCGGCCTCAGACTCACTAAGGCCAGCCGGTCCTGTGGCAAGCTCTTTCATCACATCCTCTGTGCTGAGCGCCCAGAAAGCAGAAATGCCCTCCTGAACCACGCGATCATCTCCCTCGAATCACAACACTTCTAATCTGCAGGTGCCAGCGGAAACTCACCCTCTCAGGCATGGGCAGAGAGACTAACTGAACCCCAACAGCGCTGCGAAATGACCCAGATACGCTGAGACCAGCCAGATTGCCATGAGAGCAATGGCCAGCGCCATCAGAATCGCAGCCGTCCTTTGATCAGATCCGATCACCACTGGAATGGGTCCGATCATCACAACCGCTCCTCCCCGGATCTCGCCCCTTTCTGCGGGCATCTCCATCTCCTCGTTCCCCCTCCGCTCACGCATTACGCTATCGAGCATCAGAAGCATGATCCCCGCGATTATGATGATAATTCCAATCAGCAGCAACTCTATCTCCTCCAGAGCGCTATGGAGATCAGCATGAGCGCTATCGTGAGAAGCATGGCTGCGAATGCCATGCCCGGCGTGGATCCGAAGACGATCGGTATCGGGCCTATGAGTAGCACTCCCCCGAACTCGCTCATGTGAAGATCTGATGAGATGAGGGAGATGATTGTTATGAGGATACCCATCAGTATCAGGGACCAGCCGATCAGGCGGAGCATCAATTCAAAGTATAGCCGCAAGATATAAAGGCATTTTTGCGAATTCGTGGGTGATGATCCAGAGACCCAGAGGGACCAGGGACTTCCCGCCTGAGGAGGCCCACAGAAGGCGTGCAGTCAGGGAAAAGATGATAGATGTGATGGAGCGGTGGGGGTACCGTGAGGTCGTGACTCCGACTTTTGAGCACCTCGAGCTCTTCACGCTCAAATCAGGTGAGGGAGTCATAGAGGAGATATACAGCTTCAAGGACAAGGGCGGCAGGGATATCGCCCTCAGGCCCGAGCTCACCGCACCTGTTATGAGGATGTATGTCGGCGAGCTTCACAGCGCCCCGAAGCCGTTAAGGCTGTACTACTTCGCCAACTGTTTCAGGTATGAGAGGCCACAGAAGGGCAGGTTCAGGGAGTTCTGGCAGCTCGGCTGCGAGCTCATCGGAGGAAGGCGCTCTGACTCAGAGGCCGAGGTCATAGCGATGGCCGACGAGGTCCTGAGAGCAGTCGGCATCAGAGGGGATATCCACATCGGGTATCTTGGACTGATTAGATCGATGCTGAAGAAGGTCCCTGAGGCACACAGGCAGAGCATAATGAGGCTCATCGACAAGAAGGAAAGGGATGCGCTCAGGGAGCTGCTCCAGAGCATAGGGGCGGAGGATCTGGGCATCATGGAGCTGATCAGCCTTAAGGGAAAGGGAGCGCTTGACAGAGCCGAGGAGCTCAGCGCTGCCCTATCATCCGTCGAGATCTCAACAGAGGGCGCAGGGAGCGCGCATTCTTCTCTGGAGGCGGCATGCGGAGAGAGCAGGAGAGAGGGCGCACGCGCCTCTGCGAGGTCCGGCAGATCTCCTGAGTCGGAGATGAAACTGAGCGATTTCAGGGAGATGCTGGAGCTTCTCGATGCATACGGTGTCGATGCGACTGTCGACTTCGAGATAGTGCGCGGTCTTGAATACTACACCGGAACTGTCTTCGAGATATACGCCTCAGGTCTCGGAGCCCAGAACCAGATATGCGGCGGCGGATCTTACGAGCTTGCAAGTCTGTTTGGAGGATCGGAGACGTTCTCCACAGGCTTTGGACTCGGATTCGACAGGATAATGGAGGTTGTTGGCGAGGTTGATCCGCCAATACCCCCTGTGGTTCTGGCCTTCACGCCTGATGTGAAGGTTGATGCTATTCGGATCGCAAAGCGTCTCAGGAATGTCTCCCCTGTAATCATCGATGTCATGGGACGCTCCCTGAGCGCTCAGCTGAAGTCCGCATCTTCGATCAACGCCGAGCACGTCATAATCGTCGGAAGAAGAGAGCTCGACTCCGGGAAGCTCGTTCTCAGGAACATGACAAGCGGCTCTCAGGAGGAGCTGAGCATTGAGGCGATCGAGGAGCGGCTGAGAAGCGCTTTTGCGCGAACCACAAAATAGGGATATCGCCTATCCCAAAAAAACAGGCAGATCTCCGGCTGTGGCACCGTCCCCTGGATTGTGAACGGGTTTGGACAGCTTCGGGCAGCGCGGATCTGCTCTGAGTCAACGGCTAACCTTCCAGTCTGAAGTACCTCGGAGCTGTCTCGAGCGCCCTCGCGATCAGCTCAGCTCCCTTATCAAGATCCTCCAGGCTCAGAACCTCCACAGGCGAGTGGATGTACCTCGTGGCGATGCTCACGACTCCTGTTTTCACACCATCTCTCGAGAGCTGGATCGCGGTCGCATCTGTCGTTCCTCCACCAGAGACATCGAGCTGTACGGGTATGCTGAACTGCTCAGCAGTCTTTTGAAGCCAGTCGAGCACATCCTCGTCTGCTATCAGCCCCCGTCCCGAAGCGTCCACGACTGTTATGACAGGACCCTTCCCCATCTCGAGGGCGGAGTCCTTCTTCTCTATACCGGGATGATCCCCTGGAATCGTCGTGTCCGTGACTATGGCCAGATCAGGCTTGATACCAAATGCGCACGTCTTGGCACCCTTCAGGCCAACCTCCTCCATCACGGTGCTGACCGCGTAGACCATACACTCTGTCCTGGTCCTCTTCAGGGCCTCAATCATCATCACCACACCGGCACGATTGTCGAATGCCTTCCCGGTGACCCTGTCCCCTCTCAGTGGGGCGAATGATCTGTCAATGGTTATGGGCACCCCAGGAACTATACCCATCTCCTTTGCTTCATTCTGGTCCCTGGCCCCCACATCTATGAACATATCCCTGGATTCCACAGGTTTCTTTTTGTCTTCCTCCTTCATGACATGCGGCGGTTTTGATCCGATGACACCGACCACAGGCCCGCTCTTCGTGTGAAGTATCACCCTCTGGTTCAGAAGCGTCTGATCGAACCAGCCGCCGATCTTCACGAAGTACACGAATCCCTTATCGTCAACGAATTTTACCATCAGGCCTATCTCATCGGCATGTGCTGCAATCATCACCGATGGCCTTTTGCCCCTCCTGGTAGCGACCAGGTTTCCCAGTGTGTCTGTCTGAACATCATCGACGTGGGGAGCGATCTCTTCTCTTATTATCTGCATCACGCCCCCCTCTCTCCCCGAGATTCCATGGGCGTTGCTGAGCCTCTCAAGCAAAGATCTCATCTCAAATCCTCCTGTCAGGCGGTCCTTATCCTGGCCCCCTCGTTCCTCGATCTTGTTATAATAATCTCGCCGCCGGTATCGCCCATAACATCACGGGCCGCGGACTCTATCTCCCTTGTGTTCGTGTCGGTTATCGCGTAGACTGTGGGTCCGAACGAGCTCAGGCCAGCGCATGCAGCGCCAGCCGAGACCATCTCCTGCATCAGCATCTTGACCATCGGATGCTGCAGCTCGACCTCCACACGCTTGAAGCCCAGTTGCTGTATTCTGTTTACAGCCATCCCGAAGGTATCGAGGTCCTCCTCAATAACGGATGGCATCATCCTGACCATTATCTGGTAGCAGAGCTCCTGGACCTCTGAGAGAGGGACAGGGCAGTACTCCCTGAATATATCGACCTCGCGCTGCCCGTATGCGCCCTTCTCTATGTTCGGCACAGCAAGGACAATCCTCCAGTTTTCAGGAAAGTCGTGGCGCGCGATCACGGGCGGTGGTCTGACTCCAGCGCTGGCGGAGGACGGCCTGAAGTCGGACTTCTCCCTGCCCGGGCCGAATGTGTGCCCGCCGTCCACTATAAACCCGCCCATCTCAAATGCAGCGACGCCTATGCCGCTGGTCCCGCCGCGGCTCACTGCAGATGCTATATCCCTGATCTTCGCCTTATGCCCGTAAAGCTCGCAGAGAGTCTTTCCAACAGCCACAGCGAGCTGTGTGCCGCTGCCGAGACCCACATGCGTCCTGTAGCAGCTTCTGACAGATATACGGGCTCCTCCAAGCCCGAATCTTTCAGCGACCTTTTTCGCCGCGTCCAGCGCTCTCTCCGCCTCTGCGCCATCAACTGAGAGCTCCCTGTCGATCTCGCCCTCCACAACTATATTCGGCTTGTCGAGCGCAATTCCCACACCGCCATCGACCCGCCCAGCCTCGCCGCATAGGTCTGTGAGCGTCATGTGGATCCTGGCAGGCGTCTCTATGATCACCCTTCTGGCGTCTTGGAACATGTTGTATGGGAACGTCTCCCTTATGGCTATCAGAGGCTCGCCCTTTCTTATGATCTTGTACCTTCTGGAGAGCATCAGCTCCCTGGGGAAGATGTTGAATAGCTGGCTCATCCTCTCGTCTGCGTGCTCGCACTCCGTCTTTGTTATATCCCGCCGCGACTCTATGCGGTGCTTGTGGAGTATCTGGCCTATCGGGATGTCAGCGCGCATCAGGTCGTTCCTGAAGCCAGGCTCCAGCCTCTTGAGCGGGGTGTATGAGACCGCATGTATCAGCGTCTCGCCTGTGCGAGCGTTCTTCAGCCGGACAACACGGTAATTGACGTCCTCTCCGACCTCTATGTTGAGCTCTCCAGCGACATCCTCGGTCGCCGGCACCACCCTCTGCTCGAGCGTCTCGATCCCCACCGGTGCTCCTGTGATCACCTCCAGCAGGCTCGTCACAGAGCCATCGGTTCCCAGAAGCATCTTCTGTACAGGACTGAGCCTGCCCACGATCCTTTCGAGCCTCGCTATCTCCTGGGCCACAGGAAAGGCAAAGGTCATGTTTATGAAATCTGAGAGAATGGAATAAAGTTTTTCCCTTCCTGGATCCTGGCTTAATGGGGCATTGAGATGATGAGTTCGAGACTCCCGGGATTCTACAAGCTGCCTCCCGATGAGCGGCTTGGAAAGATCGTCGAAGCATGCGGTGCGGCTGAGATAGAGGAGATGATAAAGAGCGGTCTGAGCGTGGAACAGGCAGACAAGATGGTGGAGAATGTGATCGGTCTCTTCCAGGTTCCGCTCGGGATCGCTACAAACTTCATAATAGACGGGCGCGAGGTTCTGGTTCCAATGGCCACCGAGGAGCCATCGGTCATAGCAGCCGCCAGCAACGGCGCCAGGATGGCGCGCGAAGGGGGAGGGTTCTTCACAAGCTCGACAGGACCTGTGATGAGGGCACAGATCCAGGCTGTTGATCTGAAGGACCCGTATGGAGCAAGGTGCAGGATCCTGGAGCATGCCTCTGAGATAGTGAGGATCGCAAACGATGTCGACCCGATGCTCGTCAGGCTCGGCGGGGGAGCCGTGGGCCTTGAGGTGCATGTCATAGATTCGAGAGCAGGTCCCATGGTCGTCACGCATCTGCTTGTCGACTGCAGGGACGCGATGGGCGCGAACGCTGTGAACACGATGGCTGAGGCTGTGGCCCCTGAGATCGGGCGTCTGACAGGCGGAAGGGTTCATCTCCGGATAATCTCGAACCTCGCGGACATGCGCCTCGCCAGGGCGCGGGCGGTCTTCAGAGCAGATGCAATTGGGGGAGCTGAGGCGGTCTCTGCGGTCTTCAAAGCCGCAGCGCTCGCCGAGGTCGATCCTTACAGGGCTGCCACGCACAACAAGGGCATCATGAACGGGGTTACTGCTGTTGTTCTCGCAACTGGCAACGACACCCGCGCAGTCGAGGCGGGAGCGCATGCATACGCCGCCAGATCCGGGCAGTACTCGTCTCTATCCAGATACGAGATCGACGACAACGGAGATCTCGTTGGCACAATAGAACTTCCGGTAGCAGTCGGGCTTGTGGGCGGAGCCACACGTGTCCATCCGGTCGCACGGGCGGCTGTGAGGATACTGGGCGTGAGATCTGCGGACGAGCTGAGCAGGATAATAGCAGCAGTCGGCCTCGCTCAGAACTTCGCGGCTTTGAGGGCTCTTGCCACAGAGGGCATCCAGCGGGGGCACATGTCGTTGCATGCGAGAAACATCGCGCTACAGGCGGGAGCAAGGGGAGAGATGGTCGAGATCATCGCTGAGAGGATGGCGTCCGAGCGGAGGATAAACATCGAGAGGGCGTCTGAGCTTCTAAGGGAGCTGGGTGGTGCTGCGTGAGGGTGGCTGTTCTCGGGCCGAAGGGCTCCTACTCGGAGATGGCCGCATCAAGGCGATTTCCTGATGCAGAGCTTGTGTACCTCGATGATATAGAAGACGTCTTCGTTGCTGTTGAGCGCAGCGAAGCTGATGCGGGAGTCGTTCCGCTTGAGAACAGCCTGGAAGGGTCTGTGGCGCTGACGATGGATCTGCTGCTCAGAAGATCACTCTTCATATGCGGAGAGGTTGTGATCCCGATAAGGCACTGTCTTCTGGGGAGAGGCGATCCCGATAGCGTCAGAATCATACTCTCACATCCCCAGGCGCTCGCCCAGTGCAGGCATTACCTCCGCCGGAGGTATCCGGGCGTGGAGGTCAGGACCACCGGCTCCACAAGCCACGCTGCCAGGCTGGCACAGGAGTTCCCGGAGATGGCTGCGATAGCGAATGAGGAGGCTGCCAAGACCTACGGTCTCAAGGTGCTCGACAGGGATATACAGGACTCGAAGAACAATGTAACGCGATTTGTTGTTCTCTCAAGAGAGATTGCGAGGAAGACAGGCGATGACAGAACTTCGATAGTGGTATACCTCGAGAAGGACAGGCCTGGAGCGCTCTTCTCCATTCTGAGAGAGTTCGCGGTCAGAAACATCAATCTCACCAGGATAGAATCGCGGCCCAGCAGAAGGGAGCTGGGGGATTACTACTTCTTCATAGATCTCGAGGGCCATATCGAGGACGATGCTGTGAGAGAATCGCTTGAAGGGGTTGGACGGGCTGCGAGCATGGTCAGGGTTCTGGGATCTTATCCGAAAGACCATATCCCCTTAGACACAGTGTGACGGGTCGAACTTCCACAAAATATCGTCGCTCTGGTCTATTCAGCGAGTTCATTCTAATCGGTTGATAGGAGAGCTCATTCATTCGCCAGGAGCGCACAGGAGGACCAATGCCCCCATGGACAATTTATCATAGGTTAAGAGCGAATATCGTGCGGATACGTAGGATCCCGTGGCTGATGGGCACACATGCACGCCACCAGGTAGAAGCGTCAGACTTGTTTTGTGGTCTTTCAGCTGTGTTGGATCACCTTTTCAGAATTTCATCTCTAGGCATCGATTCTTGGCTAATTTCCATCTTTACCCCCTAACGGCCTTTCGGTTGCGAATTTTAGGACTTATCCAACACAGCAGGTCTTTCGCCTGAGCAAGGGGGAGCTCGATACAAACGTTATGTTAAATGTGCCTCTTCTCTCAGTTATTCGGGAATATGCAGATGCGTTCTGACACCCAAACGCTTACATACATGCGGCGTTGTCAGCATTATCGTTTACAGGAGTGGAGCATGGTATCACTGAGTTGTTATGTCCAGCTGCTTTTTGTAACATTCCTGATCTGCCTGCTCTCCGCGGGCGGGACAGCGGATGAAAGGCTGAGAGTCGCGACGACAACGAGCCTTTATGATACAAAGCTTCTCGATGCCCTCGAGAGCCGGTTCGAGGAGGAGTATGGGGTGGAGGTCGACATCATCTCTGGGGGGACAGGATTCGCGCTGGAGCAGGGGAGGCGCGGGGATGTGGATCTCCTCCTCGTTCATGATGTTGAGAGGGAGAGGGAGTTCATAGCCGGAGGCTACGGCCTTGAGAGGAGATGCTTTGCGTACAACTACTTCTACATCGTCGGCCCTGCTGATGATCCTGCAGGGATAAAGGGCAGGAACGCATCCGAGGCGTTCAGGATGATTGCAGATGCTGGCGAGAGAGATCCAGATGTGCGGTTTGTCTCCCGCGGCGACAGCTCCGGGACAGATGCGCGTGAGAAGCAGCTCTGGAAGAGCGCGGGCATCGAGCCTGCAGGTAGATGGTACCTGGAGTCAGGCCAGGGTATGGGCGCGACGCTGATCATGGCAGATGAGAAGAGAGCCTACACGCTCACGGATATGTCGACATACATGGCATTCGCGGGCAACCTCAGCCTCGTGCCTCTGGTGACCGAGAGCGAGGAGCTGCTAAATGTATACGCTGCAATACCGGTCTCTGCATCGAAACATCTGGATCTTGCTGAGAGGTTCTTGGAGTTTCTTCTTTCCCAGGAGGGACAGGAGATCATAGCCAACTACGGAATGTATGGGAGAGCGCTGTTCTATCCAGCCGCTGGTCGCTGCACGGAGATCGGATGCAATGAAGCGGAATGTCCGGGAGAGATGGTGAGCAGAGTTGGATGAGATAACAAGAGGATTCATCAGAGCGATCGAGCTGATACTCGAACTGAACCCGGAGGTGATAGAGGTCACGCTCCGATCATTTTTAATCGCACTCTCCTCGGTCACCATCGCATCTCTGATCAATGTGCCTCTTGGAAGTCTAATATATTTCCATCACTTCCCGGGGAGGAGTGGTTTGATAAATCTCATCCAGACTCTTTACAGCATCCCCACTGTGACCGTCGGACTCTTCGTATTCCTGCTCATATCAAGGGAGGGTCCGCTCGGAAGCTGTGGACTTCTCTACACTCCCTATGGAATGATCATCGGCCAGTCAGTGCTCATAACACCTGTCATCCTCGGGCTCACGATATCAGCTCTGAGTAATGTAAGTGACGATCTCAGGGACACAGCCATATCGCTTGGAGCTGACAGATTTCAGACGATCCGGACGGTTATAGCGGAGGCGAGGGGACCTGTGCTTGCGGCTCTGCTTCTCGGCTTCGGGAGAGCCCTGTCAGAGGTGGGCGTCGCGATGATGATCGGGGGAAACATAAGGGGCTATACAAGAGTTCTCACGACTGCGATCGCCCTCGAGACTTCCATGGGGAACCTGGAGATGTCAATAGCCCTCGGCCTGATTCTGATCTCGATAGCCCTGGTGGTGAACACAGTGGTCGGCAGGCTCCAGGAGTGGTAGGATGATCCAGCTTGAAGATGTGAGCGTTGAGAGGAACGGGAGGCAGATATTGAAGGACATAAACATTGAGGTCAGGACCGGCGAGACGCTGGGGATTATCGGCCCAACAGGAGCCGGAAAGACAACGCTTCTGAGGGTGATGGATCTCATCGAGGTTCCCTCAAAGGGTCGCGTGCTCTTCAGGGGTGAGGCCCCGAAGAACGAGAGCGAGAAGCTGGCAGCCAGGCGCCGGATCGGCGTGGTCTTCCAGCGGCCTCTCATGCTCAGGGGCACGGTTTACGATAACGTGGCATACGGCCTCAGGATACGCCGTTTGTCGAAAGATGAGATCGATAAGAGGGTCAAAGCAGCCCTCTCTGATGTCGGCCTCGAGGGATATGAGAGAAGGCCCGCAAGGATGCTCTCAGGAGGTGAGATGCAGAGGGTGGCACTTGCAAGAGCTCTCGCGATCTCCCCGGAGATACTGCTTCTCGATGAGCCGACCGCCAATCTCGATCCCAGAACATCTTATGTCATAGAGGATCTGATATCAAGCGCGAAGATGAGGGGGATGACAGTTGTCATATCGACCCACGACCTGCCCCAGGCGGTGCGCCTTGCTGACAGGATTGTGATCATCATGGACGGCAGGGTGGTATCATCCGGATCCCCAGATCTCCTGATGGGCTCTGATTCTGATGAAGTGAGGGAGTTCCTGCATGCGGGGATGTTGAGGCATCTGGACAGGAGGTTCATACATGAACTCACACGGATTTCTCACTGAGAGACAGATCCAGGTCCTCCGTCTCAGAAGATGCGGGAGGTCGCAGGAGGAGGTGGCCGCGATCATTGGCACGACCAGATCGAATGTCAGCATACTGGAGAGAAGGGCGATGCAGAACATCGAGCGCGCGCTTGCGACGCTAAAACAGTGGAAGATGATCCAGGCGCCTGTTGCCGTCAGGATCCCTGAGGGCACAGACCTCTTCTCCCTGCCCGGGATCATATTCAGAGAGGCCGACGCGCGGGGATTGAAGCTGCCGGTGAACTCCATAGACATCCTGGCGGAATTGAAGGAGATCGCCCCGAACCTCACGAGAAGAAGAGTCATCGAGAGGAGCGTTGAGATATACGTCACAGAGGAAGGGGAGATCTATGTTGAGGAGGTTGAGAGCTGCGCAACCAAAGCGGCTTGATCGATGCTTTATCCTTTCTCCTTTGCAGGGGATGGTCTGGCCATTCTGATCTGAATATGAACGCTTGCCATGAAAGCATGAAATTGTTAACCTCCTGTGTCTGGGTGTTCCTGGACAAAACTAACCTTGAAGCTTTCATCCTTTTGGCACGCCTCTGCTTGTCGCATCGGAGTTTTCGGCAAACGCCTGCCTGGCCCGAACTTACTGCAACTGAAGGACTTATCACGCTCCCGCGCACTGATCGCGCAGTCGATCTGAAGGTGCCATCCACGCATTTGATTATTGGAGTTCTTCCCTATCTGAGCGAGAATGAAGAGCCCTTGCGGAAACTAATCGCGTGCACCTCTCCCCTCGACCCTGGTGATGACAGATGCAACAAGAACCGGAAGAGTTATGGTCGCGTCCCCGTAGACAGTGACGTGCTTTGCCTCAGGATCTATCTTCCCCCAGGATATCGCCTCAGAGAGCGTCGCGCCCGAGAGCCCGCCTCCTTCGGGATGGTCTGTTGTGAGCTGGATCGCAAGCCTGAAGCTGTTCGGGGTCACAAGCATCGACTGCAGGGCGAAGTTCTTGGGAACTCCCCCACCGACAATGAGTATCCCAGCTCTATCTGATTCGTAGCATATATCGACGATCTCCCTCACATCATCGATAAGATCTATGTTCAGTTTTTTTGTCTGCCTGTGGAGCCATGCCTGAAGCCCTATCATCGAGTCCGTTATCGCTGGGCAGAACACAGGCACGCCACAATCGCTGGCGCTTCTCAGTATAGATCTTCTGTCCTCTATCCTCGACCCGATCTCCGCCAGCAGCTCCCTTCCGGAGAGGGGGTCCTCCCTGTCAGGAAGCAGATTCTGGACCAGATCCTCGAATCTAACGAAGTCATCGTCTGTTATGTACACATCATATATCCTCGATACCCCCGATCTCCTCAGCTCCGAGTCGTCCGCCTCAACATATCCAAGGCGGTGATGGCTGAATGATTCAACAATATCGTGCACCAGATTCGCTCCGGTCGTGACGAGCACATCAATCAATCCTCTCCTTATAAGATCGGAGATCAGATCCCTCATGCCAGCAGGCACCATCGCGCCTGCCAGGGTGAAGAACTTCCTGTAATCCCCCTCAACCATCTCCTGATAGATCTCGGCGGCACGTGCGAGCCTGCGTGCGCCGAAGCCGCAGCCCTCCATGCCCCTCACCAGCTCATCCACGCTCATCTTTGGCTTTACAGAAAGCTGCCGAACATTGTCCATCGATATCGCCCCGTTGGAGAACATCTGCATCTTATGCGTCGATCGCCTTCATAAACCCCTGGAGTGCAGGGGTAGCGGAGACTCCGGTCTTCAGGCCGGAGTTTCTGACTGTTTTGGTGAGATCTGGCGCATTCAGAGGATGGCGAACTGCAGGCCATGTGCTGAATCGCTGAAGAGATATGACCGAACCAGAACGCTCCGACAGAATTCTCGGCGAAACATGTGGAATCGAGCGCACTGGTAATGGTGTGGAATTCTGACTGCCAGAACCGCGTAAAGTTCAGCCGGATACTACCCATACGCATCCTCTGCGGTCTCCACGACGAGAGATATGAGGTCTTCGGGCGTGTTTATGTGATAAACCCTGCCGAGAGAGCCGAGGGCTTCCAGGACGTATCTGTCCTTCCCCTTCTCATCTATGCAGAAGAGCACAAACCTGCCGAGTGAGGCAGCCTCCTTCAGATAATCCCACTGTGTGTAGAGGTTCTGTATACCTGTGTCTGTTATGCAGAGTATCAGGCATCCCCTCCTCTCCTTCACGAGCTCCAGCATCCTGCTCCCTGGTATGTTCGTTCTCCCGCAGAGGTACTCGACCAGAACATCCTCCACGGCATCGAGGTCCCTGCACCACGGCTGAACCAGAAAGCTCTCGCTGAAGTTTATCGCAGCGAGCTCAGCGCCCTGCTCGTAGGCGAACTGCGCAGCCTTGAACGCGGCCAGCGTCGCATAGAATGTCCTGGATCCCCTCCTGTGGCCATCCATGGACCTGCTGCTGTCTAGAACAACAAGAAGATCCGGGACCTCAGAACGGCCAGGCGCCATGCTGCAGGACTCTTGATCCCTCCTGTAAGTGGTCACTCCCGGAACCAGCCTGGGGCTCATGCTGAGTGAGTAGTTGACATCCAGATCGCTCGGAGAATCATCGAAGCGCCATCTCGATGTGCCTGTCGGGTATGTATCGCTCCTGCTGGACCTGCTCGCCGCGATCTCTATCCTGTACCCCTGGTCGCGGTACCAGCGCTTGAGATCTCCCCTGATGCCAAGCACTTCCAGGCACCTCATGTACTCAACTGGCTCAAGCTCGGAGGCGAGACCTGAAAGCGGCGCAGATCTCGCATTCCCGCGCAGGATCTCAAGAGATCTGATCTCGTCCCTTCCAAGAGAGCCCGGGGAAAGTGGAGAGAGTACCATGGCCATCTGCTGGCACTGTCTCTTCCAGAGGGATCTATCCCGGACTCCAGGAGAGAAGACCTGCAGCAGAAGTCTGGACTCGGGCGTCTCGGTAGCGCCGCACAGATCCACCGACCAGTAGCTCTCGAGAAAAGATATGACCGCAACATCGAGATCCGATTCAACCCCCTCCGCTATGCGCCTCCAGAGGCGAACCACCTTGAGCTCATCAGACTCGCTCCGCTCCAGCCTGAATGAGTCTACAACTATATCACTGAATATATTCACGATCGTCCTCGCAAGTTTCACGTCATTCCTTTTGATGCCCCTCAGCGCTGCTAGGGCGAGCTCACCAGCAACCTCAAGCGACCTCGGGCAGAAAATGTAATGAAGGATGATGTGCTCGAAGAGGCTCTCCATATATAACGAGTCCTGCAGATCGTACTCTGTGATGGATATCCTGTAGTTATCGAATGGAAAGACGCCTGAGCTCTCAGAGGATATCACAGGCCGGGGAAGCTGGGGGTAGTGCCATTCGCTCCGCGCCGCCTCCCATATTCTGAGCATCTCATCCTCTGATGATCTCGATCCTGACACCGCCAGCCCTCCAGCCGACATTCCTTCCGGCATCACCGCGGATCTTTATAACGCCGCCCTTCGCAAGGATCCCCAGGTAGTCTCCGGCGTCTCCCAGCACTGTGAGGCGCCCGGAGCGCATCAGCCAGCCAGCCCTCTCGCCTGCGTTGCCCTTAACAAGTATCCTGCCGCCGGAGTTGTTGACACCTATGAAGCTCCCGGCATCTCCCAGGATCACGCCCCAGCCGCCGCGCATGTCGCGGAATGCGTAGGTCCCGCAGGAGGACGCGACTATCCCGCCACCGCTCATGCCCTGGCCGAGGTAATCCCCGGCCTCGCCAAGTCGGATCATGCCTGAGCGCATCCTCTCGCCCACATGTGATGGTCTCTTCTTTTCATCTCCCATCAGGATTAGCATTCCACCAGAGAGCTCAAGCCCTGCGAAATCCATCGGCCTGACAACCACATAAGACGCGGACCTCTCTGCAGCGATGCTCGTGATATACCCCCATATCAGGGACTCCTTCTTCCCCTGCGGTATGCTTGATATCATCCTTGGGATTATCTCATCGTTGAGGAGCTCTGCGACCTCCTCCTTCTTCGGATGGTCTCCGACCCTGTCGGCTAGATCCTCGAGGCTTATGACCCTCTCACCCTTCTCAGAGTCAAGCCTCCTGTGCCGGGTCTTTCCTCCGTATGCGCTCTCCATCAGGTTCTTAAGGCCCATTACGCCATCCTCTCCAACATGGGGATGTAATCCAGCCTCGCGATCGGATCGTCGTACTCAGAGAGCTCCTTTATGGCTCTGTCAAAGGAGATCTCTCCATCGATAGCCCTCGAGAATATCATGTTCATCTCGCCGCGCTCGTTGACCGTCCTGTCTATGCTCTTCTGCACGAGATCGGAGATATACTCGAGGCGCCTTGTGCCGTAGTATGGAGGTCGCTCGAGCATCGAGCGGTTAGGTGTGACCCTGTGCCATATCACGTAAGGTGCAACCGCCCTCAGGACCTCTATCTTGTTATCCTTCTTGAGGCCTGAGACGAACGAGACAGCCTTCGTGAACGACCTGAGATCCTGACGGACCCTGTCCGAGAGCCCCTCATCGATCTGCCAGCAGCACACCTCTGGATTGTTGAAGTAATGGCAGCCTGTGCAAAGACCATGGTTAGGGTTTCTGCCGGATAGCTGGGTCTTGTCGAAGCATGGCGCGCGCTCGCAGAGCGTGAAGTCGCGGACCAGCGAGACGATGCAGAGCTCTGTGAGAGGATCAAGCATTATCTCATCAACAGCACGAGGCAATGCATCGAACTCATCCCTTGAGAACCTAGGGAGCTGCTCCGCAAGATCCCTCACCTCCTCAGTGCGCTCCGCGAGGTTCAGGCCCGCGAGAAGGCCGGGCTGTATCGCAGGAACGCATGCCGATATTCTGTCCATAAGAGCCTCATCCACCGGGTACGTGGAGCTGAACTCGGGGTTCATCGTGGCGAAGTAGCAGGTATCTCCAGGCTCCAGCACCTGGCCAGCATAGGTCAGCTTTCGCTTCTTGATTATCTCAAGGAAGAGGTTTTGCTTTCCGGCAGGGAATCTGTTGATCTCGTTTATGAGCTTCCACCTGGACCTCGCCCAGGGCGTCCAGAGCACTCTGATTTCAGTGCCAGATGGCTGCATCCACTGTCTCGGATCTATGAATCCGATGATCTTCTCCTCGGTCTGCTCTGGGTGGCCGGAGACCATCAGGTTCTCAACATCGTCAAAACTCATGTTCATGAAAGCGCTTCCAAGGATGTTAACAAGGGTGGTCTTGTTCGCGCCCATGCCGCCGTACAGGAGGACCGCCCTGTTTCTCAGGCAGGCGTTTGCCATGCAGAAGATCAGCTGCGCGTTGAACCTCTCCGATCCTATGGAGAGATCCTTGACTCCGACGTGAAGGCGCAGCTCATCCAGGGCATCTTTAATTGAGGTGATCTTAGAGAGCAGGCTAGCAGCTTCCATTCAACCCCAGAGATGAGCGGATGGGCTTAAAGGCTTTCCTGCAGTGCAAAGCGCTGTTGCGCAGATGGCATGCTGTGAATTCCCGGAAGGAGACCTGCACAGCAGACCAAGTCGTGCGTGACTTTCTTCCTGGAGGGATCTTCTGCCTGCTTATCTACCAGCAATATAGAGCAAAACCCATGTGTCATCGGTTAATGCAGTTCGACGCAAGAATTGATTAATAATTTTTACATAGGTATTATCTTGAAATTAAGATTCTTGACGATTGCTATCGATCTTATCAGGCAGCATACATACGATGGCAGGAAAATTGTTAAATATTCATCATATTATATTGCATAGAAACCCTAACCGATGACAAATGGAGCAAAACCAGGTGGTTCATCCACTAGCGGATTGGCAGAGTGTGACAGAAAAGGGACTCCGCAAATTTCGAAAACCCGGCTCCATCCGGATCTCCGATAATCTGCGGAGATGAGCCAGCCAAATTATCCACCTTAAGGCATAAAGACCACTGCCCAGTAGGAATAATTTATGTGGTGCTCAGTAGCACATAAATTGAATAAAACCTTTATTTTTCTTACCAAAATGGTATCATATTGGAATTGCGAAATGCTTTCTTTGGCGCGGTTTTAATAAAAACGAGAGACTATCTTTGGTTCTGGTCAATCCGTCACTGGGGTTCATGGCATCTGCAGATATGGGTCACATCCGCATTATGAAAATACGTTTTGAATATTTAACCAAAAACTGAATTTTATGGATAAATCATACAAATATGATTAACCTCTCTGAGTGCGGTTTGAGATGGGAACTATAATTATTATTTATTATATTGTCGTGGAAATGATGTGCAAATAGGACGGTGCACCAATAGCTTTATTAATCATTACAATAATCTATCATTAACATCTGCCGCCCTATCCCTCAGACCACGCGGCGGATGGAGATGAAAGGAGGTTTATAAAAATGGCCGAGGAAACCGCAAAGACCGCGGTCCTTCTCGAGGAGAGGAGGCTGTTCCATCCCCCGAAGGAGCTGGTCGAGAACTCAAATGTCATGCAGTGGATGAAGAAGAAGGGCTTCAAGACAGAGAAGGAGATGCGCGAGTGGTGCTCGAAGAACTACGTGGAGTTCTGGGACGAGATGGCAAAGACGTATGCGGACTGGTTTGAGCCCTACAAGCAGGTTCTCGACTGGAAGCCCCCGTATGCCAAGTGGTTCGTTGGCGGCAAGTGCAACATGGCCTACAACGCGGTGGACAGGCATGCTAAGTCCTGGAGGAGGAATAAGGTAGCTTATATCGCAGTGGGAGAGCCTCTTGGCGACGTAAGGAAGTTCACCTATGGGGATCTATACAGGGAGGTCAACAAGCTCGCAAACGGCCTGAAGAGTCTAGGGATTAAGAAGGGAGACAGAGTCAGCATTTACATGCCGATGATCCCGGAGCTGCCGATAGCGATGCTCGCATGCGCAAAGATCGGCGCGATCCACAGCGTCGTCTTCTCGGGATTCAGCTCAAAGGCTTATGCTGACAGGGTTATGGATGCGGAGTCGAAGATATCGATCACAACGGATGGCTTCTGGAGGCGCGGAAAGATCGTTGAGTTGAAGAAGCAGGCTGATGAGGGGATTCAGGAGGCTCCAACAATAGAGCATCAGATCGTCTACAAGAGGACCGGCCAGGATATCCCGTGGAATAAAGACAGGGATATATGGTGGCATGATCTCGTCAAGGATCAGCCTGCTGAGTGCGAGACGGAGCAGCTCGATCCAGAGCACAGACTGTATATCCTGTACACATCGGGAACAACAGGAAAGCCGAAGGGCATCGAGCATGCGCACGGCGGGTACTGCGTTGGTGTTCCGCAGACTCTCCACTGGGTCTTCGATCTCAAGGAAGATGATGTATGGTGGTGCACCGCAGATATCGGATGGGTCACTGGCCACTCGTATATCGTATATGGCCCGCTCTCCCTCGGCGCGACGAGCATAATCTACGAGGGCTCTCCAGATTATCCGGACTTCGGAAGATGGTGGTCGATAATAGAGGAGTTCGGCGTCAACGTGCTCTACACAGCGCCTACCGCAATAAGGATGTTCATGAGGGCCGGCGAGCAGTGGCCTGCGAAGTACAACCTGAAGAGTTTAAGGCTGCTGGGCACCGTGGGCGAGCCGATCAATCCCGAGGCATGGGTCTGGTACAGGAAGAACATCGGAAGGGATGAGCTCCAGATAATGGATACATGGTGGCAGACCGAGACCGGCACATTCATAGGCTCTCCATTGCCGATCACGCCGCTCAAGCCTGGAAGCTGCACGTTCGCTCTGCCGGGATACAGCATGGACGTATGGGATGAGGCTGGAAAGCCTGTGCCTCCAGGAGAGGGAGGAAACATCGTCATACTGGAGCCGTACCCGTCGATGCTCAGAGATTTCTACAAGGATCCGCAGAGGTACTTCAGGACATACTGGGAGACATACTGGAACGTCAGGCCTGGCACATACCTGGCGGGCGATAAGGGACGAAGGGATGAGGATGGCTACTTCTGGATCCAGGGCAGGATCGATGATGTCATAAAGGTCGCGGGCCACAGAATCGGGAACTCGGAGGTCGAGTCCGCTGCAGTTTCACATCCGAAGGTTGCAGAGGCAGCTGTCATCGGCAAGCCGGATCCGGTCAAGGGCGAGGTCATAATAGTATTCGCCATACTGAGAGAGGGCGTTCCGGAGAGCGAGGAACTGAAGAAAGATATCGCAAAGCATATCAGGGAGACGTTGGGGCCAGTGGCCACGCCCGAGGCGATATACTTCGTCAAGGACGTGCCAAAGACAAGATCCGGAAAGATCATGCGCAGGGTCATAAGGGCCAAGGCGATGGGCCAGCCTGTCGGGGACATCTCCACTCTCGCAAATCCAGAGGCTGTGGACGCTATACCCAAGATCGTGTGAAGCGTCCCACGGCTTTATTATTTTTATTTAATAAAATACCTATTTCTTGACCGTTTGTTTGAGTTCGGTAAATAATGGGATTTCTCTAAAGAGCATTTCATCATGCGTAAATCAGAAAATCAAATCAACATTTTGTAATATACAAAATAGAAGTGTTCACAGAAACAATTTCATAATGATCATTTAGTATCATTATTAAACATTAATTACGTTCAAACGTTAACTTTATAAACGAAAGAGATAATCATCAATCGTAATAATGCCTCGTATCCTCCACATCCTGATTTGTCTGCTGGGAGGGCAGATGTGGTATGACCGGGAAAGGAGGCTGGAGGCAGAAAATGGCTGTTAAGGAGTGTCAAAATGGCTGAGCAAAAAGCTGCTACAACTGCGGTTCTTCTTGAGGAGACAAGAGTATTTCATCCCCCGAAGGAGCTTGCTGAGAACTCAAACGTCATGCAGTGGATGAAGAAGAAGGGCTTCACCTCTGAGAGGGAGATGCGCGCCTGGACCGGCCAGCATTACATAGAGTTCTGGGACGAGATGGCGAAGACGTATGCGGACTGGTTCGAGCCGTACGCACAGATCCTCGAGTGGAAGCCTCCATATGCGAGATGGTTTGTTGGAGGAAAGTGCAACGTCGCATACAACGCCGTGGACAGGCACGCGAAGGGCGCAAAGAAGGATAAGGTAGCGTACATCTTCGTGCCCGAGCCGACGGATCAAAAGGTGCAGAAGATAACTTACCTTGATCTCTATAAGGCCGTAAATAAATTCGCTAACGGCCTGAAGAGTTTAGGGGTCAAGAAGGGCGATAGAGTCAGCATATACATGCCGATGATCCCAGAGACGCCTATAGCGATGCTCGCCTGCGCAAAGATCGGAGCGATCCACAGCGTGGTCTTCTCAGGATTCAGTGCCGGCGGCCTGCAGAGCAGGGTTCTGGATGCTGAGTCGAAGGTCGTCGTCACCACTGATGGCTTCTACAGGCGCGGCAAGCCACTCCCGCTCAAGCCGAACGTGGATGAGGCGGTCCAGAACGCCCCGAGCGTCGAGAAGGTTGTAGTGGTCAAGAGAGCTGGAATAGATGTGCCGATGAAGGAGGGGCGCGATGTCTGGTATCACGAGCTCGTAGCAAAACAGCCTGACGAGTGCGAGACCGAGAAGACGGACTCGGAGGACAGGCTCTTCATACTGTACACATCAGGCACAACCGGCAAGCCGAAGGGCATCGAGCACGTCCATGGCGGATACTGTGTTGGTCCAGTGCAGACGCTCCACTGGGTCTTCGACCTCAAGGACAATGATGTCTGGTGGTGCACAGCCGATGTCGGATGGATCACAGGGCACTCATACGTAGTCTACGGCCCGCTCTGTCTCGGCGCGACGAGCATACTCTACGAGGGCGCTCCAGATTATCCGGACTTCGGAAGATGGTTCAGCATAATCCAGGAGCACAAGGTGTCTGTATTATACACAGCCCCGACTGCAATAAGAATGTTCATGAAGGCTGGCGAGCAGTGGCCGCAGAAGTACGATCTCTCCAGCCTCAGGCTGCTCGGCTCGGTCGGAGAGCCCATCAACCCCGAGGCATGGGTATGGTACAGGAAGTACTTCGGAGGCGACAGGTGCCCGATCATGGATACATGGTGGCAGACGGAGACAGGATGCTTCGTGGTCTCCCCGCTCCCGATCACACCGCTCAAGCCCGGATCGCCCACGTTCCCGCTGCCCGGATTCAACACAGATATCTACGATGAGGACGCAAACCCGGTACCATCCGGCATGGGAGGAAATATCGTCAACACGACACCCTGGCCGTCGATGCTCCGCGCCTTCTTCAGGGACCCCGAGAGGTACATGAAGGAGTACTGGCAGATGTACTGGGACATCAGGCCTGGAGTGTACCTGGCTGGCGATAAGGCGACAAGGGACAAGGACGGATACTTCTTCATCCAGGGCAGGATCGATGATGTTCTCAAGGTCGCAGGCCACAGGATCAGCAACGCTGAGGTCGAGTCAGCGCTTGTCTCGCATCCGAAGGTCGCAGAGGCAGCTGTCATCGGCAAGCCAGACGAGGTCAAGGGCGAGGTCATCGTCGCCTTCGTGATACTCAGAGAGGGCGTGCAGGAGAGCGAGGATCTGAAGAAGGAGCTCGCAAAGCACGTCAGGGGCGTTCTCGGGCCCGTCGCTTATCCGGAGATCGTCTACTTCGTCAAGGATGTGCCGAAGACAAGATCCGGAAAGATCATGCGCAGGGTCATAAAGGCGAAGGCACTGGGCAACCCTGTGGGAGATATCTCCGCGCTTGCGAACCCGGATGCTGTGGATGCCATACCGCTCATCAAGTGAGCGGTCCACATATTTTATTTGATTTTACGTGATGTTATCTTCTATTAGAACTCTTGTGTATTTACGCTTCTGATATGTGCTTATTGATAGCGAAACCCTTTTACACAGGACGCTTTTGTTACATGTATCATGAAAAATAATTAATACAAATTTTTACTAACAATTGTATATCGATAGATTTATAAATGAGCACATACGTATGAAATTATCGTGTTTCCGGAGTCTCCCAGTGCTGATAGGTGATCGCGGCATGGTAAGGATATACACGCCGGAGGACTTCTTGATGCGCTTCTTCTCAGGAGGAGTTCTCGAGTTCAGCTCATGCCTGCGTCATCACGGGACGGAAGCACATGAAGATCTAGATGAATGGAGGTATGTAAATGGCTGAGACTGCAAAGACTGCTGTTCTGCAGGAGGAGACCAGGATATTCAATACTCCCCAGTGGATAATCGAGTACTCGAACTCCTACCAGTGGATGAAGAAGAAGGGCTTCAAGACAGAGAAGGAGATGCGTGAGTGGTGCTCCCAGAACTACCTTGACTTCTGGGATGAGATGGCCCAGACATACGCGGACTGGTTCAAGCCGTACACACAGATCCTCGAGTGGAACCCGCCATATGCGAAGTGGTTCCTTGGAGGCAAGTGCAACGTCGCGTACAACGCAGTTGACAGGCACGCGAAGTCCTGGCGCAGGAACAAGGTCGCATACTACTTCGTCGGCGAGCCTGTTGGCGACACAAAGGCGATAACATACTACCAGCTCTACCAGGCTGTCAACAAGATGGCAAATGGCCTGAAGAGTCTGGGGGTTAAGAAAGGCGACAGGGTCAGCGTCTACCTGCCCATGATACCGGAGCTTCCGATCACGATGCTCGCCTGTGCCAAGATCGGAGCGATCCACAGCGTGGTCTTCTCCGGATTCAGCGCCGGCGGCCTGCAGAGCAGGGTTACCGATGCTGAGGCAAAGGTCGTCGTGACCTCTGATGGCTTCTACAGGCGCGGCAAGCCGCTCCCGCTCAAGCCGAACGTGGATGAGGCGGTCCAGAACGCCCCGAGCGTCGAGAAGGTTGTTGTGGTCAAGAGGGTAGGCCTTAATGTGCCGATGAAGGAGGGGCGCGATGTCTGGTACCACGATCTCGTCAAGGATCAGCCCGCAGAGTGCCACACTGAGGAGCTCGATCCAGAGGACAGGCTCTTCATACTGTACACATCAGGCACAACTGGAAAGCCGAAGGGCATTGAGCATGCTCACGGTGGATTCTGTGTGGGTCCGGCATACACCACCGCATGGGCGCTGGATGTCCATGAGGAGGATGTCTACTGGTGCACAGCCGACTGCGGCTGGATCACAGGACACTCATACGTAGTCTACGGCCCGCTCTGTCTCGGCGCGACGAGCATACTCTACGAGGGCGCTCCAGATTATCCGGACATTGGGAGATGGTGGTCCATCATCGAGGAGTACGGCGTCTCTGTATTCTACACAGCGCCCACTGCGATCAGGATGTTCATGAAGGCGGGCGATGAGTGGCCGAAGAAGTACAACCTCAAGTCGATCAGGATACTCGCATCCGTGGGCGAGCCGCTCAACCCCGAGGCCTATGTCTGGTTCAGGAACAACATCGGAGGAGGGCAGGCACCGATCATCGATACATGGTGGCAGACCGAGACAGGATGCCATGTGATCGCTCCGCTCCCCATGACGCCTGAGAAGCCAGGCTCTGTGGCGTTCCCGCTGCCTGGATTCAACACAGACATCTACGATGAGGACGGCAACTCAGTGCCACTCGGCTACGGCGGCAACATCGTCCAGAAGACGCCCTGGCCGTCGATGCTCCGCGCCTTCTTCAGGGATCCAGAGAGGTACATGAAGGAGTACTGGCAGATGTACTGGGACATCAAGCCAGGCACATACCTGGCGGGCGATAAGGCGACCAGGGACAAGGACGGCTACTGGTGGATCCAGGGCAGGATCGATGATGTTCTCAAGGTCGCGGGCCACAGGATCAGCAATGCCGAGGTCGAGTCCGCTGCAGTTTCGCATCCAGCTGTCGCTGAGGCTGCAGTCATCGGCAAGCCAGACGAGGTCAAGGGCGAGGTCATCGTCGCCTTCATAATCCTCAAGGAGGGCGTGAAGGAGAGCGAGGATCTGAAGAAGGACATCGCGAAGCATGTCAGGAGTGTCCTAGGCCCGGTCGCGTACCCGGAGATCGTCTACTTCGTCAAGGATGTGCCGAAGACAAGATCCGGAAAGATCATGCGCAGGGTCATAAAGGCAAAGGCACTGGGCAAGCCGGTCGGCGATATCTCAGCACTCGCGAACCCAGAGTCGGTGGAGAACATCCCGCTCATAGTCTGAGCGCGGATTTTCATTTATTTTTTAGATTCTGTTTTATGGAAGCCTGTCCGCGGTAATCCAGCACGCGGTATTCTAGAAAGCTCTCCATCTTTATCGCTCGGCAGAGATCCGCTTTCATCAAGCCGACATGAGTCTGAGGAATTCAGCCCCCGCCCCCACAAGTCAAGAATAAAGCTCGGAGAAGATATGCTACAAAATGCGGGGGACGGGAGTCGAACCCGCGAACCCCTTCGGGACAGGGTCCTAAGCCCTGCGCCTTTGACCTCTTGGCAACCCCCGCATCTCTAAAGCGGCCTGCCTCCCATCATCCATTCGAGGACAGCCTTTGATGTGTGAAGCCTGTTCTCAGCCTCGTCGAACACAGCGCTCTGCGGGCCGTCCATGACATCGTCCGTGATCTCCTGGCCCCTGTGCGCCGGCAGGCAGTGCATAACTATCGCCTCCCTCCCGGCAATCTCGAGGATCCTCTGGTTTATCTGGTACCCGCTGAAGCTCCTGAGACGCTCTGCCTCCTCAGACTCATCCCCCATTGAGATCCATGTGTCTGTAACGAGGACGTCAGCGCCACGCGCTGCATCCGATGGCTCAGCAGCGATCTCGGGGACGCCGCCGAGCTCTCTGGCCCTTTCTAATATTTGGCCCTTTGGCTCATAACCCCTGGGCGACGCCACGATCATTCTCATCTTCAGCATGGCAGAAGCCAGTATCAGCGAGTTGCACACATTGTTTCCATCCCCGATCCATGCTATCCGGAGACCCTCCAGGCGGCCGAAGCGCTCCCTGATGGTCATGAGATCAGCCAGGATCTGGAGCGGATGCTCCTGGTCTGAGAGAGCATTTATCACGGGCACGCTCGAGTGAGCTGCCAGCTCCTCCACAGTCCTGTGCGAGAAGACCCTGGCGGTTATCCCATGCACATATCTTGAGAGAACCCTCGCTGTGTCTCCGATCGTCTCGCCGCGCCCGAGCTGCAGCTCGCCTGCGCTGAGATAGAGCGGATGCCCGCCAAGCTCTGCGGCTGCGACCTCCAGAGATACACGCGTGCGCGTCGAGGGCTTTTCGAAGATCATCGCCAAGCTCTTACCGGCAAGAGGCCTTCTCTCGCCGAGAGCACACCCACCCCTTCCTGCGCGCTCTGCTTTTAGATCCTCCGCCCTGTCCAGCAGCGCCACGATCTCGTCTGGAGAGAGATCCGCTATCGATATCAGAGAGCGAGTGCTCATGAGACCATCTCCCTGAGAAGATCCTCAACTGTGGGAACACCATCAGAGGTGACGCGGACCGTCGCGCTGATGTTCTTAAAGCTCGGGATCTTGGTCTCATCCGTCTCAGCTGGGATCAGTCGATTTGACCACGGGCTGTTCGGCATGAAGGCCAGACCCGGATGCGAATCTTCTGAAAGCCTTGCCACGACGACAACCCTACCATTATCGCTCTCCAATAGCACATTCGATCCATCCTTTATTCCAGCCTTCGAGGCATCATTTTTATCAAGGAAGACCACAGCGCTCATCTTTCTGTATTCCTCTCCAAACCTGTCGAGCTCCTGAGCCTCGCTCTGGAATATGTCCCTGAATGTCACGACCGTTACCTTCATTCAGATCGCCCCCAGGATCATCGACAGAGCCTCTTCGTCCGAAGGATACTCGCTCTTCACGATCGGATCTAACCCGATCCTGACTCCGTCCATTCTCAGCGCGCTTCCGCCAGCCTCGATGCCAGATAGAGCTGTGGGTATCACAACCCTTGAGAGCTCGGTGGTGAGCGTCCTGTGCGGATCAAGGGTTATCATCGGGACCCTTGCGAGCGCCTTCGCGATCCCGGCTGGAAGCGATGATATCGGGTCGGATCCCACAACCATGGCGAGATCGCAGCTCTTCGACGCCTCTACCACGCTGTACATCGGGCCGTGATCAATACCGTCAGCGAACGATACCCTGTTTATGAAGCCTGTCTCATCGAAGAGGAGCTGGTTGAACCCGCGCATGTTGTAATGCCCCACCATCGGTATGACATTGTATTTGGTGTATTCATTCAGCCTGTCCACCAGCGCCTTCAGGCGATCCATCCTTCCCCTGAGGGAGTATGCGAGCCCCAGGCCGGGAAATATCACGCCTGTATCTGCTTTTTTCAGAGTATTCATCATGGCGATCATGGCCTTTTTGTCCCTGACCCTGGGAATCTTCCCGTCAAGGACAGCAAGCATCGCATCTATGAGATCAGCATCTCCTCCGGGAGGAATCTGCACAAAGTTCCCAGAAAGTATCTTCGCGGTGGGAGATGCCCTGATATCTATGAGAAACGCGGTCCTGTCCTCCTCATGCCCTCTCTGAAGCTTCTCCCCGCGGGGGAAGTATGAGAAGCGGGACATATGCCTTGGATGGCTGCTCGATGGATCGCACCCCCAGAATATCAAGGTGTCGCCGTAGTTTCTCACATCATCCAGGGTGCAGGTTGGGATCTCTCCGCGAATAACCATCTCCACGATCTCTCCCTGGCATATTGACGAGGTATCATCGATGATCGCCTTTGTCCTCTTAGCGAGCTCGATGCCCTTGCGCTGGGCCTCCAGCGTCGAGCATGACCAGCCGAAGAGCAAGGGCCTCTTCGCATCCCTCAGCATCTCCGCAGCTCTGGAGATGGCCGCGTCGATGCCAACCTGCTTTCCATCAACCTTCGGCACAGATCTGTCTGAGCTGAGGGACCTGTACCTCCCGAAGCCCTTCCTGCAGAGGTTCTTCGTCTTTGTTATCCTCCTGCCATCGATCGAGACCTCGATATCATCGCAGAGAAGGGAGCATCCAGTGCATACAGCCATGTGATCACCTAGACAAACTCTATAGCCTTGCTCGGGCAGGTCGCTGTGCATAGATTGCACAGTATCCTGTTCGGACCGAACCGCCTGCACTCCTTTGGGTTGAGGCATTTAACGACTCCGTCCTCAACGACCAGTATGACCCTATCGCTCTTTGGCCCCAGTCCAATCGCAGATCCCTTCGGGTCGTTTGCGACATTCACCGGGCAGGCCACCACGCAGTTGCCGCAGCCATAGCACCGCTCGTCATGGATTATGAGCCCGGTCTCTGTTGCACCTGCGATTGGCGCCATGACCTCTCTGAGCTTCTTCAGCTTCGCCTCGTATTTTGGCTCCAGCAGAGGTGTGCAGTCCTCGATCTGCTTCTCCCTGGCAAGAAGGGCAACAGCGAATGCCATGCACGTCGGAAGGCCGCACTTCTTGCAGTTCAGCTTTGGTGTTAGCTGATAGATCTCCATAGCGCTGACCATTAAACATCACCTGCCCTCTAATGCTTCTGAATTACATATGTAATAATAGTATCCATTGATACGGGTTGCACGGCCTGATTTCGGCCCATCGATCTGGAGCGCCACGATCTCAAAAAAAGCGCTCAGAGCTTTCTTATACGCATACAGCATCCGCTCTCAGTGAGCTCGGTCTCCAGGCTCATGCCCATCTCTCTGAATGCCAGTTTCCAGTGCGTCTCTGAGCATGTCCTGCAGTGCTCCCTGGCGACAAGTGATGCCCCGAGCCTCGAGAACGCCTTAGCGCCCTCTAGGATCGCACACCGCTCTCGCTTTATATCCACACATCCCTCGCTCTCCGTCACCTCGATCTCAGAGCCGAACATGTTCTTCTCATTCGTCGCTATCGCCACCGCCACATCCAGCGGCTCTTTGAGCTCGAGGCGCTTGAAGGTCGCAGCAACCTGCCTTGCGCCGAGCTCCATGAACTCCCTGACGCCCTTCTTTCCGAGCCTTCTTCCAACGTATCCGATGCTTCCGTAGTAGTTGCCAAGCCACCATCCGACAACGCGCTGCTGTATCTCTGACAGGGTCAGTACTGGTATGTCTGTCATTTTTGCTCCACCGAGCTCTAGCCCCCTGGCTATATGATTATAGTGGTTGGAGTGGAGAATTGATCACACATACAGATGGTCACGAACTTATGCAAATGATGGCAAGACTCCAGCAGCAATCAGAAGAGATTCAACACCACCAGACATTTGTAGACGGTGTGCGATAAAACGTTGTGGCAACAAATTATGGGAGGAGGCCTAATGGGCCTCGCCGACGATATCCTTTCCAGCCTCCTTGCCAATCACGGTCTCCAGCTTGCAGACGTCCTTGCATACTATGGTGTCCTGCTCCTGGTACTTGGTGTAGGGGTTCTCCGGAATCGTCACATCGAGCCCCATCGCAGCTGCCACGAGCTCCACGACATCCAGGACCTTTATCTGAGATTTCACGGAGTTCCTGCCGTCCATTATGTTGCGCCTGCAGAAGGGGCACGTGCTCGCTATGATGTCTGCCTTAACCTGCTCCGCATCCCTGAGCCTGTTCACAGCGCAGTCCAGCGCCAGGTCTGGAATTCCGGCCTTCACACCGCCTCCAGCGCCGCAGCACCTCTGGAACTCCCTGCTCCTCTCCATATCGATGAACTTCAGCCCTGGAATCGACTGGAGAACATCTCTCGGGGCCTCGAACGCCCAGTCCCTGCCCTGTATGTGCATCAGATGTCGACCGCTGTGGCATGGATCGTGGAATGTCACCGTGTAGTCTATGCTTCTCTTGTAATCCACCTCTCCGGACCTTATCTTTTCTCTCAGATATACTGACAGAGGCACATTCTTGTATGGTATGTACCCTTCATACCACCTTGGCCAGTCGATTGTCGCCGTTCTCATGCATCCTGCACATGCGTAGAGGACGGTCTCGACTCCCCTGTCCTTCAGAGCGTCTATGTTGTGAACAGCATGCTCCTTCATCACGTCCCTTTGTCCTGTCCTGACGAGAGCTGAGGCGCAGCACCACTCGTCCTTGCCGAGCATGCAGAAGTCCACACCGAGCGCGTTCAGAACCCTCACCGTCGCAACGCCGAGAGCCTGCTGTCTGTAGGCTGCTGTGCATCCTGCGAAGTACGCTATCTTCCCGGACTCATCGACCTTTGCGTCCTTCGGGACCCAGCAGAGCCTCTCCTCCTGCTTCGCCTGATATGGGTTCCTGTCCGTCTTGAGCAGCTTCGGGAAGAACGACTGCTTTCCGTAGGGGCCGTTGCCTCTCGCCACGAGATTCGGCCTTATGGCCTCCCAGAGCTCAACGGTGAGTATTGCGGACTCACAGACAGTGCCGCAGACGCCGCATGTCGTGCAGTAGTACGTATCCTCCGTGTACTTGTTGATCTCGTCCTCGTGGAGCGGCTTTGGGCCGAAGAGCTTCGCTCTCAATCCATATTGACTGTCGAGCATCTCCCTGAACTTGGCGATCTTGTACATCGGTGTGATCTCAGGCCTGTCCGGCCTTACAGCGTAAGTCGGACACCAGTTCATGCACTCCTTGCATCTCGTACAGGCGTTCAGCTCCATGAGCTGTGTAGACATCAGGAATCCTGATATGAGAGGCTTATTGTTGGGCTTGTTATCTGCCACTTTACTCGCCTCCTCTGTTTGCGAGGATCGTCATCGGTGCTGCTATGACGTGAAGGTACCTGCTCCACGGGAGTATGAATGCGAATAGACAGAGCGCAAGTATCGTGTGTATCAGTGCGAAGTGTGGAGCATAAACCGGATTTGCGAAGACATCTCCCACCAGGAATGCATTTCCACGCATCCACTCTGCATAGAATCCAGTTATTGTTATCAGGAAAACGCCCCCGATGAGCACCACATCGTAAGCTGTTGTGGCGTCCCTGACCTCCTTGAGGAGGATCCTGCGAAGTATCGAGATCGTTGATCCGAAGAGCAACAGATACCCAAAGATGTCGAATGGCAGCTCCATAGACTTCTTAACCATCTCAGCCTCATGGGCCATGCCAAGAATGTTAAAGTGCTCTATAATATCCATGAAAAGGCCAAGACCAGAGAGCGCGGCAAGTGTCACAAATCCATAAAAGATAGCCATATGCATGACCCATCTGACCGGGCTTCTGCGCAGAGTTCTCCTGAGGAGAAGCACATCCAGTATAAGTGTTCTTATAAATACCCATACTCCGTCCTTGAATGCCTCATGAATCCAGGTGGCAATGAACAGCCAGAAGCTGTGGGCGAGGGGCTCTTGGTATCCTGTGGAGCCAATGCCCCACTTTTTGAAGTTGAAGTACATGCCATAGAGCCAGATCGCCAGCACAACGACTGTCAAAGCTATCACGATGGAGAAGGTGAGGCCCAGTGTGTAAAACGCCATCTGATTTCCTCCTACGCCAAATCTGTTTTACGAGCAGCCGTTATCGGCGAAATAGTTACCTGTCACTAATACTTAAACATTCCTCCAAGTGGGCTGTGAGGATCTTGATGTACATTAAATAACTCCAGCGCGCTGCAATCGCCAGCTACAGGCACCATGCAGACACACTTGAAGGCGATGGTGTTGCAGTCCCCTTCCGGGATATCTCCAGCGCTGTGGTCTTTAGCTCGAATAACTGGAATATGCTGTCATGGATCTGCCTGAAGTGGGGTGAAGCCACATGACTCCCATATCGTCGCACGATGTCGATCCCAACTGTACTTGTACACAGTTCGTTGCAGACCACACGACCATAATTCAGCTTTATAGTGGAGCCGAATTGAGACGATTTGTTGAATAACTGAGAGCTCTAATGTCTAAAGCTATCGATTTTTACTGGAATTGAAATTTGTATGAATTCGGCCTCTGATATCGGATTCTCAAACATTATTCAACACAGCTAATTGAGATTAATATTACTAACATATAGATTATGGTGGCACAAAATAAAGTATTTATATTATAACAACAATAGACAATGCTAAAAGAAGATTGTGATATGCATGAGGCAGTTCTCCGTAAGGGTTCTCGATGAGAGGGACGCCGAGTTTGTGGAGACGCTGGTCTCCGTGGGCATACCAAGAAATGTGGCTGCCATGATAACTTATCTCTCCAACGTTGAGGAGGCCACGTCCAGGGAGATCGAGATCGGCTCAAACCTGAGACAGCCTGAGGTCTCAGTTGCTATGAGGGTTCTCAGAGCGAACAACTGGGTTGAGGAGAGGGAGCTCAAGAAGGACGGCAAGGGCAGGCCGATGAAGGTATACAGGCTGACTGTGAGCCTTGATGAGATCATAAAGCACTTCGAGGAGGAGAAGAAGAGAGAAGCCGCAAAAATAATGGAAAGCATACAGAGGCTGAGGGAGCTGAGCACGAAGCTCAGCCCGAAGGGATCTAGCCAGCAGACACAACCCGTATGATCTCGATCTCGCCTGGAAGCACCGCGTCGTTAAACGGAACGGGGGTCCCGTCCCGCGCGATCACCACCGTCTCCGGGTTTATGCCGAGGAGATCCAGAAGCTCGTAGTACGAGGTCCCCTCAGGCAGGACAAGCTGCCTCTCAGCCACAACATCAGCGAATATCCTCACGGATACAGATATCAAAACCTCTACTCCTCACCGCCTGCGCCCTTCAGCTCATCAAGATGTGTCTTCAGCAGCTTCTCCTCGAGTATCTCCATCTTCTTGCCACCCTTCCTCTCGGTCTCGCGCTTCTTGAACTTAGGCACAAGCACCACCAGAAAGTAGGATGTTGTCAACTGTATTAAGTTTTATCCCTATTCTGAAGGATCGACGATGTAATATGGCTGCTATAAAATAGGTCGTTATGCTTGGCGGCAGTTCTATTCCAGATACAGAAAGGATGATATCCGTGAGTTATCGTGGAGCCAGATCGCGCTGTAAATCCAGGGTCGTTGCGCTCTTCTCCCCACCATTCTACTCTCCACCATTATTTCTGCTGGCGGAGCTTCTGTGTCCGTATCTGAAATGCGCATCCCATTTGGATCTGAGGTGCCTGCGTGCTTTCGCCCCCAGCTTGACTCAAAAGCCAGCCTGATATTTCACTCTCTCCCGGAAGCATATCACTGATGCTGCACAGTTACACAAACCCAGATACACCATCCGAAACGAGCCGGCACAGGTGGTCAGCCCAACTTCATGCTTACCGCGAAAAGCATGACGTGGAGGGTTAACCTCCTGTTGTCGGGGCGTTTCTGGACGGAACTGACACTGCATCAAAGCTTTCATCCCTTTGACACGCCTCTGCTTGTCGCATGCGGGGTTTTCATGGGAACACAGAGATTCATAGCACACCTAGAATCACATGCATTATCGCGTATGCTGTCCCGGCCAGCGCGATCAGCCCCACCAGGATCCTGACGGCGAGCGAATCCCTCAAATTGCCTCTTTTAGTCCCGATGGCAGACTCCGAACGGCCGGTATCGATGCTCGCATCCGCGCTCTCCCTCTGAAGCTCATCGTAAGATGCGCCCTCATGCTCGTAATCCGCGAAGCTCTCGATGACGTATGGACTCTCCAGCGTGATCTCAGGACGGATTGTCTCAGGATGAGCGGGCAGTGATGGTGCCACGGTTGACACGAGCATGGTCTGCGCGGGCACGATGGATTTGCTAACAACAGCCCTCTCCTCAGCGCTCTCTCGCTGCACATCGGCTTTAGAGCTCCTGTTTTCTGCAAAGTCCATCTCGACCACAGGCACCTCCTTTATCTCTGCGATGCTCTCTGCTTTTCTTCTTATCCGCTCGGTCCTGCCCGCCGGACCCATCTCTGAGAGGTTCATGGACTCATCCCATGCGTATATCCATCCTGTCCTGTCGATCTCCGAGAGCAGGCTCTGCGCTGCTGCCCAGCCGATGCTCATCAGGGCCTTTCTGTGGGCTCCGTAGTTCAGTATGTCAGACGGGCTTATTCCCTGGACAAGCTCAGATCTTCCAGCAATTTCGAGCGTCTCTGCGATCTTCTCGAAGCCATCCACCTGTGATGCCCTGAGATGCTCAGCTGCCCTCCTCAGGTTCGCCGAAGAGTCTCTTCTCTGCCTCTCATCATCCAGCGCCCCGTTGATGGCGACAAGCGCTTCGTACATCTCTTTATACGATCCTGGGCTCATGGCCAGCTCTCGAATGCCACCCATCAGGTACTCGGTGGCTACAGAGACCATGCTGAGTATCCTCCAGGGCTCAGTTGCGTAGAGGTCTATGCTCCAGAGCTCCTTCATCCCCTGCAGACACCTGACAAGGGATGCGACCCTCTCCCTGTCCTTAGATGCGGTGCTGGCTATCGTGCTCTCGAGCGCTGATATCGCTCTCTCGCAGAGGGCGACAGCCTCGTCATCGCGCGGGTCTGCGCGGAGCTTCACAAGATATGAGAGAGATCTGGCCTGGCCTGCAGCAGCCTTCAGCTCGGATAGGAGGATCTTGGGATGGAGCGCAAGCTCGCTGAAGCAGTCGGACGCTCTCGAGTAAAGCTGCGACGACTGCTTCACATTTTCTTCATCAGCGTACCTGCGCGCGAGCAGGCTGTATGTTGCTGCTAGCGCTGCAACCGTGTTAGGGTAAACGGGAAGCATCTCCTTTCTCACTGACTTCAGGGCGCGCTCAAGAGCATCCCTTGCGGAATCTGTATCCCCCTTCTCGAGGTAGAAGCGGCCGAGGTTAGAGAGAACTATGCCCGCGTTCTGGCTCTGGCCGAGATCCTCGAAGATGGAGAGACTCCTCTCGAAGCATCTCTTTGAGTCATCCCATCTCCCCATCTCTGCATAGACCCTCCCCAGACGGCTCAGAAGCCAGGCAGCGCTCCTGCGATCGCCAAGGTTCTCGAACATCCTCAGGCTCTTCTCGTAATAGAGCACAGCGAGCTCCCTCTCGCCCATCTCAGCGTATACCCTTCCCAGAGAGCCGGTCATCTGGGCGACGCCGAAGCTGTCGTTGAGCTTCTCGAACCCCTTCAGACCCTTGAAGTAGCACTCCACCGCTCGATCCCACTGGTAAGCACGCCTGTATGCAGATGCGAGGTTCCCCATGACATGGGCAGCGCTGCTCGGATCACCTGCGTACTCGAACCCCTCCAGCGCCTTTTTATAGTATACAATCGCCTTGCTCAGGTCGCCCTTCAGCGCATGGACCTGGCCCATGTTGTTCATCAGCACAGAGCGCACATGCGGCTCCTGAGCCTGGGAGAGAGCCTTCGAGTAGCATTTCATCGCGATCTCCGGCATACCCGCCCGCCGGCAAATGTCGCCCAGCCTCTTCAGCTCGTAGATGTTGCTCAGGCACTCGGATAGCTCGCGACATGTCTCCTCGTCGATATCACCATCGAGACAGCTCCGCAGGAGCTTAACCACAAGGCTGGCGCATCTGCCCTCGACCGCCCTGGGCTCGATATCGTGGAGGGCGCCGGTGCCCCTGGAGAATGACTCGAATATCTCATGAAGCACTACTAATTGGTCCATCAGTATATCGAATGAGTTATATCTTTAAATAGTTTTTGAATGAAGGAGATTGTTGACATTATATTTCAACACTGATTTTAATTAATTCGATATCATAAAAAGAATACATAGAATATATTATTTTTATATTATTGTAATATCTATTTTCCATAAACAAAATAAAATTAAGTGTTCTGCTGCAGGCTCTTCGAGGGACGGGAATATATTAAGCATGCTGCCAACTACCCCCTCATGAGCCTCAGATCTTTCCTGGAGGATCTCCGCACGGATGGCGTTCTGGAGGAGGTCCACGAGCATGTATCCACAGAGTATGAGCTGGCCATGCGCGCAGCCGGAAGGGGCCCGATGCTCTTCCACAATGCAGATGGCCACAAGTGCTGCATAAATTTGCTTGGGAGCAGGGAGCTTCTCGCCCGCGCCCTGAGGATGGATGCCAGGAACCTGGCGCGCGATCTCTCAGCTGTTGAATATGAGGGTCATGTCAGAGAGGTCGACTCATCGCACTTCCAGGAGAACGTCCTGGAGCCGGATCTTTCGCGGCTGCCGGTGCTGAGGCATTTCAAAGGAGATGGCGGGCGGTACATAACATCAGGCGTGGTTTTGGCCAGGCTGGATGAGAGGATCAACGCATGCGTTCACAGACTGATGGTTCTCGACAGGACCAGGCTGGCCGCTAGGCTCGTCCCGGGAAGACACACACACCAGATGTACTCCAGAGCCATCGAGACAGGCAGGAGGCTGCCGGTAGCGATTGCCATCGGCGTTGATCCCGTCGTTCTCATAGCAGCATCAACAAGAGTGCCTGAGGGCAAGGAGTTCGAGTATGCATCCGCTCTCCGCGGGGATGTTGTTGAGGTCGTGACCCTTGACAACGGCGTTCCGGTTCCCCATGCAGAGATCGTTCTGGAGGGGTACCTGACAGAGAAGAGGGCCCAGGAGGGGCCGTTTGTGGACATAACTGGCACGATGGATCTTGTGAGAGAGGAGCCTGTCATAGAGATCACTAGGATCATGATGAGGGATGACGCGATCTATCATGCGCTTCTTCCTGCAGGTGGGGAGCACAGGATGCTGATGGGTGTGCCGTATGAGCCGCTGATATACAGAGAGGCATCAAAGGTCGTGAGGGTCAAGAACGTGCTTCTCACAGAGGGCGGATGCACTTACTTCCATGCGGTTGTTCAGATAGAGAAGATGGGCGAGGGAGATGGATTGAAAGCCATAAAGGCCGCGATGGCAGCTCACGGGAGCCTGAAGCATGTGCTTGTTGTCGACACAGATATCGATATCCACGATCCGAGAGAGCTGGAGTACGCGATCGCGACAAGGGTTCGCGGCGATCAGGACATTTACATGTATCCGAATGTGAGAGGAAGCACGCTGGATCCGAGATCTGTGGATGGGATAACGACAAAGGTCGGGGTCGATGCGACCGCGAAGCTGGACAGGCTCTGGAAGTTCAGGCGCGTGGCCCGACCATGGTGAGATATTTGACAATCAAGCCCTGAAACCGGACGGCGATGATCGCCAGATATGAGATCACCTGAGCTCAGCCTCGTGGCCATCGGGAATCGAGAACGGCATTCCATGGCCTGGAACCACGATCCTGGCGATGCCGGCGATCCTGTGCATGCTCCTGAGGGCGAGAGCCCTGTCCGCATGTATTCTAGGCGGAAGATCCTTGATGTAGTTGTCAGCGGTCGGCAGAGCATCGCCAGCGATCACGACACTGCCGGGCATGCACAGAACAGATATGCTGTCCAGCGTGTGCCCAGGCGTCTCAATGACACTCACTCCCCGCGCCAGAATGCATCCCTCGCGGAGACCTGTATGGTAGGAGAGGAGATCTGCGTTTCGGAACATATCGTTGCCGCCTGTGTGATCCTCATGGAGATGTGTGTTAACCACGATCTCTATGTCATCTGGCGATGCTCCATATCTTTTCAGACCATCAAAAACCAGCTCTCTCTCATCAGCGGATCCTGTATCCACCACCACAGTCCTGTCTGAGATTATCAGCGTCACGGATGAGCTTGCGTAAAGTATGTTTCCAGCCTCATCCCTCTCGAGAGCACCTGGCTTTACGAGCAAGATTCTCATGGGAACGACACCATTCTGTTCGAAGAATTACGGCGATGGAGACGCTCTCTCGAGAATCCTCAGATCCGCCACATCTCCTGCGCTTGCAATCACAGCCTTGTTATATCAGAGGGCCTGCCCACCTCTATCTCGCTTCTGCCCATGTACTCGGAGACGCGTCCCCTGACCTGCACGCGATCGCCCGGGGACAGACCCCCTCGGACCTTCCCTGCGACCCTCGCGGGGATGAATATCTGCAGCGGGGTTGTGTCCAGCGTGATTATGAGATGACCGCCGGTGCGGGTTTCTCTGATGCTGACGATCCTTCCGCTCAGAGAGATATCGTCATCAGATCCAGATATGCCAAAGGCCCAGTAAGCGACGGCCAGAGAGGAGAGGGCCATCAGAAGCAGGACTACCGCTATCTTCTCCTCCCTCTGAAGCCAGATGCAACTGCCCCCGCAGCTGTTACTTCTTGTTCTCCTTTGGACCGAACCGCTCTACCCATGCAGCATTGAGCGCCTCGAGACAGCTCTCGCAAACGCCCTTGTATGCGCCCTCGGGATTCGCAAGCGTGTGCACCTTGACCTTTATCGGTATCAGAGTCGGCTTTGCCACCGTACAGAGATCACAGTCTGCCATAGAGAACTCCTCCTGCTAGACCTGCTGGTGCTAATACAAATTTAAGCTTTCCGCGGGAGAAGTTCAAGCTTTACAGTAGCGTTCTTCTCCAACATTGGAATCAGAGATCTGATTATTCTTATATCGCCATATTCCGATAATCTTATATACAGCACTCGCAAAGCCCAGTCCATGCTCTCTGTTCCAAGGCTGGATATGCAGGTCCGCATATTCGGTGCGCTCGCCGATCCGATAAGGATAAAAATAATCATGCTCCTCTCGGGTGGAGATCGGTGCGTGTGCGAGATTCTCCCTGCATTTGAGAGATCCCAGTCCACAATATCGAAACATCTGAGCATACTGTACAATGCGGGGCTTCTTGATCGCAGGATCGAGGGAAACAGGACGATTTACAGCATAAAGAACAGAAAGGTAGTGGAGCTTCTCGAGACCGCGGATTCGATAGCTCTTGAGCATCTTTCCAGTCTCGTGGAGACAGGTGGTGATTGATTGCAGGATATCATTTACGCAGCTATGAGCGCGGGCATTGAGAGCCTCCTCGAGTACCTCTCTGCGCATGTGCTGACATGCCTGATCCCGGCGTTCTTCATAGCCGGAGCGATATCCGCGCTCCTGAAGAAGGACATAATACTGAAGTACTTCGGCGCAGATGCACCCAAATGGCTCTGCTATCCGGTTGCAGCGGTCTCCGGCACTCTGCTTGCAGTGTGCAGCTGTACCATACTCCCGATGTTCGCGGGAATCGAGAGGAAGGGCGCTGGCATAGGCCCTGCCACTGCGTTCCTCTTCTCCGGCCCGGCCATCAACCTGATGGCGATAGTGCTGACCGCCAGGGTTCTGGGCCTGGATATCGGGATTGCAAGAGCCATCGCGGCTGTGATGATGGCGGTGCTCATCGGACTGATAATGTCATTTGTATTTCCAGAGGGGAAGAGCAGATGCGCCAAGGGAAACCCCAGCTCAAAAGACGGCTCGGTGAGCAGAACCACGCTTCTCTTCATAGGAGTGCTCATCGCCATACTTCTGGTCGCGACATCCAGCGCAATAAGTTTAGAGCCGAAGATCGCGATCCTCTCAGCGCTGATACTTGTGGCTGCATACACCATGTGGAGGTACTACACGCCTGTTGAGATACACGCATTCCTCGGCGAGACATGGTGGCTTGCGAAGAGAATCTTCCCATTGCTCCTCGCCGGTACTTTCGTGGTGGGTGTGATCGGGTACTTCCTGCCCATGGATCTGATAAGGAGGATAATGGGTTCGAACAGCTTTATATCGTGCCTCACCGCCTCCATCATAGGCGCTGTGCTCTACATGCCGACGCTTCTCGAGGTCCCCATAGTCGGAACGCTATTCGGTTACAGCGCCGGCGTCACTGCCCCGGGGCCGGCGCTGGCGCTACTTCTCGCTGGCCCATCGCTGAGCCTCCCGAATATGATAGTGATCGCAAGGGTCATAGGCCCGAGAAAGGCCGGAGTGTACATCACACTGGTCGTGCTTATCTCGACGCTCATCGGCATGATCTATGGAGCTCTTGTCTCCTGAAGGTCACAAGATGACAATCTGCAGCGAATAAGAAGGTAACAGAAGATGCCCCCCAGCTCTGGAACAGCATGCGACACCGTTCGCAATCTGCTGAGGACGATAATTGCAGCTCTCGCTATCCTCCTCTGCGTGCATCCAGCAGCATGCGAGGACGTTTTGATCGTGACAGCCCCTGGCTGTGTCAAATGCGCCGCTGCACACAGGGTGCTGGAGGATGTGCTCTCCGGTTACAACGGTGTGGAGATCAAGGAGTTCACATACACCAGCGAGGATGGACGCAGGATCATAAAGGAGTTCAGGGTCAAGGATGTCCCGTCGATAATAATCGACGGCTCTGTTATAGGCTACAGGGATTACGACGGCAATGAGACCAAGCTAAGGGGGCTCATAGTATCTGCTCTCGAAGGCGGGGCCGATACAAATGTTTCGTCTGAGACGCCATACCCGCCGGAGATACTCGGGAGCATCACGCTGTCCACAGCGCTGACGGTCCTGGTAGCAGGTCTTCTTGCGGGTTTCAACCCCTGCCTGCTCGCAATACTTGCGTTCCTTGCAACAACAGTTCTATCAAGCGCGGGGCGCAGAAGGGATCTGCTTTTAATGATCTTCTTCTTCTCTCTCGGCATACTCTTTGTGTACTTAGTATTCGGAATGGGCCTCTTCAGGATGATGCAGGACAGCGATACTGCCTCGATGCTCAGGCTGGTACTGAGCGCGCTTCTGATCCTGCTCGGGATTATGCAGCTCGAGGACGCCAGGCGTCTTGGCTCCGGTGGGCGCTCTCTCTTCAGGACTGACTGGATACTTGGGTACTTCCAGGCAGCGGCAGGCGCTCAGAGCCTCGCAGCATACTTTCTCCTGGGGATGCTGTTCTCCATGGTCAAGGCTCCTTGTGTCGGAGCGGTTTACGTGGCGATCATCAGCATACTCTACACAAAGGGCTACGCATCATCAGCTCTCGTGTACCTCTTTCTGTACAACCTCGGTGTGGTTCTTCCAGTGATGCTGCTGGGCGGAGCCATCGCACTCGGCATGCAGCCGGAGAGCGTCGAGCGTTTCAGGCATGAGCATCGCGTCGCGATACGGATCATCACAGGGGTGATGCTGATCGCCCTCGCGCCGCTTATTTACTTAGAGATTATATGAGACCACCAGCCATGAGCATGGGAATCCATACTCCGGTAGCGTATGGCAGGACATTCTAACGTGCTCTCAGCCCGCGGCCCATGGATTTAATATGCAAGCGGGCATCAACAGTTGATATTAATGCCGAGAATTCCCACCATATTTCAATCACCCAGATGCACACCCGCCAGAAGCGGGAGATGGTTGGGCGCATGCTGGAGCGATTTAAGATTCAAATTATTGTGGAGGTATATGAAATGGGAAAGGTGCATGTCGATGGACGCGATGCTGGTGGTGTGACCCTGTATGCGCTGAGCACGTGCATGTGGTGCAAGAAGACGAGGGACCTTCTTTCGAAGCTCGGCGTCAGCTATGATTACGTTTACGTGGATCTGACGAGCGGCGCTGAGAGGGCAGGGCTGATCGATGAGCTGAGGAAATTCAATCCGAATCTCACGTTTCCGACACTCGTTGCAAATGGGAAGGTGATCGTCGGATACAGAGAGAAGGAGATAAAGAGCGCCCTAGGGGTGGCATAAGTGGTGAGCGATGAGGATGTGGAGCAACTGTACCAGAAGCTCAAAGAAGATGCCGAATCCGCAGGATACCATCTCAACCCTGACAGATCATTCGTCATGGGGATCGTCCGCGGCCTTCTGACGAATATGGAGCGTTTCGGATACATGGCATGCCCCTGCAGGCTTCCCTCCGGCGTCAGGGAGGAGGATCTGGACATAATCTGCCCCTGCGACTACAGGGATCAGGATCTCACGGAGTACGGGGCTTGCTACTGCGCTCTTTACGTCTCCGAGCGTGTAGCGAGGGGAGAGGATGAGCTGAGGCCTGTGCCTGAGAGGCGCGGATCTAGGCAGGGGACCGCCCAGCAGAGGCAGGTCGGCGAGCCAAAGATCGCAGGGCTCTCCAAGCCCGTGTGGAGGTGCAGGGTCTGCGGGTATCTCTGCGCCAGGGATGAGCCTCCCGAGGTATGCCCGATATGCAAGGCCTCGCGGGAGAGGTTCGAGAGGTTCATGTGATTGTGCTGCGCAGCTCCGCATCGCCGGTGGGCGCAGATTCAGTTTCCGGAGTGAAGCATCATGATATCGTATCACATGATGGACTGGGGGCCCATGTGGTGGGGCACATGGGGTGTATTTCCCCTGATATGGATGCTTGGATACTGGCTGGTGTTTCTGGTCATAGCATATCTGGTCTACAGGGATGCCGAATCGAGGGGCATGAACGGCCTGCTCTGGGCGATTCTCGTCGTTCTCCCTTGGATCGGAATACTCTTTCTCATCATCTACCTGCTGAAGAGGGATGAGACGGGCGGTTCGATCAGGAACGCGGAGTCGATCCTTGATGAGAGGTACGCGAGGGGCGAGCTGACGAGAGACGAGTACCTCAGGATGAAAGAGGATCTCAGAAGAGGAAGAGAATGAGGAAAAGGGCGGAGATCAGGATCTCCGGAATGACCTGCGCCACGTGCGCATCGACGATAGAGAGCGCTCTGAGAGAGAAGGGGGTCGAGAGCGCCAGCGTGAATCTGGGTAGCGAGACCGCTCTTGTGGAGTACGATCCAGCCAGGCTGAAGCTCTCGGAGCTGGAGAGTGCGATCAGGGATGCAGGATATGATGTGATCAACGAAAGAGCGACCGTGAAGGTGGGAGGGATGGTCTGTGCCACATGCGAATCAACGGTTGCAGATGCGATTCGCGAGATAGATGGCGTCTCCGATGTCACTGTGAACCTCGGCACGGAGAAGGCATACGTCACCTACAATCCCAGAGTCGTCAGCCTGGAGGATATACGGAGAGCAATAGAGGGCGCAGGATATCAGTACCTGGGCGTGGTTGGCGAGGAGTCCGAGAGCCTCGAGGCTGAGATCAGAGCCAGGGATCTCAGGGAGCGGATGCGGAAGATAATCGTGGGATTCGGGGCGAGCGCTCTCCTCATGGCGCTCATGTACCTTGCGCCGATGACGCACACCATGAGCATAGTGATGATGTGTGTGGCAACCCCTGCCTTTGTGTACGTGGGCAGCGGCATCTTCAGAGCTGCTCACAGGGCGCTCAGGAACAGAAATCTGAACATGGACGTGATGTACTCGATGGGCACCGGCGTGGCGTTTGTTTCCAGCGTCCTGAGCACGTTCGGCGTGCTCTCGCATGATTTCATCTTCTATGAGACCGCGGTGATGCTGGCATCCTTCCTCAACCTGGGCAGGTACCTGGAGACGCGGGCGAAGTGGAGGACCTCAGACGCTATAAAGAAGCTTGTCGCACTCCAGCCCAGGACTGCGACACTTATCGTTGACGGCAGCGAGAAGGAGATACCGGCGGAGATGATAAAGCCAGGGGATATCATCCTGATAAGGCCCGGTGATAGGGTACCGGCAGATGGAGAGATAATCGATGGCGAGGGCTATGTCGACGAGTCGATGATATCCGGAGAGCCTCTTCCGGTTTTGAAAAAACCGGGATCGCAGGTGATCGGAGGCACGCTGAACAAAAACGCTGCTCTGAAGATGCGCGCCATGCGCGTCGGAAGGGAGACATTCCTGGCACAGATAATCGACCTCGTCGATAAAGCGCAGGGATCGAGGCCGGAGATTCAGAGGCTTGCAGATAGAGTCGTGAGCGTATTCATTCCCATCGTGCTTTCAATCGCAATGCTCTCATTTCTGGCATGGTACTTCTTAGGGAGATCGTATCTGCCTGAGGACAGGATCCTGATGTTCTCGCTCTCCTCCATGATCTCCGTCCTTGTTGTTGCATGCCCGTGCGCGCTCGGCCTTGCCACACCAACCGCGGTGACCGTTGGTATAGGAAGAGGAGCGGAGCTCGGAATACTCATCAAGAGCGGTGAGGCGCTTGAGGTCTCAGACAAACTCACAACAGTGGTATTCGATAAAACTGGAACGCTCACGGTGGGGAGGCCTGAGGTCACTGAGATCATGGGCGATGAGCAGATGCTCAGGCTGGCGGCAAGCGTCGAGAGCAGATCCGAGCATCCCCTCGGCGAGGCGATCGTGCGGAGGGCGATCTCGGAGGGGGTCGATATACCTGAGGTGAGGGATTTCTACGCATTCCCCGGCATGGGTGTTTTTGGCCGTGTGGATGGCCTTGAGGTGGCTGTGGGGAACAGATCGTTCATCTCGGAGCGGGGAACCAGAATACCTGATGATATGCTGGGGAGAGCTCGCGCTCTCGAGGAGCTGGGTCAGACAGTGCTATTCGTCTCCGTCGCCGGCGCTGCAGCAGGAGCTGTCGCGATATCAGATGCCATCAAGGATTCAGCGAAAGCCGCTGTGGAGAAGCTTAGAGGTATGGGGCTTGATGTCGTTATGATCACAGGGGACAACATCAGATCCGCGAGGTCTGTGGCAGAGCAGATCGGGATCGAGGAGGTTCATGCGGAGGTGCTGCCACAGGAGAAGGCATCTGAGGTCAGAAAGCTCCAGGAGGCAGGCAAAACGGTCGCATTCGTCGGAGATGGCATAAACGACGCGCCAGCCCTCGCACAGGCCGACCTGGGGATAGCGATCGGCTCAGGAACAGATGTAGCCATAGAGGCAGGAGAGATCGTTCTGATAAGAGACGATCTCATGGATGTTGTGAGAGGAATACAGCTTAGCAGAAAGGTTATGTCCAGGATAAAGCAGAACATATTCTGGGCGTTTGCTTACAACTCAGCTCTGATACCAGTTGCTGCAGGGGTTCTTTATCCGGGTTTTGGTATTGTATTCAGGCCGGAGCTTGCAGGTCTCGCGATGGCCCTCTCGTCCGTAACGGTTGTGTCGCTCTCGCTGATGCTCAAAAGGTATATACCAGATGCGCAAAACTAATTCAGAGGGTTCGAGATGGCGATAGATCCTGTCTGCAAGATGGAGGTCGACGAGCGGACTGCGAAGTTTGTGAGCGAGTACAGAGGCCGGAAGTACTACTTCTGCGCTCCGGGCTGCAAAAGGGCGTTCGATAAGGATCCGGAGAAATATCTAAGCTGAGAGAAATACCGAGTTCTGGAGTGCGCATCATCTCAGCGGTGAGAATCTGAATCGCGCAGGCCATCGCCGGCTCTTATTGATAGCAGGAATGGGTCAGCGTGCAGCGGCATGCGTCTGAACCCAATGATGCGGGCATACAGCCTGCGCCTCGCAGCGCGTCTCTCCAGGAGGGTGTTTTATGGATAATTACGATGTAATTGTGATCGGATCCGGAGCCGGACTCATAGTCGCACAGAGGGCGGTTTTTGAGGGTCTCAAGGTGGCTCTCATCGAGCACGGCCCTCTTGGTGGGACGTGCCTCAACACCGGATGCATCCCCTCTAAGATGCTGATATATCCCGCGGATATCGTGAGGGCTGTGGAGGACGGCAGCAGGCTCGGGATAAAGGCCCACGTCGACTCGATAGATTTCGGATTCATCATGAAAAGAATGAGGGATCTGATAGAGACCGAGCGGGGGGAGATGGAGAAGGCGATTGAGGAAGAGGAGCAGCTCCGCTGGTATCGCAGCACAGGTGTTTTTGTCGATGATCATGTCATCAGGGTTGGTGATGATGAGATAACAGCTCCATGGATCGTCATCGCAGCAGGTGCAAGATCGCTTGTTCCTCCTGTTGCAGGCCTGAGCGAGGCCGGGTATCTGGATAACGTCTCTGTCTTCTCATTAGAGAAACCCCCTGAAAGCCTGATCATCCTGGGAGGGGGGTACATCGCATGCGAGTTCGGGCACTTCTTCTCCGCGATGGGCTCTGATGTCGCAATAGTTGGGCGCAACCCACGGCTTCTCAAATCTGAGGATCACGAGATATCTGATATGGCGCTGAGGGCTTTATCGAGACACATGCGGATCCACACGAACATGGAGGCGATACGTGTGGATCTGGAGGACGGAAAGAAGGTCGTGACAGCGATCGACAGATCCAGGGGAGAGACCGTGAGCTTCGAGGGCGATGAGATACTTCTCGCAGCCGGAAGGCGTCCGAACACCGATATGCTCCAGCCGGAAAAGAGTGGGGTGGAGATAGACAGAGCCGGCTGGGTCAGGGTGAATGAGCATCTGGAGACCACAGCTCCCGGGATATGGGCCCTCGGAGACATCACTGGAAAGCACATGTTCAGGCATACCGCGAACTACGAGGCATCGATCGTGGCACACAACCTCATCAGCGCTGCCAAAGGTGGAAATAAGAAGGCGACGGTGGATTACCATGCGGTGCCTCATGCAGTCTTCACATATCCACAGATAGCTGGCGTCGGAATGACCGAGGAGCAGGCGAGGGCTGCTGGGTATGATATACTCGTCGGGCGTGCGCACTACAGACAGACGGCCATGGGGTATGCGAGGGATGAAGAGGGGATGGCGAAGGCGATAGTCGATGCGAGGAGCGGCAGGATCCTTGGATTCCACGTCATAGGATCCTCTGCACCGGAGCTCGTGCAGCAGGTCACGTATCTGATGAACGCCGAGAATCAGGACGTAACGCCGATGGCAAGGTCACAGGTTATCCACCCGGCGATAAGCGAGGTTGTGGCGAGAGCCTTCGGGAACCTGCATGACAGCTAAAGGATATCTGCAGCCCCTGAATGCTATGGGCTTCCCGCCCATCAGGCGGGTGTCTCCAGACGCTCTAAAATGGCGACTTCA
>NZ_JANIHG010000006.1 GCF_024518575.1 Methanothrix sp. | reverse complement strand
TGAGGGCACTCTTATTGGCCTAGCTCGAGATCTATGCTCCTGCACGTCTCGAGCATCCTGATGCCCTCTTCTGTGGTCACATACTCGTTGCCGTGATCTTTCCTGACATGAAGAAGGCCCTTTTTTGTGAGCGCATCAAGATATGAGTTCAGCATCTTGAAGTTCAGGTTCGCATTGTAAACAATCTTCGTCTTGTTGGCACCATCAATACATATCTCCAGTATATCTGACATGATCTGCGCTTTGCTGCGTCTGGACGGCATAAAGTGCACCTCTCAATCGCGCGCGGCTTTGCTGCCCTCTAGCAAGGTTGCTCTTCTTCAAAAGATATATGTTTATCGATCAGGACCTGTCCGAATAAGGAAGATGTGTCTACTATGTAGAATGCGTCTACTATGTAGAAGCGGCACCTAGCTGCGCAAGGTGCCAGTTCTCATAATAACCAGTATCTGTAAGCTAGAATATCTTGCTCAGAACTCTCATCCGATCGCCTCTAAGTATGCCGCACTTCTGTACATTCAACCAGACCGATGTTGGGTGGGTCGCCTGAAACAGACAGCTTACAGTTCTGTCATATTGATATCTCAGCGAAAACATCAGGGTGGAAGGTCGTACCGCAAAAAGTTTGGCTCAAGCCGGATCTCTGTGCCCTGATAACACTGGTCTTGGGGATTTGAATAGCTGGAAGAGTTTGCATCCGTTCTCCTAATCAACATGTGCCCAGCACCGTCCAAGCATGGGCAATTCAGCCCACGGGTGCGCTCTGCATGGATTTCACATATCCTCTGAGCGCCTCGCCTGGCCTTGAGAGGTAACCGGGCTCTATCACTGTTCCCGGGTAGATGCATGTATGCACTCCAGTCTTGACATTATCCCCCATTATAACGCCAAGCTTTCTCCTTCCGGTATCCACAAGAACGCCCTTGACGTAAGAGAGAATATTTCTGTTGTCATGCCTGAGGTTCGATACGATGGTACCGGCGCCGAGATTACAGCCATACCCGATGACGCTGTCCCCCACGTAGGAGAGGTGGCCTATCTTGGTGCCATCCATGATGGTCGAGTTCTTGATCTCAACGGCGTTTCCCACCCGCACGCTGTTCCCTATGCATGATCCTGCGCGTATGTAACAGTTCGGCCCTATATCGCAGTTCCTTCCGATCCACACAGGGCCCTCGATGTACGCTCCATTTCTCACCAGAGTGCCGCTGCCGATTGATACATTACCCTTGAGCGTGGCGCCGCTCTCCACATCTCCCTCAACGACAGGGCTCTTTCTCGATAGCACAGCGTTCGAGGCTGTGAGTATGTCCCAGGGGACGCCGACCTCTACCCACTCGCTGAGCTCGACAGCCCAGATTTTTCTCCCCGCGGCTGCAAGGGCGTTTATCCCATCGGTGAGCTCATACTCGCCCCTGATCGAGACAGGCACCTCCTCCAGGAGCTCGAAGATCTCCCTGTCAAGCAGGTATATGCCAGCGTTTGCCATGTCAGACGGCGGCGACGGGCTCTTCTCTACGACCCCCTCCACGAGCCCATCTCTGAGCAGAAAGACGCCGTAGCGGCTTGCCTCCACGACGCGGTGCGTCGCAACACTGAGATCATCCATCGAGATCATGTGCCTGAGCGCCTCGACGTCCGGAAGCACATCCCCGTTTATGACGAAGAACCTATCATCTGAGAGCTCCCTGGCGACCATCAGCGCATGTCCTGTGCCCAGCTGTTTCTCCTGTACCACATAGCTGATCTCCACATCGAGATCGCTGCCGTCCTTGAAATGGGATGTTATCACATCTCTGCGATAGCCCACAACGAACACAAACCTGTTTATCCCTGCGTCTCTGCATCTCAGTATGAGCTCCTCGAGCAGCGGTGCTCCACCCACGGGAAGCATGACCTTCGGCCTGCTCGCGGTGAGGGGCCTCATCCTGGACCCCTCGCCTGCAGCCAGTATTATCGCCTGCATGCCGTTCATGGCACCTCTCCAGTGGATTGGTGGACCCTCGATGGGTCCATTACCTCCATATCCATCCTGTTCATGGCACTTCTCCTCTGCGTGGAGGGTTCTGATTGTAGGGTTACGCCCACCCACGCCTCTCTTTGTAGAGAGCGATCATCTTCTCCACAGTCTCGGGATCGATACGGCCGAGAGTGCTCACGGTCTCGAAGAACCTCCTGGGTATTCTCGCCTTCGAGAGATCGAAGCCCTCCCTGCTCTTGAACCTGTACTTTTCCAGGAATATCTTTCTACCGAGCTCTGTCAGCTCCTCCCTGCTCTTTGTTATTCCAACAGAACCCAGAGCATCGATTATGTTCTCATCTGTGTAAACCCCTCTTGCGAAGAGGCATCCTACGAGCGAGTTGAACACGCTTCTCGAGTCGTCCTCTCTGATTATCTGATCAACCATGGAGCTCGGATCGAGCTGCTTTTTGGCAGCCGTCTGGTCTATGCTGTATCCAGCGTTATCAAGATGCGAGTGTCTCACACCCACAAGCTGGCCGACTATGGATGCGGGACCTGTGTGGTATCCTGATACCTCATTTCCTCCCAGGGCCATCGCGAAATCCGTTCCGCCGTATCTGGAAGCTGCGAACTCCACGCCCCTAGCAAGCGCAGCATAGAAATCGTTCGGGGCAGCCACTATATTCTCCATCGCCTTTATGTAGCCCTTCACGTTGTTCCACTGGAGCGGCACGCCGAGCGTCTCCTGGGGCGTGATAAGGTCCTTCTCGTACGCCTCTGTCGCCCACGAGAGCACCACGCCTGTGCTCATCGCATCCAGTCCCAGACGCTCGCATGCGTCTATCAGCTCAAGCACACCTTCAGCAGTCGTCACCCCCAGGTTGCTTCCCAAAGAGTATATCGGCTCGTAATCGTAGCTGACCCTCCTCACCTCGAACTCGTGATGTGGGGTGAACGCGGTCTTCAGCATCGCTATGTGTATGCACCCTATCGGGCAGTGCGCGCACGAGACCCTTCTGAAGAGGTATTCCTCCGCGAGCCTCTCACCGCTTATGTTCTCTGCCTCTGCAAACGAGCTCGACTGGAAGTTGCGTGTCGGCAGACCCTTCAGCTGGTTCAGAACGTTCACGTTTATGGGAGTCCCGAGGTCGTGGTACTTCTCCATCGCATCTGTCTGGACGACCATTCTGTAAATCCGGTTGTAGACCTCCCGATATCGCTTCGAGTCCGGGATCGAGACATCCTCTGTCCCCGATATCACGATGGCCTTCAGGTTCTTGGATCCGAAGACAGCGCCGAGGCCGAGCCTGCCGAAGTGCCTGTAGGTGTCGACGATCACGGCGGCGTACCTGACCATCCTCTCTCCGGCAGGACCTATCCTGATGATGCTCCTCCTTCCAACCCCTTTCTCGACATCTCTAAGTATGACTCCAACTCGCCCGGCACCGATCCCCCATATCGATGTGGCCTCCCGTATCTTCACGTTATCGTTTTCAATGGATATGTAGCAGGGGCGCTCAGCTCTGCCCTTTATCACAATCGACTCGTGGCCCGCGAACCTCATCGCCATTGCGAGCCTACCGCCTGCATAGCACTCCCCGAGCTCTCCTGTCAGCGGGGACTTGAACTGGGCCACGGTCTTTGTCATCGCCGGGAACATCGTTGAGAGAGGACCTATGCTGAAGATTATCGGGGCATCTGGCGAGAGGGGATCGACGCCTGCAGGGGCCTCCTTGAGCAGGAGCTGTGTTGCAACCCCTGTACCTCCAAGCCATTCCTCGAAGAGGTCATCTTTCTCCTCGACCCAGCTCTCGCCTCTTGTGAGATCTATGTAAAGAACTCTTCTCAGCATCAGACCACCTCTAATCCACCTCGATCAGCTTGAGCACATCATGCGGGCAGAATGCGACACATGCTCCGCAGTGCTTGCACTTCACGGCCTTGCCCTCGCTGTCGAGGGATATCGCTCCTATAAGGCACGCATCCACGCACCTGCCGCATCCGTCGCAGAGATCTCTATCAAAGACCACACTCCCATCCTCTCTCCTCGAGAGAGCTCCCGTCGGGCATGCCCTGACACATGCAGGATCCTCACACGCATGGCAGACCACTATTATGGGGTCGCCCTCGATCCCACCCTGCGTCTTTATCCTTATCGCCGAGCGCTCGAGCGATGCGTGCCCTGTATTTATCCTGCTGCATGCGAACATGCAGCTAAGACATCCGATGCACCTCTCAGGATGGGCGACCTTCAACCTCCTCCGCTTCCTGGGCTTCTTTGCGACCTCTGCATTGGGTTTACCAACAACAGCTCCTGCCATCTCTCATACCTCTTCACAAGCTGCACGCTGCTGTGCATTTATTAAGAAGGTCTTCAAGGGATATATAACCAACTAATCTCCTGGAGACAGAAGACCTGCCTGCAAATCCGCGCCCTGCCTCTCAGGATCACAGAGGGCAGCGTGGATCTGAGTCGGTGTGCAGCAGGCATTTCATTCAGAGCGTTTCAGATGCATCCAAAGCTTACTATCAGATCAAAGCGTCTTCTCCATGTACGGCGCATTCAGGCTGTAGCCCAGAGAGGCGTAGTAGCTCCTGACGCCTATGCCGCTTGTGACGTAGATCTTATCGTAGCCATGATCCCTCGCAATCTCTTCTGCGGTCTCGACGAGCATCGCGCCGATGCCGCGGTGCTGCCATCCGCCCCTCCTGCCGATGGGTACGAGCGGGCCGTAGACATGAAGCTCTCTGATCCTGGCATCATCGCCCAGCCGCAGCCTGAGGAATCCGACGAGGGTGTCATCTACAGTATCAAACGATATGAAGTGCTCCCTCGCTCCGCATGCATCATAGCTCTCGATCTTCATTTCGATATCTCCCTCGGATATCCCGCGAAGCCCGGCCTCTCTGCACCTTATACACATGCACCTCGCTCCGCGCTCCTCAAGCCTCTTCTTTGCGAGCTGCCTGAGGTTGCTCTTTTTGACACCCGCAGCTATGAGGTGCGCAGGTATATCCCTCTGCACGCGCTGGAGCCTTGTGTACTTTGGTAGGATCTCCTTGATGCGTGATACCAGATCAGCAGCCTCATCATCGTAAAGCGGCTCGTATTCGCCACGCACCCACATCCTGTGGAGCTCTGTTCCCTCAATCACCAGAGTGGGGTAGATCTTGAGGTAATCCGGCCGGTAATCGCTGCTCTCGAACAGCTCCCTGAACATCCTGAGGTCTCTCTCAGGGTTCGACCCCGGCAGCCCTGGCATCATGTGGAACCCGACCTTCAGGCCCGACTCTCTCAACAACCGGTTCGCTCTGATGGTATCCTCCACAGAATGACCTCTCCGCATCATTTTCAGAACATCATCGTAGATGCTCTGCACCCCCAGCTCGACCTTTGTCGCCCCGAGGAGGAGCATGTTTTTAACATGACCGCTCCGGCACCAGTCGGGCCTGGTCTCGAATGTTATGCCGACGTTTCTCACGGCTGCACTGCTGTTTGCGTCAGTCACTTCTCTGAAGGACCTCCAGCCTGCTATGCTCTCCGTGTTAGGATAATCGTTCATCGCCTCCAGACATCTTTTCACAAACCAGCACTGGTAGCCGAGGGGCCTGGAGGTGATGGTTCCACCCATGAGAATGAGCTCTGCCTTGTCGACAGGGTGGCCTGTCTCTGAGAGCTGTCTGAGCCTCGCAGCCACCTGAGCGTACGGGTCGAAGTTGTGCTGTACGGCCCTGAGCGCCGCGGGCTCCCGCCCTGTATAGCTCTGCGGTGAGCATCTCTCGCCCAGAACGCCCCCCGGGCATGGGACGCACGTGCCGTGCGGGCAGCGCGCCGGGCTCGTCATGACGGCGATCACAGCAACCCCGGAGAGAGTGCGGGTCGGCTTTTTTACCAGCAGCCTCAGTTGATCCCTCTCATCAGGTCTGGCTGCAGCGAGTATCTCCGGGTTGCCCGGTATCTCTGAAAGATTCAGACTGGCTGCAAGGGACCTCTTCGCCTTTTCGAGATCCTCCTCGTTCCTTATCACACCGGACGCGATCGCATCCACGATATCCCTTAGGTTCTTGTACATCAGCCGCTCTCATACCTCCCAGCGCGCATTGGGCGGCAGCCTTCCAGGAGAGGCAGGCGACTCGGCGGGCCAGCCGAGGGAGATTATGGCGACAGGAGCAAGCCCTTCCTCGATGCTCAGGATATCTCTCACCATCCCATCATCAAACGCGCCGTTCCAGCATGCTCCCAGGCCCATCGCATGCGCTGCAAGCAGCATGCACATCGCAGCAGCATCCGCATCCTGGATCGCGTAGAGGCTTCCTCTGTCGCCGTACCGCCTGCTCGATCTCCTCACATCAGCGCATACGACTATATCCACAGGCGCAGAGGATATATGGCTCTGGCCGTACGCAGCCAGGGCAAGTGCCTTCTTGAGATCCTCTCGCATCACAACCACGTACCTCCTGGACTGAAGGTTGCCTGCAGATGGCGCCAGCTCAGCCGCCTGAAGTAGCCTCTCCAAAGTGTCTCTGGATACAGGTCTCTCCTGGTATCTCCTGATCGATCTCCTTCCTTTTAGCGCATCGAATACGTCCATGAATACATGTTAACAATCTCTGAATTTAGATTTACTCATCTCATCCTGCCTTCTGACCGATCATAGAACCCAGAGCAATCAAGATCTGTTGATGCTGTGCCGCTGGCTGCTGGCAGAAGTATAGCGCAGCAGTTCGATCCCCATCTCGAGCCCGCGATCCGGAATTTGAGCTGTTCTCGTTCGTAATTCAGTGCGGCTCGCACATCGCCTGGCACAAAAATCGTAAATATATTGAGCGTGGTTCAGCCAGAAAGGAGGCTTGTATGGATTTAGAGGAGTTCATCAGGAAGATAGACAGGCGGCAGATGATCGCAGTTCCAGCTGCCGTATTAGCTTTATCTATCATTATTCTGGCCGCCACGTATTTCACCACAGGATCGCCGGTCAGAATGGGGATCGAGTTCACGGGTGGCACGCTCATAACAGTTCCCGCTGAGGAGCCTGAATCGCAGGTACTTAGCAAGCTTGCGGGTTATGATGTCTCCGAGCTGAGAAAGGTGGGAAGCAGGTACTACATCCAGCTCCCTCCGATGGGAGCTGAGGAATACAAGAGCCTGGCGCGGACGGTTAATGAAAAGTTCCCTGACGCTGAGCTCAGATACATAGGGCCTGTGTACAGCAAGCAGCTCCAGAGTGATGCTCCAAGGTACCTTCTGATGTCGTTCATACTCATGGCCCTTGTGGTCTTCTTCGTCTTCAGACAGCCGGTCGTCTCAGGGATCGTCGTGCTCTGCGCCCTTGCAGATATAGTAATAGCTGCAGGGATGATGACCGCTGTGGGCGTCAAGCTCTCGCTCGGCACGGTTGCAGCCCTGTTGATGCTCATAGGCTACTCTGTGGATACAGATATACTGCTCACCGTGAGGGTGCTCAAGAGAAAGGGTCCCATAAATGAGAAGGTGATGGGGGCGATGAGGACCGGACTCATGATGACGTCCACGACGCTATCCGCGGTCATCGTTCTGATCCTTGTATCGAGCATGATCTATCTGGTGTCCCCCACCTTCACGAAGATCGATATCATCTCCGACATATCCGTGGTGCTCTTCTTCGGCCTCCTTGCGGATATGATGAACACCTGGATAACAAACGTCCAGGCTTTGCGGTGGTACATACAGCGGAATCCAAAGCTCGCCAGGGGTGGTAAGAGATGAGCCTTGCAGGCAGCATTTCAAAGGATCCCAGGGTTATCATTTACATCGCGGCTGTGGTCCTCTCCCTGATCTTCATACTCACTCCGATACCCGGTTATATGGGTATGAACTCGGGCATCAAGTACGGCCTGGACCTGGAGGGTGGGTCGTGGCTCCAGCTGGAGCTTGAGGGAGCGATCGTCCAGCTCGATGTCGATCCTGTTAAGATCCTGGAGAGGGAGTTCCAGGGCGCGTGGGTCGTGGAGGATGTCTCGAGGAGAGGCGATAATTACGTAATAACGATAGAGGGAAAGGTTCCGGAGACTCTGCCTGAGGATCTCGGCTATCCCGGATCAAAGGTTCTGGTGAGGGAGAACACGACCAGAATAACTGTGCCGGCCTCTCCGGAAGGCGTTGTTGTTAACTACCTCAAAACACGTCTCGATTCAGATGTCAGGATCGTTGGGCTAGAGCCTGTGCGCTACGAGATAAGGTCGAATGTGACAAGAGAGCAGCTCGACTCGATTCTATCTGAGGTCGGCGGCAGGATTGCCCCTGGAGAGAACACGTTCATCAGTGGCCTCACACCCGAGACGGTCGATGAGACTAAAGAGGTTCTCGACAAGAAGCTCAACCGTCTCGGTCTCAAGGATATCAAGGTGAGGGTCGTCGATAACAGGTTCATAACCATAGATCTCGCAGGCGTCAACGTCTCAACCGCAGAGGAGGTCGTGGGCAAGCCAGGGAAGTTCGAGATACGCATCCAGGTGGGCCCGAACGAGACCAGGCATGTTGTGTACGGAGATGCTGTGGAGTCTGTGGAGCTTCCAAGAGGAGACAGGAACGGGATGTGGGGTGTGCCCTTCACCCTATCAGAGGAGGGGGCTCTCACATTCCAGCGTATAGCCAAAGAGGTCGGAGCCACCAGGAATCCGAAGGCGCATGAGATATCGATGTATCTCGATAAGGATGAGATCTTCAGCGCTCCTCTGGCCCCAGAGCTCGCATCTGCTCTCGATAAAGCGCCCATGAGAAGCCTGGTAGCCGAGGTCGGCACCGGTGATGCAGGATCGAGAAAGGCGAAGGAGCTGTACATCCACCTGAGAGAGGGCGCGCTGCCTGTGAACGTCAAGATCATAGGCTCGGGGCAGGTTGATGCTGCTCTGGGCTCTCAGTTCAAGTTCCAGGTGGCACTTGCAGGGATCCTCGCGATACTTGCCGTGGGGCTTCTGGTCTTTTACAGATACAGAGAGAGGAGGATAGTGCTGCCGATCGTATGCACCTCATTCAGCGAGGTCCTCATGATGCTCGGCATATGGTCAGCGGCCGGATGGCAGCTCGATCTTGCGAGCATCGCTGGTATAATAATGGTGATAGGCACTGGTGTTGATCACCTATTCATAATAACAGATGAGCTCCTCCATGGAGAGAGGATCACAGAGAGGAACGAGCAGGAGGCGAAGGGCGTTCTGCTCACAGGCAAGATATACCTCTCGAGGCTCTCCAGGGCGTTCTACATCATCCTGGGAGCGGCTGCAACCACCATTGCCGCGATGATCCCGCTCCTCTGGATGGGCTTCGGCGCGCTGATGGGCTTCGCCCTGATCACCATAATCGGCGTTCTGATAGGTGTGGGCATCGCAAGGCCTGCATACGGCAGGATAATCGGCTACATCCTGGGTGAGGCCGTATGAACTGGGCCTTTCAGGCCCTTCTAATTTTTGATCATGCCTCTCTCCATGTTTTTGTACAATGCGATCTGGCTCATGTTGTGATGGATAAGCAAACGCAATATTGTACACAGCAAAACCTCAGTTCCAGCCGATGGACGCACATGATGGTGCAAGGGGGTCATCCGGTAAGCGATTCTGAGGGCGTGCAGAGCAGTGTCCGGCTGCTCATGGATGGGCCACAGGCTTGGCAACACAATCATGTGCGACTGCCTGAAAGGAATCCAGCTTCCGCCTCTGCAGATCCGCAAGAGACTCATGCAGGCATATTGCTGAACGCACTCATCTGCTCGCCAGGTCACATGGAAGAGGCAGCAATACTGTGGGTATGGGGTGGATTAGAGCGGAAGCGGTTCCTAGACGGGTTCTGGGGTTTCATCCTTTGGCACGCCTCTGCTGTCGCATGTGGGGGTTTCCGTCGTTCCTGCAGCTATATCCCTGAGCGCCCGCAAACAATATCTTTGAGATCATCTTGAGATCTCATCATGGATAGAAAGCAGCTGGAGATAATAACAAGCACCGGCATGGTTCTGGCACTGATAGTTATGTTGCTTGCGATACAGCTTGTGCTCCCTGAGAATCTCAGACCCACCGGTTTCGTCGGGGCTGTGGCCCTTTACATAATTATGATGTCGCTGATCGGGCTAAAGCTGGTGGGTGCACGCCAGCAGATCTAAATATAATAATAATCATCACATCCTTGAGGGTTTGAGATGGTGAAGTTCCTTGAAAGACTGATGGGCAGGCCTGCCACAGATGAGTATGTGGAGGTGGACCTGGGCCAGTTCGAGGATGAGCCGGAGGGGCCCAGGGCGTATCTCAGAGTGGCCGAGCTCACGTCTCTCGATGTGTTGCCGGAGATAAAGCAGGAGATACGATCCCGCAACATACTGCTGATTGATATAGCGCCCATGAAGAGGGACAAGGCATCTCTCGACAGGGCGATAGGCGAGCTGAGGAAGATCGTCGAGGATATGGCTGGAGATATAGCCGGAGTCGGAGACGACCTGGTCGTCATAGTTCCGAGCGGCATAAGGATCGACAGGGAGAAGGTTGTGGGAGGAAGAGATTGAAGCTCAAGACGAAGGCTAGCTGCCCCATGTGCGGGGCGCCGATGGAGTTCAACTGGGAGACGATAGAGCTGCCATACTTCGGGGACGCTCTGATCATAGCAGGGGTCTGCGAGTGCGGCTTCAGGCACAGCGATACGATGCTCCTGAGCCAGCGTGAGCCGTGCAGGCACACTCTTGTCATCAGAGAGCTCGAGGACCTGAACGCCCGGGTTCTCAGATCCTCCAGCGGCACGATCCACATACCTGAGATCGGAGTGGATATAGAGCCAGGATACGCATCTGAGGCTTACATAACAAACATCGAGGGCGTTCTTGTCAGGGTTAAGGGCATAGTCGAGTTCGCAACGAACGCGGCGAGACAGGCCATGGATACCGAGAGGACCGCAAAGGGCGAGGAGATTCTCTCTAAGATAGAGATGGCGCTCAGGGGTGAGTTCAGCCTCACGGTGATCCTGGAGGATCCTTTCGGAAACAGCGCCATAATATCGGATCGCGTTGTGGCAACACCTCTCTCGATAGAGGAGGCCAGCACTCTGAAGACGGGCATGATAGTCCTTGATCTCTCCGAGTGAGCATGCTGATACTCAGTGGCGGCACCGGCACACCGAAGCTGCTTCGCGGCCTTGCAAGGGTTCTGGATCCAGAGGAGATCACAGTTGTTGTCAACACAGCCGAGGACATCTGGGTCTCCGGAAACCTTGTCTCCCCCGACCTGGATACTGTCATCTACACCCTCGCGGGGTTGATCGATGAAGAGAGGTGGTGGGGCATCAGGGGGGACAGCTTCATCACCCACACCCGGCTGAGCGGGCTGGGGGTTAGGGAGAGGCTCGCAATAGGCGATGCCGACCGGGCATTTCATATACTCAGATCCGATCTCATTCGCAGAGGGGGAACGCTCAGCGACGCCACTGAGATGATGAGAGAAGCGCTGGGGATCAGGTCCAGGATATTCCCGATGAGCGATGACAGCGTATCCACGATCATCAAGACGCCACTGGGCGACATGCACTTCCAGGAGTTCTGGGTCGAGAGGCGGGGGGAGCCTGAGGTCCTGGGGATCCGCTTTGAGGGGATCGATGATGCGAGACCCAGCAGTGGATTTCTTGAAGCACTTCGAAAAGAGGATACAGTCGTAATCGGACCCAGCAACCCGGTGACGAGCATCGGCCCGATCCTCTCGCTGAAGGGGGTGAGGGACTTGATTGCGGAGAAGACGACAGTGGCGGTGAGCCCTCTAGATGGCGACAGACCGTTCAGCGGGCCTGCGGCCAGGTTCATGAGGGCAGTGGGGATCGAGCCGAGTGATGAAGGCGTCATCTCGATTCTTGGAGGGGTTGATCATTTCATGGTATCGAGGAGCAGCAGCTATCCAGGAAGATGCATCCGCACTGACACACGCATCGACAGCATTGATGAGAGCGTAAGGCTAGCGAAGGAGATAGTGAAGCTCGCAGGAGGGGGCAAGTAGGTGGTTGGTTCCGAGTTTCCTGGGAGCGCAAGTCAAGATCCAACTCAGGGCTGAGGTGCTCGGCAGGAGAAAAGCAGGGAAGCACATGTTCATAGGCGTCGATCACGGGACGAGAGCGATAAGGTTTGCGAACCATCATGGTGATGGCATCGCAATACCCAGATCTGAGGCCGGATCGCTTAAGCCGGAGGGGATACTGGAGAGGATAAAGGATCATTTTCATGCTGGATCGTTCGATCTTGTGGCGCTATGCTACTCGATGGGCGACGGCATAACGCGCATAACCAGAATCCAGGATGCTGAGAACAGGGGGCTCGCAAGGCTCAGCGGCGCCGGGATCGAGGTCGGTGGCGGCACCAGGGTCTACGAGGCCATGATGATCTCAGGCTGGCCCGTTGTCCTGCTCCCCGGTGTGCACAGGGGCTCCAAAATCGACGTCAGAATGAAGGTCTTTTCACATGGAGCAAGCCCTGAGAAGGTCGGCCTTGGGTACTATGTGGTGCGCAGAGGTGTGGAGAATGCTGTGATAGCCGATGCTAGCTCCAACACCGTCACGATCGGCATAAACGATGGGAGGATTGCCGGCGCGATAGATGCGCCGATATTCGCCCCTGGCCTGCTTCAGGGGCCTCTGGATGTAGATGCGATACGAGCTGTTGATGATGGAATGATGACGGCGAACGAGGCATTCTCGCATGGCGGCATCCTCAGAAGGATGAATATCCCGGATGAGCGTGACGAGCTCGCGCTGGAGACCCTGGCCCTGTTCGCAGCGATGGAGATGAGCGCGATGTCTGTTCTTCTCAGAGACCTCGGCGCTGGATCTCCAGATATGTTTATTGCAGGAGATCCTGCCGCGCGCATCGCTGGACGTGTCTCTGAGCTTCTGGGCGTTGATGTCAATCCACTGCCATCATTTGCTTCGGCCACCGGCTGCGCCTGGATAGCAGAGGATATATCCGGGGGGATGAGATCCATCATGGGGATAGATGTCGATGAACGTGTTTTCAGAAACCATGAGATATGATGAGTGGATTGAGGTACTGAACGAGCTCGAGGAGATGGCAAGGTCCTCTGAGAGCAGCGTGACCGCACACTCTCTGCTCCACAGGGTGGAGGTTCTCGCAGTGCGTGAGGATGTGCCGCCTGAGCTGGAGGGCAGGCTGGAGATGCTGCTCATGGAGCTGACAGAGGCAGCAAGGGATGCATGCACAAACACGAAGTGCCCGCATTACGGAAAAAGATGCAAAATGCGGTGACCTCCTTCCAAGGGGGGCCTTCTGCATGATTTCATATAAATACAGACGCGGGCTGTTCCCCGCGGGATTAGCCCTGTGTGAAAAGACCTACCTAACGCCCGACCTGCTGTCGGACCACTTGTTCGATAGCCATGGCAGCGCAACGACCAGGACTCCGAATATCACCACAACAAGCACATGATCCATGATGCTCATCGATGTCACCTCCTGAGAGACAGAGCTGTACACCCTACGATCCACTAGAACTTAAACCTTTTGACATGATTGATAAGTTATTCGCAGACCGTTTAACATGTTAAGGAGAATCTGTAATTATTAATCATTATTTTGATAGCCGACCATCGCGGAGCCCCTGAACCGCCTGCCCATATCTCTGGCGAATTCTGTGAGTCCAGCGATGGAGTGCAGATGCGACTCTCTCTCAGTCCTGAGGGCCGGATCTGCACACCGCTGCTGTGTTGAATAATGTTTGAGAATCCGATAGCAGATTCTGGATTCATACGAATTGCAATCCTAGTAAAAATCAATAGCTATCGACCTTAGAGCTCTTAACTATTCAACACAGCACACACCGCTATTCTCTATCAGCGATTCACACAGCCTCTAATCGACCCTTGCCACATCCGATATCTCGTCCTCGGGCTTCACATCCATTATCTTCACGCCCTGTGTTGCCCTGCCCTGTACCCTCACATCGGACGCGGCGATCCGGATCATCACGCCCTCCTTTGTGGTTATCAGGAGACCATCGTCGTCTGATACGGTTATCGCGGCCACCGCATCTCCTCTTCGCGTATCTATGTTCTTGACCCCCTTGCCGCCGCGCCTCTGTAGCGGATACTCGCTCAGGTCCGTCCTCTTTCCGTATCCCTGTGTGGTTATGGTGAAGAGCGTCTCCCCCTCTTTTACCACATCCATGGAGATCAGCTCATCCCCTTCGGAGAGGTTTATCGCCTTCACACCCATCGAGCCCCTCCCGCTCGATCTCACATCGCTCTCGTGGAACCTTATCGCCTTTCCTTTCTTTGTGGCGACGATAAGCTCCCTCGAGCCGTCTGTGAGCCTGGCGGCCACAAGAGAGTCGCCGCGTAGGTTGACGGCCTTGATCCCGCCCCTTCTCGGATTGCTGAAAGCCCTTATCGGGGTCTTCACGATGCTGCCCATGCGTGTGGCGAGCACAATGTAACCATCTCTATTGAAGCTCTCGACAGGTATCGCCTCGGTGATCCTCTCGTTCTCCTCGAGCTGCAGCAGGCTAGCTATCGATCTGCCTCTGGCTACCTTTGAGGCCATAGGTATCTCATAGACCCTGAGCCAGTGCGCCTTGCCCTTGTCTGTGAAGATCAGGAGGTAATCCAGCGTCGATGCTGTGAATATGTCCGTGACGAAATCCTCGCTCTTCGTCTCGGCCCCGATGCTGCCCTTACCCCCTCGCCTCTGCATTCTGTACACAGAGAGCGGCTGGCGTTTGATGTAGCCGTTCTTTGTTATTATCACAGCGACCTCCTCCTCCTGGATGAGGTCCTCTGGCCTCACAGACTCCACAGACTCCACAATCTCTGTTCTTCTTTCATCGCCGTAGCTCTCAGCGAGCTCCCTCAGCTCATTCTTAATTATATCAAGGACCTCAGCCCTGCTCGCGAGTATCCCCTTCAGTTTTGCGATCGTGGCTTCCAGCTCTCTGGCCTCGGATGCGATCTTCTCCTGCTCCAGACCCGTCAACCGCTGCAGCCTCATATCCAGAATCGCCCTTGCCTGCTCCTCGCTGAGCCCGAACCGCTCCATGAGCAGATCCCTGGCCTCTGAGGGCGATGGCGAGCCCCTGATCAGGGCTATGACATCATCTATGTTCCTGAGGGCGATCAGAATTCCCGCGAGTATGTGAGCTCTTTTCTCAGCCTGGTCGAGCTCGAAGCGGGTCCTCCTCTCGATCACCTCAGCCCTGTAGTTGATGTAGTGCTCCAGGGTCTCCTTGAGCGTCAGGGTCCTGGGCTGGCCGTCGACGAGTACGAGGTTGATTATGCCGTATGTTGTCTCTAGCTGTGTGTGCTTGTGGAGCTGATTGAGCACAACCTGGGGATTCACGCCCTGCTTCAGCTCCACTACCAGCCTTATCCCCTCCCGATCAGACTCATCCCGGATCTCCGAGATCCCATCCACCCTTCCGGTCTTGACGAGCTCCGCGATGTCCTCCACGACCTTGGCCTTGTTGACCTGATAGGGGAGCTCTGTGAATACTATCCTAGAGCCCCTGCGCCCCTCCTCAATCTCGGATCTTGCCCTTATTGTTATAGTGCCTCTGCCTGTGGCATAGGCGCTCTCTATGCCGCTTTTTCCCACTATGTATCCTCCGGTGGGAAAATCCGGGCCCTGGATGAAGTTCATGAGATCCGCCACAGAGGCTTCGGGGTTCTCGATCAGATGGATAAGCGCGTACACGACCTCCCTGAGGTTGTGGGGCGGTATGTTCGTCGCCATTCCAACAGCGATGCCTGTGGATCCGTTTACGAGCAGGTTGGGAAGCCTTGAGGGCAGCACCGTCGGCTCCTTCATAGAGCCGTCGTAGTTCGGCACGAAATCCACGGTGTTCTTCTCGATATCCGCGAGCATCTCGCCCGCGATCTTCGATAACCGGACCTCTGTGTATCGCATCGCAGCAGGCGGATCCCCATCGACCGAGCCGAAGTTTCCCTGGCCATCGATCAGTGTGTAGCGCATCGAGAAGTCCTGGGCCATCCTGACCATGGTCTCGTAGATCGCTGCGTCGCCATGCGGGTGATACTTACCCATAACATCGCCGACGATGCGGGCAGACTTCTTGTACGGCTGGTCGAATGTCACGCCCTGCTCATACATGGCGTAGAGGATGCGCCTGTGAACAGGCTTCAGGCCGTCCCTGACATCTGGAAGAGCCCGCCCGACGATCACGCTCATCGCGTAATCTATGTAGGAGGACTTCATCTCCTCTGTTACATCGACATCTATCTCTGCCATGCGATCACACGTCCAGGTTTCTCACTTCTCTAGCATGCGTCTCTATGAAGATCCTTCTGGGCTCCACCTGCTCCCCCATCAGTATGGAGAAGATCTCATCGGCCTCTACAGCATCCTTCAGCGTCACCCTGAGAAGCGTTCTCTTCTCCGGATCCATCGTCGTCTCCCAGAGCTGCTCCGGGTTCATCTCGCCCAGACCCTTGTACCGCTGGACCACAGCCTTGCCGTCCTCTAAAAGCTTCGCAAGCTCCTCATCAGAGTACGCGTACTTCACGCTCTTCCCTCTTCTGATCTGATAGAGCGGCGGCTGGGCGATGTAAACGTAGCCAGCCTCTATCAAAGGCTGCATGTATCTGTAAAAGAACGTGAGTAGAAGCGTTCGTATATGTGATCCATCCACATCAGCATCTGTCATGATGATGATCTTGTGATACCTGGCCTTTGTTATATCGAAATCGTCTCCTATTCCGGTGCCGAGGGCTGTTATGAGGTTTCGAATCTCCTCGTTCTTGAGCATCTTGTCGAGCCTCGCGCGCTCAACGTTCAGTATCTTGCCCCTGAGCGGCAGGACCGCCTGGAAGTGCCTGTTCCTGCCCTGCTTCGCAGAACCGCCTGCTGACTCTCCCTCGACGATGTAAAGCTCGCTCTTTGCGGGATCGCTCTCGGCGCAGTCTGCGAGCTTTCCAGGAAGTCCTGATGATGTTAACGCGGTCTTCCGCCTCGTGAGCTCCTTTGCCTTCCTGGCTGCCTCGCGGGCCCGCATCGCCTCTGTCGCCTTCTCGACTATCGCCTCTGCCGCCTGTGGGTTCAGCTCGAAGTACTCCATCAGGCCCTCAGAGACAAGCGATTCCACAATACCACGGACCGCGCTGTTCCCCAGTCTTGTCTTGGTCTGGCCCTCGAACTGCGGGTCGGGAAGCCGGACGCTGACCACAGCGACCAGCCCCTCCCTCAGGTCCTCCCCTGTGAGCTTTGCATCCCCCTTCAGTAGCTTCTTCTCCCTTGCGAAGTCGTTTACAGTCTTTGTCAGTGCTGCCCTGAATCCAGAGAGATGCGTTCCACCTTCCCGGGTGTTGATGTTGTTCGCGAATGTGAAGACAGACTCGTTGTAGCTTGTGTTGTACTGCATCGCCACCTCAACCGATATACCATCCCTCACCCTGGAGAAGTAGATCGGGTTCGGATGCAGCACCTCCTTAGATTTGTTCAAGTATTGAACGAAGGAGACTATGCCACCATCGTAATGGAACGTCTTGCTCCTGTCGGATCTCTCATCTGTTATGCTGATCCTGAGACCTCTGTTCAGGAATGCGATCTCTCTTAGGCGCGATGAAAGAACGTCAAAGCTGAAATCAGTGACCTCAAAGATCTCGGGATCCGGTTTGAACCTAACCGTGGTTCCAGTCCGCTCGGATACGCCGATCTCCTCGAGCTCTGAGACAGGCCGCCCTCGCTCGTACCTCTGCCTGTAGGTCCTTCCACTCCGGCTGACCTCCACCTCAAGCCACTCTGAAAGGGCGTTGACGACGGAAACGCCGACGCCATGCAGCCCGCCGGAGACCTGATATGTATCGTGGTCGAATTTTCCGCCAGCGTGGAGCACAGTCATGACTATCTCCACAGCAGGCCGGTTGTACTGCGGATGCATATCGACTGGAATGCCACGGCCATCATCCTTCACCGAGACCGAGCCGTCCCCATGGATTACCACGGCTATCTCTTTGCAGTAACCGGCCATCGCCTCGTCCACGCTGTTGTCGACCACCTCGTAAACAAGGTGATGAAGGCCCAGCGCATCCGTGGAACCTATGTACATTGAGGGCCTGTGCCTTACTGCTTCCAGACCCTCCATCACCTTGATATGACTGGCATCATACGTCGTCTCGCTCAAAACCGCCGAATCCCCCTGAAAGCTGAACCAGAACATTTACGGGCTACTACAATAAGTATCTAATCCCGGGCCTGTTGACTCAAATGCGTGCTGAAGCGGTACCGCTCTATCAGCCGCCGTCTCTAAGGAGCATCTTCTGCAGGGGCGAACTTCGTCCCGTAGTATATTATGCCCCTCTCCCCCTCCTTTCCGAGTATCCTGAAAACAGGCCTCACGCGCATGCCTATCTTCATGTTCTCAGGCGAGCAGACCACCTGTCCCGTGAGCTTCGGCCCCTCGTCAAGCTGGATTATCGCGAGATTGTACGGGGTGAGCCTCTCGAAGTCCTCCGTCGCGCTGTATATTGTCGTGTATGTGATCACAGTGCCCGTGCCTCTGAACTTGTGCTCCTCCATCTGGCCCGTTCTCCTGCAGTTGGGGCACAGAGTCCGGGGCGGGAAATAGTACTCGCCGCAGCTCTTGCAGTGCGTCCCTATCAAATTGTACCTCTGGGGTATGCACCTCCAGAACCTCGGAGCATTTGTCGTCGTGGTATCACCTCGAGAGTATATGTACCAACGCTGTCCCCCCAGAGCCGCCGACGTTGTGCGTCAATCCTATCTCAGCTTCATCGACCTGACGCTTGCCGGCCTCGCCTCTGAGCTGGAGCACGATCTCGCATGCCTGCTTTATGCCCGTGGCGCCCACAGGATGGCCGCATGCCTTCAGCCCTCCAGAGGTGTTTACCGCCACATCCCCGCCTATTGAGGTCCGCCCCTCCTCCGTTGCGATCCCCCCCTCGCCTTTCGGGAAGAAGCCGAGATCCTCGATGGCCAGGATCTCTCCTATAGTGAAGCAGTCATGGACCTCAGCCACATCTATCTCCTCTGGTGTCAGCCGTGCCTGGGAGAACGCCCTCTTCGCCGCATGCACAGTCGAGTCAAGTGTCGTTATATCTCTCCGGTCGTGGAGCGCAAGGCTGTCGCTCGCCTGCGCGCTCGCCAGGATCCTGATAGGGGTGTCGGAGTATCTGGATGCTATCTCAGAGGGCGCCAGAACAACCGCAGCCGCGCCGTCTGTTATCGGCGAGCAGTCCAGAACCCTGAGAGGATCTGCGACCAGGGGGGAATTCATGACATCCTCCACTGATATCTCAGTATGGTACTGCGCGATAGGGTTCATGTGGCCGTGATGGTGGTTCTTCACAGCGACCTGAGCTAGCTGCTCTCTTGTCGTGCCGTATTTCCGCATGTGAAGCCTTGCGATCATCGCATACAGCGCTGGAAATGTTGCCCCGAAGAAGCACTCCCATTCTCTGTCAGCGGCTGCAGCAAGAGCATCCGCTGCTACGCCGCTTGAGACGTCGGTCATCTTCTCAACGCCGGCTGCTATGACTATGTCAGCATAGCCGCTCGCGACCGCGAGAAACGCCTCCCTGAGCGCGAGGCCTCCAGAGGCGCATGCAGCCTCGACCCTGGTCGATGGTATGTGCAGGCTTGAGAGGCCTGCATAATCCGCTATCAGAGCTCCTATGTGCTCCTGCTCCACGAACCTGCCGCCGCTCATATTCCCAACGTAGAGCGCATCTATCGTCTCTCCTGTGACTCCAGCATCCTCTATCGCGGCTATGCCCGTCTCCACGACCAGATCGCGCAGGGAGCTATCCCACCGCTCGCCGAAGCGTGTGCATCCGACCCCGATGATTGATACAGCCCTCATAGTCTGAGCTTCCCCTTGTGCTTCGCGTACCTCGCGTAGTCGATGTACTCCGCTATTGCTATGTAATCCCTCACGCTCGGGGCTCGATCCCTGATATCATCTATCCTCTCAGTGACCCTGATGCTGAAGGCATCGCTTCCCGCGCCGGAGCCGAAGCTGGTGACGAATATGCTCTCCCCTGGTTTAGCCTGGTCGAGTGTCGCTGCCAGTCCGATCAGCGTCGAGCCGGAGTAGGTATTTCCTATGAGAGGCACCACGAGCCCTGGAGCGATCTGCTCCTTTTTGAATCCGAGCTTTGCCGCGACCCTTACCGGGAACTTGCCGTTGGGCTGGTGGAAGACCGCATAATCATAATCCTCTGGCCCTCTCCCCAGAATCTCCATCAGCCCTTTTGCCGCCGATGTCACATGCTTGAAGTATGCCGGTTCACCTGTGAACCTTCCGCCGTGCTCCGGATACGGCATTCCCTCTCTCCTCCAGAAATCCGGTGTATCGGTGGTGAATGAGTATGTGCCCTCGATCTCGGCTATCAGATCCTTGGACCCTACAACATATGCGGCACCGCCAGCAGCTGCTGTGTACTCCAGCGCATCGCCCGGGGCTCCTTGGCTCACATCAGCGCCTATCGCCAGCCCCAGGTCGATCATGCCCGACCGGACGAGACCCAGACATGCCTGGATCGCAGCTGTGCCTGCCTTGCATGCGAACTCCATATCAGCGACCGTATGAGAATGAGAGCATCCGATGGCCTCGCCGACTATCGTCCCCGTCGGCTTCACAGCGTATGGATGGCTCTCGGAGCCCGTGTATATCGCACCTATCCTGCGTGGGTCGAGATCCGCCCTGGATATAGCGTTCCTCGCCGCCTCAACCGCGATCGTGGCGGTATCCTCATCGAGATCCGGAACTGCCTTCTCGTAGACGTTGAGGCTCCTCGCGACATCCTCCACTTCCCCCCAGACCCTGGCGATCTCATCGACCTTTATCCTGTACCTCGGAATGTAAACACCGTAGCTGACTATACCTACGCCCAAGTGATCCCCTCTCATATCCTGCTCAGGCTGCTGGACAGCTCCTCTGGCGAGAGCAGCGTGGTAAGAAGGGGTATGTTCTCCACCCTTGCGATCTTCACAGCCACCGGATCCACGCGCTCAGCCTCTATGCCCTGGAGGATGACCGCTCCTGGTTTCAGGTTTGACACCCTTATCGCGACAAGCGGCGATCTCCCCCTTGTGACACCTGTGAATATAAGCGCTCTGGCAGTGCTTCGGCCGTAGATCTTGTAGAACTGCTCAGGCAGAAGCTCCAGTATCGCCTTTATGCTATCGATTATCGTGTAGCCGTTGATCTGCACATCCGTGCTTCCGCATATAAGCGTTGCATCGATCTCTGCCATGAACTCCGCAAGCGTGACCGGTCTGGCATACTCGCAGACAGAGCATATCGCGCTCAGTCCGACCATGTCACCGAACATGCTCTCGTACGCGCGCAGCACGTTACACCCTCTCAGCTCGTCGATCTTGAGAAGCGCATCGATGATCTTGCTGACTATCAGTATGCCGGGTGATCGTCGTCTTCCGCTCTCGTAGTCGCTTATCACGCTCGGTGATATGCCCAGGTAGTTCGAGAGCTCTGTCTGGCTTATCCCGAAGTTCCGGCGCCACTTTCTGAGGGTCTCGCCAGGGTTCTGGGAAAGCGTTATCTCGCCGGCGATCTTCTCGGCCAGCAAGCCCCTGATGTTTGAGAACTCCCCCTCAGAATTCATGCCAGTTAACTCGAGCAACTAGAATATAAAGATGGCGAAATGTCGTTCGTCATTTAACGAAAGTGACGGGGGACCAAAAAGAGAGATGCGCCGACCGGGATTCGAACCCGGGTTGTAGGCTTTCTTCGGGATGCTTGGAAGGCCCAAGTCATAACCGCTAGACCATCGGCGCGCCCGCCACTCTATCTCATGCCAGACTTTTAATGCTTTCGATCGAGCAAATCTGGATTGCCTGATCCCCCACATGGCTTCATGGGCCCAACGAATACCATCCTTAATGCACTCTTCCAGGCAACCGCTGGGTGCTCGCAGGCAGCCTGAATGCGGCATGCGCTTTAAGCTGATACTGCCATATGATTCAGGTGTTTGCGTATCGCGTCAGCAAGCATCTGCTCAGGATCGAGGAGATCATATCTCACATAGGTCGATGGTTTGTTTATGTTTATCACGCGGCGCAGGTCAACCGGCGTGGCGATGACCACTGTGTCGCAGTCGCATCTGTTTATGCTCTCCTCGAGCTCTTTCATCTGCTCCGGGTAATAGCCGAGCGCGGGAAGGGCATCTCTGATGTGACTGTACCTTTCGAGTGCCTCACGGATACTGCCGAGAGCGAATGGCCTCGGATCCACGATCTCCGAGGCGCCGCAGGTCTCCGCTGCGATCCTGCCGGCCCCTGATGGCATGCCTCCGTGTGTCAGGGTTGGGCCGTCCTCGATCACCAGAACCCTCCTGCCCTTTATGAGATCCGGATTCTCAATGCGTATGGCAGAGGCGGCTCTGAACACAACTGCTCTGGGATTGAGCTTTGCAGCGTTGCTCTCTATGGATGCAGCAGCATTTTCAGGAGCTGTGTTCACTTTGTTTATCACTATGATGTCAGCGCATCTGAAGTTGACGCTTCCTGGATAGTATGCGAGCTCGTGCCCGGGGCGCATCGCGTCAGCCACTGTGATCCAGAGATCCGGCCTGACAAACGGTATGTCGTTATTCCCGCCGTCCCAGACTATGATGTCCGCCTCATCCTCAGCCTCTCTGATGACCCTCTCGAGATCCACTCCGGAATAGACGGGTGTGCCCCTCATGACATGTGGTTCATACTCCTCCCGCTCCTCGATGCTCAGGGAATCCAGATCACCGGGAGCTGAGAACCTCTGGACCGCGCGGAAATCCCTGTACGGCATCGGATGCCTGATCACCACGGGATTCAGACGGGATGATTTCAGGACATCTACCACATAACGGGTGGTCTGGCTCTTTCCTGCGCCGGTTCTCACCGCGCACACGGCGACAACGGGTTTGCGTGAGCGTAACATCGTTCTCTTGCCAAAGAGCTCGAAATCCGCACCGCAGGAGAGCACCCTGGACGCGATCTCCATGGCCTCCTGGTTGCTCAGATCGCTGTACGACAAAACGCATAGGTCGACATCCAGCTCTCCGATCAGCCTCTCGAGATCGCTCTCAGGGAAGATAGGTATGCCTTTGGGGTAGAGTGGACCAGCGAGCTCTGCTGGATACACGCGAAATGCGATGTTCGGTATCTGGGCGGCCGTGAACCCCACGACCAGATGCTCAGGATCGGAGCGATATATCACGTTGAAGTTATGGAAGTCCCGCCCTGCTGCCCCTAAGATCAGAACCCTCTTTATGGACATGATCGTTTGTGCGATGAGCGCGACAATAACTTTTTCCAGGGGATCAATCATGATTATCACGGTGATCAGGCATGATAGAGCTGCTCAGAAGCAGGAGGAGCATAAGGAGGTACAAGGCAAAGGACATCGAGCCTGAGAAGATTGAGATCTTGAAGGAAGCTGCTCTCCGATCTCCGACATCTCGGGGAATAAACCCGTGGAGGTTCTTCTTCATAAGAGACAGGAGGAAGCTCGGGGAGCTATCGAGGGCGAAGGAGAGCGGCTCGTCGTTTCTCAGGGACGCCCGTCTGGGGGTCGTCGTCTGCGCCAGAGAGAGCGAGTCTGATGTCTGGATAGAGGACTGCTCGATAGCATCCATAATCATGCAGCTCACAGCTCACAGCCTCGGCCTTGGATCCTGCTGGATACAGATAAGAAACAGGATGCACAGCGCGCACAAAACATCTGAGGAGTACGTCAGGGAGGTTCTTGGTCTTACTGGAGACCTCCGCGTGGAGTCGATCATAGCATTCGGCTACCCCGATGAGATCAAGCCGCCAGTGCCAGCGGAAGAGCTGGAGTACGGGAAGATAACATCCGACTGAAATGGCTGTCAGAAGCGGAGGAGGTGATGCAGACGGGGAATTGGCAGGCGTGCTTGTATGAGTTCAGAGGCATCGAACTTGTGTATTCATACTCTGCCAGTGAACGCTTATCTTTCTCAGACCACATCTCATTCAGATACCTTGATATAGCGGTTGCTGCTGGTTATGTAAGGCAATGAATATAATCATACACTCCATCTGGCTGATGCTGCCTGCGTATCTCCCCAACAACTTCGCAGCGCTTTTCGGTGGCGGCAGGCCTCTCGATCTTGGGATGAGCCTTCCCGATGGGCACCGTGTGTTTGGAAATGGAAAGACGATTCGTGGCACGATCGCCGGAATCATGGGGGGAATTACCGTAGGAGTGCTCCAGAACAGCATCGCCGGAGTCTTCGGCCTACCGAGCTTCGGCGATGGGATGGAGATGTTTCTGGTTCTATTCGGACTCTCAGCGGGATCGATGCTCGGAGATCTGGCAGCCAGCTTCCTTAAACGGAGACTCGGCATGGAACGGGGAGCATCGTTCTTTCTCGTCGATCAGCTCGACTTCGTCATGGGCGCATGGGCTCTGACATTTCTGCTCGCCCCAGAATGGTTCAACGCACATTTCACCTCTCCCGTCATAATCCTCGTTCTCCTTATAACTCCTGTTCTCCATCGTTTTGCAAATGTGATAGGCTATATGATTGGAGCGAAGAAGGAGCCATGGTGAGATCAAAAGATTGAATACATATCATGTATCTCTGATCTTCAGGAGGTGAGATTGTGGCTGATTACATGCGAGGTTTTGAGCAGAAGGGCATCCCGCCTATGGGCGAGGATTCTGGAAAGATGGCGTATCTCCCGCTGATAGCCATCCTCGGGTTCGGCGTTTTCTCCCTGATAGTCGCATATATGGTCAAGATGCTGGCCTCCTGAGACCGGCATCTTCATATTCTCCGTATCGTGGTGTGAAGACAATGGCTCTGGATCGTGGGCTTTTAACTCACCATGACATCCGATCCTCACATCACCATAAACCATTAACTCGTCAACTGTTAGTCTGTGATCGAGTCGCACGACCAGTGGTTGCGCAAAATAAAATTTATGTTAATATGAATCTTAATTCTGATATGCAGCAATGGTTTTTGTTCGCGAAACCTTTATAAGCCTGACTAAAGGATAAGACAGCGTTATTAGCCAAATTTGTCATAGTGATTTGGCGAAAATGAATAGGAGGAGGAAAAATGGACGCATTGAGCATGGGGCTCGTCGCTGCCATGGGGGCCCTTGCGACCGTTGCTGGAGCCAGCGAGGATATCGAGTCTGATGTGGGCTCTCAGAGCAATCCGAACTCGCAGGTCCAGCTTGCTGCTCAGGTCGGAAACCCCCACAGGATTTACAACAAGGCTATATCAGGCGAGCCACCGGCGAACGCCCTTTGGGCTACAACCGCTGCTGTTGTGGCTTACACGCTGATAACAAAGTTCGCAATGCCTGCGCTCTTCGCGATAGCCATAGGCGCGTCGGTTGCAGCGCTCTTCAACGGAGTCTTCTCGACCAGCGCTTACTTCGGCAGGAACGCAAGCCAGCGCAGGTTCAACCAGTGGATATATCTGGATATAGTGCGTTACACCACAACATCAATAATGGCGCATGCATGGATAACCGCGTTCTGCATCACATGTATAGCATACATACAGACTCAGCTTTTGACGCCGCATCACCCATTCCCGATGCCTGTTATTGCTCTGATCTGGGGTTTGACCGTTGGTGCGATCGGCTCTTCTGTGGGTGATATTCATTATGGCGGTGAGCGTGAGTTCCAGTGGAGGCTCTTCGGTCAGGGTCTCAACACGATGCTCTCCGGCCAGATTGTGAGGAAGGCGGAGGCTGGACTGAGGAACTCGATAGACAACGCATGGTTCTGCACGAAGCTCGGCGGGCCCCTCACAGGTCTCGGATTTGGCCTGACGGTCTTCCTGGATAACTGGCGCACCACGGTATTCGACCCAGTGACGCAGGCAGGTCTGGCCATTGGCATGGGTCTCCTCTTCGTGATACTTATGAACCTGTACAACTTCTACGTTGAGACCTCGATAAGAAAGAAGTACGGCCCGTATCCAGGGTACAAGGGGGACATAGCAGCATGAACTTTGATGCTTTAACCATTGTATACATTTTGGAGATCATAGTGGGTGGCCTTCTGGTCGGTATAGGCGTCCACTTCGTGCCGGTCGGCGGTGCTCCTGCGGCCATGGCACAGGCCACGGGCATCGGCACAGGCACAGTCCAGCTGGCCGCTGGCTCGGGTCTCACAGGACTGCTTGCTGCAGGCCTCATGATGTCGGTCACCGATAACATATGGCCCATCCTGGCATCAGGCGCAGTCGGAGCAATGATAATGATGGATGCCACGATGATGACGGGTGGATGGATTTATGCTTACGCAGTGGGCGCTCCATTCGCATCTGCCAAGGTCAACTACGATCCGATCACCGGATACTCCCAGCCGCCGTATGTCGCTCCGGGCACAGTCGGCCAGGGTATACCCACAGTCTGCTTCGTGAGCGGCACGATCGGAGCCTTCATGGGAGGCCTCGGAGGTGCGATGATATACTACCCGCTGATGATGACGAATCACAACCCGTCTCTGAGCGCGCTCTTCGCAATCGGCATATTCCTGGTGAACGCTGTCCTTGCATCATGGAACATCCAGGGAACGATCGAGGGGTTCCACGATCCGAAGTTCAAGAGATGGCCGAAGGCGTTCAGATCATGCCTCGTCGCCACACTGATTCTGGCGCTCGTGGCCGTTACAATAACAGGAGGTGCATGAGATGACAGTAGGAGGGGGGGCAGGAGGAGCGCCCTCTGCAATAGATCCCAAGAAGCTCAGAATTTACGGGCTTGGGGGAGCTCTCGTAGGCATATACCTCGCAGCCATTCTTAACAGCGTTCTCGGGACAGACATATTCTCGATCCTTGCCGCAGCAGGAGCCGTCGCGGCTGCAGTTATGGGGGCGAATGCTGTAAGGAGGGTCTGCGGCTATGGTATCGGTACTGGAGTTCCATCGATAGGAATGCTGGCGCTGGGCATGGGAATAGTCGGTGCGTCATTTGGCCTCTCGACCGCTGAGCAGCTCGGCGTGTCGATGGCAGGTGTCATCATCGCTCTGATCTACGCAATGGTCTTCGGCTACATCGTGGGCGCGATCGCAAACAAGGTCATGGGCTTCAACATACCGATAATGGAAGAGGGTCTTACAGACCTCTCAGGCGCAGGCGCGATGGCCATCATCGGCTGGTCCTATGCGATCTCCGGATCTCTGGCTTATGCAGACATGGTGGCGAAGGTTTTCAACACCGGGTACCTTGCGATAGTATTCATCTGTGGCGGCCTTGCGATTCTGCATCCGTTCAACGCGAACCTGGGGCCGGACGAGAAGCAGGACAGGACGCTGGTGGATGGGCTCATGGTCGGCTCTCTGGCAGTCGTCGCCGTCGGTCTGTGCTCTCTGGCAACGCTCAGCACCATCGCAGCAATCATAACGATAATCGTTGGCGTGGCCGCGTGGTACTACTTCTACGTCTGGTACTACAGGCTTGTCAAGAGAGATGCCGCAGCAGTCGTTGGAACAGGTCTGCTGCCGCCGAGCGCACTATGAGGAGGCACAAAGATGGGATTCGTCAGAATATCTCCAGAACTGGGGCTGCTCTTCGATCCACTTAAGGGAGTGGTCGCTGAGCAGAGGGAGGATGTGGTTCTGTACACATTCGATCCGGTTATGGACAGGATTGAGAGGCTTGATGCGATCGCGGATGACCTGATGAACCAGCTGGTCCCGGATAACGAGCTGCTGGAGTCTTACAAGAACAGAGGAAAGACCTCTCTCATAGGCGGCCTTTACACCAACATCTGGGTCGGCTTCATAATAGGTCTGGTGATCTCATTCGTCGTGCTGATCGGCATGGTCTTCAGCGATCCGGCGAAGCTTGAGATGCTCAGAAAGGCGATGGGAGGTGCGTGATTATGGTGCTCAAGAAGAAACCCGCTGAGCCCTGGCCTGTGATAACCGGCGAGTATGAGGTCGGCAACCCGGAGAGCCCAGTGGCGGTTGTGACCTGCGGTTCTCACCTCAAGAACTCGGAGCTGATAGCCGCTGGTGCAGCTCTGGCCGGGCCGTGCAAGACCGAGAACATAGGAATAGAGAAGATGGTCGCCAACGTGATCTCCAACCCGAATATCAGATACCTGCTTATCACAGGTATGGAGGTCAAGGGGCACATCACAGGGCAGGCGATAGAGGCGTTCACCGCAAACGGAATAGACAAGGAGGGCAGGATCGTCGGGGCCAAGGGCGCCATCCCGTTCATCCAGAACCTGACGCCTGAGGCGATAGAGCGGTGGAGGCAGCAGATCACCACGATCAACATGATCGACACAGAGGACATGGGCGCCATCACCGCGAAGATAAAGGAGCTCGTCGCCAAAGACCCCGGCGCTTTAGATGTCGAGCCGATGATCGTCGAGATCAAGGAGGCTGGCGCCGAGGAGGGTGAGGGTGGCCTGAGACCGATGGCCGCGGAGGTCGTCGAGGTCAGATCCAGGATACGGGCCATGGATATGGCCGTGACGAACAACGGCCTGCTCAATAAATTCCAGGCTGGAGTTTACGTGGGCAAGATAGAGGGGATCGCGCTTGGAATGACCCTGACCCTGGCCATATTCGGGCTTATACTCAAGATGGTAGGAGGGAGCTGAGATGGCAGGTGATGAGATAGTTTACGGGCAGGGAACTCCGGCTGTTATAGAGCCAGCAATGCCCCTCTTCGATCAGATCGTGGACGACATCAAGTACAAGGCGCAGCTCCTGGCCAGGGAGACGAAGCTGAGCTCCGGCGTTATTGCGGCAACCCCGCAGGGATTCGCGATTGGCTTCTTCCTCGCTGTGGCCATGATGCTGGGCCCCTTCCTGCTGATGGGGGTGTGAGTCGTGGCTGAGGACACAAAGCCTGTGGTCCCTGTTGCAGTGGTCGACCACGAGCAGTACAGGGAGATAATGGCGCGCCTCGATAAGATCGAGGAGAAGATCGAGTTCTACTCGGCTGAGAAGTTCCTGAGAGCCGGAAAGTCCGTGGGCAGGGATCTTGGCGTTGCCTACGGCGTCTGTGCTGGACTGATAATAATATTGGCGTACATACTCTTCATGTATGCCGGCAACTGGGTGAAGGTGATTTGAATGTTCAGGTTCGATAGAAAGCAGGAGGTCTTCGACTTCGGCAAGTTCAAGATAGGGGGTCAGCCTGGCGAGTACCCGACTTGCTGCATCGGAACTATGTTCTATGCCAGGCACAAGATAGTATCCGATCCGGAGCATGGTGTGTTCGATAAGAATGCCGCTGAGAAGCTCTGGAACCAGCAGGTTGAGATGAGCGAGATCACAGGGAACACCTGCATGAACCAGATCGTGGCTGAGACGAACGAGGCTATGCAGAAGGAGATCGACTGGTTTGTGGAGATCTCCGACTACCCGTTCCTCATCGATTCCTCTGCTCCAGAGGTTCGCGCCTTTGGTGTCAAGTACGCCACAGAGATCGGGGTCGCGGACAGGGCGATACACAACTCCATCAACGCCTCCATAACAGATGAGGAGCTTCTGGCGCTGAAGGAGAGCGATCTGGACGCAGCGATAGTCCTGGCGTTCAACGCGATGGAGAAGGGAACCAAGGGGAAGATGGATATACTCACGAAGGCGGCAGGCGGCGCGAAGAAGGGCATGCTCGAGTACGCGAAGGACTGCGGCATAACTAGGGTTCTCATAGACACAGCGGCGATGCCGCTGGGCGCTGGCTCAGGAGCCACATACAGAGCATGCATCGCTGTCAAGGCGATGCTGGGCCTGCCGGTCGGCGGCGGATTCCACAACGCAGCGTCCGCCTGGGACTGGATGAAGAAGTGGAAGAAGACCCACAAGGAGGCCTTCGCTCCTGTTGACATCGGCTCGAACCTCGTCGCCGGAATCGTGGGCGCAGACTTCTACCTCTATGGCCCGATCGAGAACGCGCCGATGATATTCCCGGCAGCAGCGATGGTCGACATCATGAAGGCTGAGTCGATCCAGGAGCTCGGCCTCGAGGTGCTGGATCCGAACCACCCGATAAAGAAGACCCTGTAGGGCGATTCCCCGCCCTGCTCTTATTTTCATTCCAGGAGTTCTGTTTTGCCCAGAGTTTACGTCTCTCTCTCCTTTGACAGGGTCCGCTTCAAATGCCAGCGTTGCGGCGCATGCTGCCACCACCGCAGGCCATCTGAGTTTTCAGAGCTGATCCCTCCAGAGCTGGTGCAGAGGTTCGTCGAGCGGTCGAATATAATACACCTGACTGAGGATGAGATATCAAGAATATCGAGAAGTTATGATCTCAGGCCTGAGCAGTTCGTGGATACCCTTTATCCCTACGACGGGAGGACCGTCAGGGTCTCAGATGATGGTTTGAAGGTGGTGCTGGATATACCTGTGCTGAAATCCAGGGCGGATACAACCTGCATCTTTTACGATAACGGCTGCAGGATATACCCGCACAGGCCCAGGGCATGCAGGTTATTTCCATTCCGCATATCTGAAAGGGATATCGGGGGAGATGTGGTTCTCAGCATAGATTACAATCCGGGCTGCCCCGGTATCGGAAAGGGGGATTACGCTGACACGCGGAAGATCAGGGAGCTGGCGGTGGAGATATTCACAGGACGCATGAACGCCATCACCTGCGAGACAAAGGAGCTCATTGCATCAGGATCCATCAAGGCAGGTGCTGTGGTGTACAGAACCATGCCAGGTGGACCCCGGACAAGGTGATCGACTGACTGAATGCACCACATATATTCACATCTCTTTTTGGAATTTTGAAGCAATTTGATCACCTCTATACCCTGAAACAGGGCGCACTTCAAAAAACGTAGATTTTATAAAGGAGAAGATTTACTACAGTGAGAATATCTGAGCGGATATGTGGGGAGCTCCGCAAAGTGGGGATTCATCTTGTCCGTGATCACGCTTCTCTGTGTAAAGGAGGTATTACGTGGTATATGAGGCCGGAGCTTTGAGTGCCATCGCAGGCTTTCTGGATGGTGATATTAAGGATCAAATGGTGATAGAGAGGGTCGCGCTGGATGCGCATGGGCCTTTATCATTGCTGGCAAGAGCGGTGCTGTCCTCAGATACATCCATGGCCTTATCACATCTGGATGAGATCGCAGAGCAGATCTCGGAATCCAAGGATTACACCCTCTGGTTCTCACTGGGCACAATATCACAACGGCTCGGTTCGCTCGAACGGGCTGTGAGCCATCTCTCAAGAGCCCTGGAGCTTGCAGCAGGAGCAGATGAGGTCAGAGTTCTCTCCCGCCTTGGCTCGATCTATGCGGATGTGGAGGACTGGGATCGTGCGATCTCTCTCTACAGAGATGCTCTCTCGCGGCTGGAAAGCGGGGATCCAGAACGCGCTGGCATTCTCACAGACCTCTCCAGGGCCTACAGAGAGGCCAGAAGATGGGATGAGGCACTGCAGTGCAGCTGTGATGCAATAGATGCCTTCAGATCCTCAGGAGACAGAAGCTCTGTCGCGAAGGCGCTCATGGAGGAGGCTGAGATCCGGAGGGAGATGGGGGATTTATCATCTGCTGAGGAGCTCTACAGGACGTGCCTCGAGGAGTTCGAGCGGCTGGGGGAGATACCGCTCGTGTGTAGGTCTTTGGAGAAGCTTGGCAGCATATCTCAGCTCCGAGGCGATTCGAGGAGAGCCGAAGATCTTTTCGATATGGCCATGCACAGGTACGAGCACTGCCATGACAGAGCAGGGGCCTCAAGAACGGCACTGCTTCTCGGGGACCTTCACGCGATAGAGGGAAGGTTCTCGAGATCCGAGGAGTGCTACCTGAAGGCGCTGGAGGGCTTTAGGGAGTTATCAGATCGCGAGAGCGTGGCGAGCACACTGCTGAGCCTGGCCAGGCTCTACGGCTCCATGGGCGAGTGGAAGAGAGCTGTCGAGTGCTATCAGGAGGCTCTCGATGCAATGCAGTCGGAGCAGTCGCAGGATCTCGCAAGGGCTCTCAGAGAGATGGGGAACGCGTGCTACAGGTTGAGAGATTACGAGGCGGCTCAGAGGTATTTCCTGAGGTCTCTCGAGCTCAGCGAGGCCCTCGGAGACAGGGACGGCATGGCAGCTTCGCATATAGGCATTGGCCACATCCTCTCCGACCTCGGCGAGTGGGATGGCGCTGTTGAGCACTATGAAAGGGGCGCCGAGCTCCTGCGTGAGCTGGGAGATCTCAGGGGCGCTGCTGCATGCACATCTAACATAGCGAGCGTATATCAGATGATGGGGGATCTGGAGAGGGCGCTTGAGGTTTATCACGATGCGCTTCAGCTCCAGGAGCGGCTTGGCGATATGCAGGGCGCATCTAAGACCCTGAACAACATGGGGCTCGTCTACCAGCACATGGGCGAGATCGAGGCGGCAGAGAGGCACTACATGCGCTGCCTCGAGATGAAGGAGCAGCTCGGGGACGTCCACGGCGCTGCGAACACCCACATAAACCTCGCGACCCTTTACGAGATCCGGAGGCGCTGGGACGATGCCATAACTCACTATCAGGATGCTCTGGAGACGTTTGAGGCAATCGGCGATCGCAGGGGCATGGCTGCGGTGATGAACAACCTCGGAAATGTGTACGAGGAGAAGGGGGACATCCTGCAGGCGATAAAGAGCTACAGGATGAGCATGGAGCTCGATGGTGGTGATGCCAGCGTCGCGAAGATATCATGGAATCTGGGGGGCCTGTACCAGAGGATTGGGGATGTGGAGAGCGCGGAGAAGTGCTACAGGGCCAGCCTGGAGGCGTTCCAGAGTGTTGGAGATGAGAGGGGCGCGGCCTACGCCCTCATGGGGCTGGGCAGCATCGCGCTGGAGCGCGGCCTGTGGGACGAGGCCATAGACTGCTTCAAGGGGTGTGTGGATCTCAATCTGGATACAGCTGATGCCATGAGGGCGCTGAGCAGCCTTGCGGTCGTTTACGAGAGAAAGGGCATGTGGCAGGAGGCCCTTGCGGAGTACAGGAAGGTGCTCGAGAGGTTCAGGGGGATGGGAGATTCTCTTGGTGTGGCAGCAGTTCTGAGCACAATGGGCAACCTCCTGGCGGAGCAGGGGCTCTGGGGTGATGCCCTTGATCGCTACAATGAGAGCCTTGAGATATTCGAGAGGCTCGGCGACGGCTACAGCACAGCGGTCACCACGAACAACATGGCAAATGTGCTTTACAGGAGGGGAGACTGGGACGGGGCTCTGCTGCTCTATACAAAAGCGATGGAGCACTTCAAGAAGGTTGGAGATATGCAGAGCTATGGGGCCACGCTGAGCAACGTGGCGAGCATACACTACAGGAGGGGCGAGTGGGAGAGGGCGATAGAGCTCTACCACAAAAGCCTCGAGATATTCGAGGGGCTCGACGATTCCAGAGCATCCTCGATGGTGCTCAACAACCTGGGTCTACTGTATCACAGGAGGGGCGAGTGGTCGCTGGCAGTAGATCACTTCAGGATGGCAGTGGAGTACGCGATGCGTTCCGGAGATCGCGAGGCTGCCACGGAGTTCCAGGCTAACATAGACATGGTGAGATCATGCCGCGGAGAAGCATCTGTCGACATCGAAGGCTATCTCAAAAAGCTCAGCGAGCTTGAGATGGCAGAGGATCTTGAGGCGGTTGCAGAGATGCACGGGATACTGGCAAATGCATACGCTGACATCTTCCGCTGGGAGGAGGCGCTGGATCATTACCAGAAGAGCCTGGAGCTCTTCGAGCGCTCCGGGGACAGGTACAGCGCCGCTGAGACCATGTTCAACATGGCTCTGGTCTACAGGGATCGCGGGGAGTGGTCGATCGCCGAGGATCTTCTATCGAGAAGCATGAGCGAATTCAGAGCTCTGAAGGCCTCTCCATGCTACAGCATGTCGCGTCTCAACATAGGACTTTTGAAGGAGCTGAGGGGATCGGATCCTGAGGAGGACATTCTCTCTGCGATTGCCACGTTTGAGAGCATAGGCGCGGTCCCGGATCTCTGCGAGGCATACCTCGCGATGGCGAGGGTCAAGCTGAACAGAGGGGAGATGAGCGAGGCGCGCTTCTACCTATCTGAGGCTGAGACGCTCATATTGAAGACGGGTTACGATTCCATGAGGATCAGGCTTTACATCGAGTGGGGCGATTTTTACCTGTCGCAGGCGGCCGCGGAGGCCAGGAGCTGCTACAGCAAGGCCCTTGCGCTTGCGAGAAAGATGGGGCTTACAAGAGATGAGGGCGTGGCGCTTCGGAGCATTGGTGCTGCATCTCTGAACGCTGGTGATTATGACGATGCGGAGGAGCACCTCCAGAAAGCCCTGGAGCTCTTCAAATCCATAAACTCCATGTACGATCTCCTATCCACATATGCGCTCATGGCGACCCTGTACTTCAACAGAAAAGACCACTCCAGGGCGGAGGAGACAGCGCTGCTCCTGGAGCGGCAGGCGAGGAGGCTCGGCTACAGGGATCTGCAGGTCAAGGCGCTGGAGGTGATGGCTGGCTGTGAGCTGGCGACCTCAAGAACAGACGCAGCCGTGAGCACATACCTGGAGGCGCTGAACATAGCGCAGTCAGATGGTGTATCGAAGAGATTGCTCTCTGAGCTGACAAGAAACATAGTCAACAGCCTCCAGGAGATCCTCAGGGAGAGGGCGAACCTCTCGGAGCTCTCTGCAATAAAAACAGTCGAGTGCCTGCTCGAGGCGCTCCGTGCGGGTCTGACGTGCAGGGTGGATTTCGCAGACGATATCTTGCTCGGAGGCGCGTAGATCGAGAGCCGATCCCCATGCCTTCACGCGGAATTCAGTCAGGTGCCACCGCCTGATCTTCCTCACCCTCGACCTTCCATATCGCCTTCTTTATCACGCCGAGAAGGGTGTTCGCCTCCCGCTCTGTCAGCTCAGCTCTTCCGAAGATCCGGCGCAGCATCAGCACCACGTAACGTATCTTGTGCTCCGGGTAGTTGATGATCCTCAGAAGGTGATCTGTCCTCTCGAATATCCTCTCCAGCATCTCTCTATCCGCAAGCCTCACCTCAAGCTTGGAGTCGACCTGGCCGAGCTCGTAGAGGATCACGGTTGCTGCATGCGATAAATTCATGACCGGATACTCATCACTTGTGGGTATCGACACGAGCACATCGCAGATCATCAGCTCGTCGTTTGTGAGCCCCCAGTCCTCTCTGCCCAAGAGAAGTGCTACAGTCCCGTCCTTGTCGCTCAACCGCTCTGCGAGCTCTGATGGCGTCAGATACGGGACGCGGAGATGGAGCCGGAGATGGTGGTGATCCTTTCCCAGACGCTTTCCGGTCGTGCCCACGACGAGATTCGCCCCTGCCAGGGCATCCTCAAGACGGTCCACCCTCACAGCGGATTCCAGGATGTCCTTAGCATGCGCTGCCATGGCCATGCCGAAAGGTCCGATATCGCATGGCCTGACCAGAAAGAGGTCGCTGAAGCCGAAGTTCTTCATCGACCTTGCCACTGCGCCGACATTCCCTTCATATCTGGGCTCTACCAGGACCACCCTGAGGTTCATCCGCAGTTGCGGTTTCTTTATAGGCCTTAAATCTAACTCATCCCTTTGAGACCCCTAGGGGTATCATCTGTGCTACCTTCTTTGCAAGACCCAGCGCATGCACGACCTCGACCACCTCATGGCTGGGCTTGTAGACCTCAGGCGCCTCCTCTGCGAGCACTGCAGGCTCTGTCGCCATCACCTTGATGCCCTCGCGCTGTAGACTTGCTCTAACATCGGCTCCCCTGTAGGTCTTCTTCGCCTGGCTCCTGCTCATTATCCTGCCTGAGCCGTGGCATGCGCTGCCGAATGTGAGCTCCAACGCTCTGTCCTGGCCACACAGGACATATGATGGGGTGCCCATGCTCCCCGGGATCAGCAGGGGCTGGCCGACACCTCTGTAGTCAGAGGGCACCTCCTTCCGGGAGGGGCCGAAAGACCTCGTAGCGCCCTTCCTGTGGACGTAGAGCCTTTCGAGCCTGTTATCCACCATGTGCTCCTCTATCTTGGCGACGTTGTGCGCCACATCGTAGACGAGGGGCATCTCTACGTCTCCGAAGTACTTTGCGAAGACCTCTCTGGTCCAGTGGGCTATTATCTGCCTGTTAGCCCATGCGTAGTTTGCGGCTGCTGCCATCGCACCGAAGTAGTTCCTCGCCTCGGGAGTGCCGATGGGGGCGCATGCGAGCTGTTTGTCGGGCAGATCGATATTGTACTTCCTGACAGCACGCGATAGAACCTCGAGGTGATCTGTGCATATCTGATGTCCCGCACCCCTGGATCCGCAGTGGATCATGACCGTGACCTGGCCCTTGAAGAGGCCGAAGCGCTTCGCGATATCCTCATCGTATATACGGCCCACATACTGGACTTCGAGGAAGTGGTTGCCGCTGCCCAGCGTACCGAACTGCGGCCTTCCGCGCTTTCTGGCCTTCGCGCTGACCTGTGATGGATCAGCGCCCTTAAGGCATCCGTTCTCCTCGCAGTGCTCCAGATCCTCATCTGTGCCGTATCCCTGCTCCACAGCCCATCTCGCGCCCGCTATGAACGCCTCTGTGAGCTCGCTATCAGATACATGAAGCCTGCTGGTGGCTCCAACCCCTGACGGGATCTCCTCGAATAACGACTCGATCAGATCTGAGATCAAGGGCTTGACCTCATCAACTGTTAGATCCGTGCGCAGGAGACGGACGCCGCAGTTTATATCAAACCCGACACCGCCTGGGCTGATAACCCCTCCATCCTCCCGGAATGCTGCGACGCCGCCTATCGGAAACCCGTATCCGAGATGCGCATCCGGCATGGCCATGGAGTACTTAACTATGCCCGGCAGGGTGGCCACATTCGCCACCTGTTCTATTGTCCCTGGCTCCACCATCTCCAGGAGGGACTCGGAGATGAATATCCTGCCAGGGACCCGCATCCCCTCCTTGTAGCCTATCGGCAGCTCGTAAATATTTTCCTCTATCTTGTCGAGCATGTGATCACCCCTCAAACATCGAGCACCACCTGCAGCATCCAGGGCCTCTCTGAATCACCAGGCCTGACCTCGAACTGGTGTAGCGTGACAGCCTTGATCTCAGTCTCAAATGAGTGCCTCTTCCTGTCTATATGCTCCCCACGGACCCTGGCATTCAGCCTCCATGCTCCATCATGGCTCAGTGATATATCAAAATCGCTGAAGACCGCGAGCTCTGCGCTGAAGAGGAAGAGAAGCTCAGAGAGCCATCTGTAAGCGAGACCCTCCAGATCCTCAGCCTCGAGCTCAACCTCCCATACGCTCTCAGGCCTGACGGTCTCAATATCTATCATGACGCTGAACATCGCCAGGGCAGCGTTTTTGAGCATCTCCTCAGGGCTGGATCCGTAGGCTCTGAACTTGACATCAGCTGTGTGCTCCAGAAACTCGTATCGCATTTATCTCTACCTCCAAAAGCCTGAACCGGAGTCTATCCCCCTCTTCAAATATCCTCCAGTCCCCTCGAGAGGCCGGCAGCCCTTGCAAGCCTCAAGGCCTCCCTGTACTCGCTCAGCGTTATGCGCCTCGAGAGCTCGTTGTACCGATCTGCTCTGTACTCAGGCCTGTACTGGTCCATGATGTTGATGTACGTGTTCTTCGACAGCTCTGATATGAACCTCACAACCTCCTCTGTGCCTGCCAGGTTATTCGGAAGGACCAGATGGCGCACGAGCAAGCCTCTTACTGCGATTCCGTTCTCGATGACTAAATCCCCAACCTGGCGATGCATCTCGCTTATCGCGGCCTTCATCACCTCAACATATCCGGGCGCATTGGAGTATCTGATTGCCACTTCATCGGATCCATATTTCGCGTCAGGCATGTAGATGTCTATGATCCCATCCAGAAGGCGGAGCGTCTCGACGGAATCATACCCGCCGCTGTTGTAAACCAGAGGTATGCTCAGGCCCATCTCTCTTGCGATGACCAGAGCTTCGAGTATCTGCGGCACCACATGCGCCGGAGTGACGAGATTGACGTTATGGCATCCTGTGAGCTGGAGATGCATCATTATGCCGGCAAGGCGTTCTGCGGTGACCTCGACCCCCATGTCGAGCTGGCTTATCTCATAGTTCTGACAGAACACGCATGCGAGGTTGCAGCCGGCGAAGAATATGGTTCCTGAGCCGTGGTATCCGACGAGCGGTGGCTCCTCCCCGTAGTGTGGACCCGCACTGCTCACCTTCGCCAGTCGACCCGTCCTGCAGAACCCCAGCTCCCCCTCAGCTCGATTCACCCCACATCTCCTGGGGCATATCTCGCAGTGCTCGAGCCTGCGAATCGCCTCCTCAGCCCTGGACTGAAGCTCCTCTGGGGGCATGCGGTTGTAGACTGCCACATGTATCACTTATTTCAGTGTGGGAATATTCGGCGATCAAGCTTTCGGTGCTGGTGTGATCAGAGGGGCATGATGGCATCTCTCACTGCAAAAGGACCGCGCTGGAGCTTCATGTAACTCCAGGCCTGCCGGTGCCATATGAATTCTCCAAAGGTTTTAATGTCTGTCACGTATACGCGGAAAGCATGATGAATATCTCCCGTCGTCTCTTCAAGCCCAAACCAAGGATGGCTGAAAGCCCGCCGGTGAAACTGCTGGAGCTCAGGAGCAAGCCGTACTACCTGGTGGCATCCGTGGAGGTGGGAAATACAACGACAAAATCGATACTCACAGCCACTGATATGGAGACGGGCAAGACGCAGATAGTAAACAAGACCGTCCGCATGACCAGGGATGTGAGGCCGCCGAAGCCTGGCGAGGAGATATTCGGCAGGACCATATGTGGCACGCCACTCACAAAGGAATCGATCGCCGAGCTTGTGAAGGATACATTGCTGGAGAGCCACCGCGCAGCCGGCCTGATGATCGAGAAGGACCTGAACTTCGTGGTGAGGTCCACAGGCGTCGTCGCCGAGTTCGACTCACCTGAGGAGGTTGGCATATTCATCCAGGCTCTGGCGCAGGGATGTCTCGATGCTGGCGTTCCTCCAAGACTGATGACCCCTGCGATGTCCATACACAACATCCCTGAGAGGTTCCGCAGGTACTCGCTCATAGAGAAGATAGTCTTCAACGGGCCTGTGGCATCGGTCTGGCCGCCAATGGGCGCTACTGGAGTGGAGATCGTTGCGAACGAGATGGAGGGCGAGCTCGCGACCGCAGGGATAAAGCAGGGTGCAAAGTGGACGGATGTCGACTTCAGGAACCCATGCCTCGCCATGGACTTCGGCACGACCCTGGATGGGAGGATAACCAGCGAGGAGATACCCTACGCCAGGACGATAGGAAACTTCTGCGGCATTGCAGGGGCCATACCTGATGCTATCGTGAGAGGCACCGGCCTTGTAGATGCGGCCACAGGCACAGCGCTCGATCTCTTTAAAGATAAGATCTCAGGCGTTAACAAGAAAGCAAGGCTCTATGCCGAGGAGATCGATCACCTCATAAAAGTGGAGCGCGTGCCTGCTGGAATGAAGCGGTACGGCTACGTCCCCCTCGATGCCGCGGCGGCTCAGAAGCTTGGAGTCGTGCTTATAGGCTGCGACTGCGGCGAGAACGGATCGAAGCTCGATAGACTCTCTGAGATCGGAAGGGAGATATACAGGAGAGATGGTCTGAAGATGCTCTCTGCAACACTCGATCTGGTGAGCGCGAGGATCGCCAGGAGGCTCGTCGAGGTCGCGATCGAGGAGGGGCTGGTCACAAAGAGGACTGCGATAGGCGTCACGGGGAGAGCTGGAATATCGGGGAACAAGCCGGAGCTCATCCTCGAGGAGATCGGCAGTCTGGGCCTGTATGATGAGCCTGAGAAGAACATCGTTTTTGTCGATGACGGACTCGCACGCGGCGCTGCTGTCATGGCGAGATGCATGAACTCCATGGGTACACCAAAGAACCCCATGGGCGGGATCAGGGGAGGAAGGTGCATACTCAAGGAGAGGATTGAGTACGAGAAGAGCAAGCTCCCGACGGCGGGAATACCGCAGGCCGATAAGAGATACGTGGTCAGCGATTATGTCGCGGAGGGCCACCTGAGAAGATGAGGCTCAAGCTGAGAGAGGGCTCGGAGGTACCGGTATCTGTAATCTCGATAGATTCGCGCGAGAGGTATCTGTGGATATCCATGGAGAGGATTCCAGAGGATCGGTTCCCGCCGTGCATGAGGAACATGCTCCTCAGGCCATCAGAGGAGGGCAGCAACAGGGCCGGAGCTGTTCTCGCATCATTTCTCGGCCAGGCCGGCTGGCGTGAGAGTGATGCACTCGTCCTTTGGAAGAGGTTCGCTGAGAGGACCGGCCTGAACGAATCCCTTTTCAGGAAGTGGTTCGCCAGGATGCACTGTCCTTCGTGCCGCACGATAAAGAGCGAGGCCAGGGGATACCCAGATCTGGGGCTTCACGGATTGAGCTACTGCGAGCCTGATGGGCGATGCAGAGAGATATCCTGGCCAGTCGGATACGCTCTCGAGCATCCAGAGTGGGGCTGGCTCAAACCCCTGGGCAGGAAGAACAGGGTGCGCGTGTACAACTGGATCACAGCTCGCGAGGAGGAGCTGGAGGTATCGGATGGTCTTAGAGCTGAGATCGAGGAGATCCTCGCAGAGGCTGGATCCGAGCAGCAGATCTTCGTGACCAAGACCAGGGAGAACGGGAAGCTCAGAATCAGGTTTCTCGTGAGGGACTCGGAGCTGAGAAAGAGCGTGCTCTCAGACCTTCTCTGAAGGCGATCCCCTGAAAAGGTTTATCTTCTAGGAACGCTTTTGCCAACCACGCCTGGGATGTGACCTGCAGGTTGAACCAGGCTGAGGTGAACGGATTGAGGTCTTTCTACGGATACATAAGAGATGCCTGGAACTCCCCCGCGAAGAGCTATGTGGGGAGGCTCAGAGCGCAGAGGATGATAGCCTGGCGGCGTGAGATGAGCGTTCAGAGGATCGAGCGGCCGACAAGGCTCGACAGGGCGAGGGCGCTTGGATACAAGGCGAAGCAGGGCATAGTGCTGGCCAGGGTGAGGGTGAGGAGAGGTGCCCTGAGGAAGTCCAGGTATGTCAGGAACAGAAGGACGAAGCACATGGCCATGCACAGGCAGAACCCGGGAAAGAGCCTCCAGAGGATCGCGGAGGAGAGGGCGGCCAGGCGTTTCAGAAATATGGAGGTCCTGAACTCGTACTGGGTGGGCCAGGACGGCAGGCACAAGTGGTTTGAGGTGATACTGGTCGATCCGCACCATCCGGCGATAAAGAGCGACAGGGATCTCGGCTGGATATGCGGCGACTCTCACAGAGGCAGGGCCGCGAGGGGCAAGACCAGCGCAGGCAAGAAGGGACGCGGTCTGCGCAGGAAGGGCTTCGGGACAGAGAAGACCCGCCCCAGCATAAGGGCTCACGACGGTAGGGGTAAGTGATCCACAGGGTTCATTTCAGAGCATTTGTATCGGCGACGGAGGATGAGGAGAGGGTCAGGAGGGCCCTCTCGATCTTCGTACCCCTCGATTACATCAGGTCTTCCAAGGCTAGCGGTTACTATGGAAACCCGATAACCATTCTGGAGGCTGAGCTGCGGAGGAAGGAGGGCATTCAGTTCATTCATATGCTCAGAGAGCAGCTCCCTGCCGCCGAGCTCTCCCGGCTGCGCAGGGAGATCCCTGCAAGGGTGGATGAAGATTGCAAACTTCACCTCAGGCTCGATAAGCAGGCTGCATACAAGGGTCTGGTCCGGCTCACCGATGCAGGCGATGCGATCGATGTGTCTTTGCATGTTGCAACATACCCATCCAGATATGAGGAAGCGGTGAGGCTGCTGAGGGAGATCATTTAAGGGGGCACCTCCATGTACTATGAGCCAAGGGTCCATGTCTTGCCCCATGGTTCGTCATCTCCCAGCAGGATGGCCCTTGTCGCCCGACGTTTGGGGTTCAGTGGCATAATCGTGATGAGCATCAACGGATCCGGAGGTCTCCAGGGGCTCGATGCTGCACACCGGATAGGAGGCATCAGCCTCGCCATTGGTGTGGAGGTCACCTCAAAGGATCCGAGGAGCCTACGGGGAAGGATATCCGCTCTTAGGGATCGCTACCCGTTTCTCGCAGTTCATGCGACCAACGAGTCTTTACTCAGAGAGGCACTTGACGATCCCAGGGTGGATCTCGTTGTGAATTCTGGATTCAGGCTAACAGTCCCCGAGGCAAGGTCTGCTAAGCGGAACCAGGTGGCTCTCGCCATCGACCTTCAGCCGATGATCCGGCTGAGAGGGGCCTCGAGGTCGAGATGGCTGGACCTGCAGAGGTACAACGTCCGGGTTGCAAGGAAGTTCGGGATTTCGCTTATGATAACAGCAAGCCCGAGATCGCATCTGGATCTGAGAGCGCCGAGGGATATGATAGCAATGGCTCATATACTTGGGATCACCAGGGAGGAGGCTCTCGATGCGCTCCGGCTGCCCGGCAGGATCCTTGAGATGAACCAGCGGAGGTGGGCATCTCCAGGGGTGGAGGTGCTCGAGGAGAGGGCGAATTATCTTAAGCGCGACGGCGGGATCTGATTGAGAAGCAGGCTACCGGTGATGCGTGACAGACGGCGCTACATGGTCTTTGAGCTCGAGTCGGAAGGGCATCTCGATGCCAGGGACATCTCGCTCGAGATTCAGTCTTCTTATCTGAGCCTCTTCGGGGACTCAGGAGGAGCGAACCCCAGGCTCATATCCTTCGATGGGCGATTCGGCATAGTTAGATGCAGAAATGGACATGCAGAAGAGCTCAGAGCAGCTCTCGCGACCGTTCATACGATTGCGGGATTCAGGGCTGCGATAAGGGTCCGCGGCGTCTCTGGGACGATCAAAACCGCCACAGAAAAGTATATACCGCAATCTAGCATAAAGCCGGAGGAGCATCGGAGAAGAGTAGACCTAAAGGGAATTTCTGGAGTGATTGTGAGCACCCGTGGTCATGAGATCGATGTATCTCCGGATGGCCATATAGAGGGGCTGGATACCAGATATCTGGGTCTTACATATTTTGACTTGGAAGGAGGATGTGATTATGCAGATGGCACCTCAGATGGGGTATGACCGGGCGATCACAGTGTTCAGCCCGGACGGCCGGCTCTTTCAGGTTGAGTACGCGAGAGAGGCGGTCAGGCGAGGCACGACTGCAGTGGGCATAAAGGCGACAGATGGGGTCGCGGTTCTTGTTGATAAAAGAATAACGAGCAGGCTCATGGAGCCGGAGTCGATAGAGAAGATATTCCAGATAGACACTCACATAGGTGCTGCAACATCCGGGCTTGTGGCCGATGCCAGGATACTGGTTGACAGGGCGAGGGTCGAGTGTCAAATAAACAGACTGATCTACGATGAGAGAATCGGCGTCGAGGCTCTCTCGAAGAAGATATGCGATTTCAAGCAGACCTACACCCAGTACGGCGGTGTCAGGCCATTCGGGACAGCCCTGCTGATAATAGGGGCAGAGGATAACAGGGTGAGGCTCTTCGAGACGGATCCCAGCGGCGCGTTGCTGGAGTACAAAGCGACCGGCATAGGCGCTGGCAGAGCAGCTGTAATGGAGGTCTTCGAGGCTAAGTACCGAGAGGATATGAACATGAGGGAGGCGATACTGCTTGGGCTTGAGGCCCTCTACAGGGCATCAGAGGGGAAGCTCGATGCCTCCACGACAGAGATCGGGGTTATAATGCTGGAGGACAAGACGTTCCGCAAGCTCGAGGAGTCTGAGGTCGCTGAGTACATCGAGATGCTGAAATCCCAGCTCGGAGGAGAGGCCTAGATGGTCAAGCTCGATGAGGCTGTTCCCGCGCGGCTGAAGAGCCATGGAGCGGTCTTCGAGGTTCTTGTTGATCCCGATGGAGCCCTTGCGATGCGCCGCGGGGAGGATGTGAGAATCGAGGACGTACTCGCGGTCGAGGATGTCTTCGAGAACGCGAGCAGAGGAGATAGAAGCGCTGAGGAGGATCTCCTCAAGGCGTTCGGCACAACAGATCCTCTCGCAATAGCGGAGATCATCATAAAGAAGGGCGAGATCAGCCTCACTGCAGAGCAGCGTCGGAGGGTCATAGAATCCAAGAAACGACAGGTGATAGAGCTGATCGCGAGGAATGCCATAAACCCGCAGACCAGGACACCACACCCTCCATCGAGGATCGAGCAGGCGATGGCAGAGGCGAAGGTTCACATCGATCCGACGAAGTCCCTTGAGGAGCTTGTTGCAATAACGATGAAGGCCATACGCCCCATAATCCCCATAAGATTCGAGGAGGTTGAGGTTGCTGTGAAGGTTCCTGCGAGCTACGCCGCAAAGTCTTACGGCGAGATATCAACTTTCGGCAAGCTCGTGAGGGAGGCATGGCAGAACGACGGCTCCTGGATCGGGGTTATCAGGATCCCAGCTGGGATGCAGACGGAGTTCTACTCTCTCGTGAACAGGCTCACAAAGGGTGACGCTGAGACCAAGCTGCTGAAACACTGAGGATCTTGTGATGGACCGCAAAATCGTGATACCTGGGGATCTGCTCTCTGAGGACACAAGGAGATCTGGTGAAGGAACATACGTGAGGAACGGCAAGGTGTACTCTCTTCTCTACGGGATTGCCAGCTTCAGGGAGAAGATCAGCGTGATCCCCTTGGCGGGGAAGTATCTGCCTGCGATCGGGGATAACGTTATAGGAGTTGTAAAGGATATAACGTTCTCGAACTGGATTCTGGATATCAACTCGCCCTACGATGGGCTGCTCCACATCTCCGAGTTTCCAAAGAAGATCGATGTAGAGGATATGTCTAAGTATCTCCGCATAGGCAGCTCGGTAATGGCCAGGGTGAAGGATGTCGATCCAGCGATGAAGGTGGAGCTGACACTGAACGACAGGAGGCTCGGCGTGATAAAGACCGGCAGAGTTGTGGAGATCAGCCACACCAGGGTTCCCAGGCTCATAGGAAAGGGTGGCTCGATGATAAGCATGCTCAAGAAGGAGCTGAACTGCAACATATTCGTCGGGCAGAATGGCAGGATATGGGTCAGCGGGAACGAGGAGGATATGGACCTGGCCTTGAAGACCATACTCCTGATCGAGAGGGAGGCCCACACTAACGGCCTCACAGACAGGATTGTCGATTACATAAAGAATGCGAGAAGGGCCAGAGGATGATCATATGGATGAGAGGGTATTCATAAAGGATGGAATTCGTCTTGACGGCAGACGCTTCGATGAGCTCCGGCCCATAAAGATGGAGGTTGGCGTGCTCTCAAGAGCCGATGGCTCCTGCTACATGGAGATGGGGGATAACAAGGTCATAGCTGCTGTGTACGGGCCCAGAGAGGTCCATCCCAGGCATCTCCAGGAGGTCAACAGGGCCATAATAAGGTACAGATACAACATGGCCTCCTTCTCCGTGGAGGAGCGGAGAAGGCCCGGGCCTGACAGGAGGAGCTACGAGCTATCGAAGGTAAGCCGCGAGGCCCTGGAGCCTGTGATACTTACATCATACTTTCCGAAGTCTGTCATAGACATATTCGTGGAGGTGCTCCAGGCAGATGCCGGAACCAGAACTGCAGGGATAAATGCGGCATCTGTCGCGCTCGCAGACGCTGGCATTCCGATGAGGAGCCTTGTATCATCATGCGCAGCCGGAAAGGTTGATGGCCAGATAGTCCTGGATCCCATGAAGGATGAGGACAACTTCGGCCAGGCGGATATGCCGATCGCAATAACACCTACCGGAGAGATCACGCTGCTGCAGATGGACGGGATGATGACCAGGGACGAGTTCCGCCAGGCGATAGAGCTCGCTAAGAAAGGGTGCCAGGAGATCTACAGGATCCAGAGAAAGGTGCTAATAGACAGATACAGCCAGTTCGAAGATCTTCAGGATGAGGGGAGCAGAAGATGAGCAGCGTGATATCTGAGATAAGAAAGGATTATCTATACAACCTGCTGCTGCGCGGCGAGCGTGCGGATGGAAGATCCTTCACACAGTACAGGCCGATAGAGATCGAGAGGAACATAATAAAGAAGGCTGAGGGCAGCGCGCTTGTCAAGCTAGGAAAGACCCAGGTCATGGTCGGGGTCAAGATACAGCCTGGCGAGCCGTTCCCGGACGCTCCGAACCGCGGAGTGATAGTGACGAACGCGGAGCTTGTGCCACTGGCATCGCCGATATTCGAGCCAGGACCGCCGAACGAGTACGGAATAGAGCTCGCGCGGGTCGTCGACAGGGGGGTTCGCGAGTCTGGTGCTGTGGACCTTGACGCGCTCTGTATAGTTCCGGGGGAGAAGGTCTGGATAATATTCATAGACATACACATACTTGACGACTGCGGGAACATCATGGACGCCTCCAGCCTCGGCGCCATCGCAGCTCTTCTCGGAGCCACAGTGCCGGCGAGCAGGTTCGGTCTCGGCGATGATTTCCCGCTTCCGGTCAGGGACATACCTATCGCCACGACAGCTGTTGAGTTCGGAGATGTCGTGCTCTTCGATCCGGACATAGACGAGGAGGCGATCGCAGATGCCAAGCTCACCGTGATAACAAAGGCAGACGGCATAATATGCGGGATGCAGAAGAGCGGGCCGGGAATGCTCTCAGAGGAGCAGGTGTACCGCATTGTTGATATAGCATGTGAGAATGCTAAGGAGATCCGAGAGAAGTTTCTGGAATGATGCATTATGGTCAAGCAATTCAAGAAGGGAAGGAAGACCAGGTCCGCAGCCAGGTTCGGGCCAAGGTACGGAAGGAAGGCCAGAAAGCTGGTAGCCGATATCGAGGAGAAGAGCAGGGCCAAGTACGACTGCCCGAGATGCAACAGGACCAGGGTCAGGAGAGTGGGCACCGCGATATGGCAGTGCTCCAAGTGCGGCTACGAGTTCGCAGGCGGTGCGTACCTTCCAGCGACGTCAGCTGGGAGATCTGTTGTGAGATCCATGATCAAGAGGTCGATGGAGACGGAGTAGATGGCCTACAAGTGTGCCAGGTGCAAGAGGACTGTGGAAGTTGATTATGAGTATGCTGGCGTGAGATGCCCCTACTGCGGCCACAGAATACTTATGAAGGAACGGCCCACAACCGTAAAGCGGATGAAGGCGATCTGATGGTATGAGGGGCCGTGCAGAGATAGTCTTTGAGCTACCGGATTCAGAGTTAGTATTCCGTGCACTGGAGCCGGAGCTTGATGATGACCTCCATCGCGGGAAGGTGGCGATCCGCGCCGCTGATGATGGTATGGTGCTGATTGTCGAGGGCGATGATGTGGTCTCCCTGAGAGCGGCCCTGAACACCTGGCTGCGGCTGGTCAGGATATGTGTGGAGATGGTTGAGATATGAGCGGAGAGTTACCCCCTCAGGTGCAGAATCAGCTTGCTCAGCTGCAGCAGCTGCAGCAGCAGGCTCAGGCACTGGTTGCGCAGAAGAGCCAGATAGAGCTCCTCAAGAAGGAGGCAGAGGCTGCGATCAAGGAGTTGGACAAGTCACCGGATGATGTTGTCGTCTACAAGAATGTCGGAGAGCTCATGCTCAGATCCGACAAGGCGACGCTGATGACAGAGCTGAAGGAGAGGGTGGATCTGCTGGATCTGCGCCTGAAGACGGTTGCCAAGCAGGAGGAGCGGATACAGGCAAGGTTCAACCAGCTCCAGGACCAGCTGAGGCAGTCGCTTGGCCAGATGCCGCCGAGGGGCGGCTGAAACTGAATGGACCCGTGGCTTAGCCAGGATATAGCACCGGGCTTCTAACCCGGGGGTCGCGGGTTCGAGTCCCGCCGGGTCCGTCATATTCACGGTGATGCTATGTGTGAGCTCTCGGTCTACATGCTTGCCGGTGGCAAGAAGGAGCTTGTAATGGATAGCGTCGTCAGGATAGTCGTCCTGGATGGAAGGATACTCTTCGAGGGCATACTTGGCGGATCGAAGGAGGTCGATGGGAGGCTCAAGGAGATCAACATACTCTCGCAGGAGGTCCTCATAGAGGCATGAAAGCGTATATGCAGTGTATGGCTCTTTCATCCTGTGTTTTCTCCCATCGCATGCAACTTTACATGCAACTTTACATTGTTGTATCATATCACCTTAAAATCGAACTCCCTGCAGTTTGACCTCCGGAGGTCCTCATCCATATGGTAATTTCTTTATAAAAGCTCGGATCAGACCTTTGCTCATGATCGAGCTCAGGAGCGATCCTTATGTCCTCAAGCCGAGGCTGGCTCCACCAACGGAGAGCGATTTCAGGGTGCACCTGAACATCGGATGGTGCAGGGGCGTTCTCTTCAATGTCGTCGCTCTAAAGAACTCCGTGGCGATAGTGGAGTACGATGCCATCCTCTGGTCAGAGGACTCGGTTATGTTCGTGGAGTACAAGGACTCTGTGGCAGCATACAAGAGCCTCTCAGCAAGAAGGATACAGCAGATGGACAGCCTGGCGAAGAACATCGCGAGGGGGCTGGGGTACAGGAGATACTGCTTCGTCATCGTCGTGAAGGACCTGCAGGAGATCACATCGAGGGGCGGCGTCGATGTCATTCCGTTGTACATGCTGGGAAGCTACGAGCCGGCTTTCGTATCGACATACGGCGAGCTCGATTACCTGGAGAAGCTCATGGCAAAGTACACCCGCGAGGAGAAGCCAGAGTTCGTTAAGGATCTCGAGAAGCTGAAGAGGATGATAGAGACCGGTCTGGCGTGAGATCTTCTCTGAATCATGAACCATGCCGGCAAAGAGGATGTCATCATGAGAGGATACGCGACTGCATACGGCGCGGCCACTGTGCTGAATGCCATCGCAAACTGGAAGGGCTCTGCGTTCGGAATATCGCTCAGAACATCAGCAGAAGTGGTGCTCGACGATTCTGATGGAGTTGTGGGGGATGTGTCAGGTGTTGACACGAGGCTCATCGTCAGATGCGTTGAGCGCGTGCTGCGCCACTTCGACCTCGATTACGGCGGCGTTGTGAGGACCAGAAGCGAGATACCGGTTGCTAGCGGCCTAAAGTCGAGCAGCGCTGCTGCGAACGCCGTGGTGCTCGCCACTCTTGATGCGCTGGGGGAGAAGATCGATATGGTAGATGCGGTGCGCATCGGAGTCGAGGCAGCTCTCGATGCGGGCGTCACGGTGACCGGCGCGTTCGATGACGCTTGCGCCTCAATGCTCGGCGGTGTTGTGGTGACAGACAATCTGAAGAGAGCTCTCTTAAAAAGAGATGTGCTCCGCTCAGAGGTCATGCTCCTCATTCCCGATGAGCGGTTCTTCTCCCGCGATGTCGATGTGGAGCGGTGCAGGCTCTTCTCCAGGGTTGCTGATGTTGTTTTCGAGATGGCTATGGAGGGGGATTATGCGGGAGCCATGACCGTGAACGGGCTCCTGTACTGCGCCGCGCTTCGCAGGTCTCCGGAGCCGATACTCCTCGCGCTCAGGGCGGGCGCTGCTGGAGCGACGCTCTCCGGCACTGGACCCGCTTACGCTGCACTTGTCGATGATCTCTCAGGGGATGATGTTGCTGAGGCATGGTCATCGCTCGGCGGAAGTATCATAAGGACAGCGGTTGAGAACAGAAGCGCCAGGATGGGCCAGGCAGATCTCTTTCAGGAGGGGATATGATGGGATTGGTTGAGCACAGGTTGGAGGTTCAGAAGGTAGACGAGGAGATCCTGCGGCTGATACAGAAGCGCATGGCTCTTGCAGAGGAGATTTACAGGGATAAGGCAGCGCTCGGTCTCTCGATATCTGATCCGGACCAGGAGGCTCTGGTGCTCAGCAGAGCTGTGGATATGGCGACTGAGCTCGGTCTCGATCCGGGAAGCATAAAGAGCATATTCAGAATACTCATCGATATGAGCCTGCAGAGGCAGCACGGCCTGCGCGGCGAGGACAATCTGCCCTGACAGTAGGCCTTCTCAGAACACGGTTGCGACAGGCGCAGCGCCTCTACCATGCTATTGAGGGTCTTCTGAGACGTGTGTAGGGAGATTCAAGAGATCGGGGCGTCCTTCACCCTCTCAAACCTCTTGACCAGCTCATCCTTGATCCTCTTTATGGCCTCGACAGCAGGCCCGCCCACATCTATGGGCGCCTTTCCTCCAAGATCTGCCTCTATCAGATTCCTGTCGAATGGTATGGTCCCGAGAACGGGTATGCCCATCTCCTCAAGCTTCTCCTTCACTATGCCAGGATCGTCGGTTTTGTTGATCACAGCCAGCAGGTTTGTTATTCCTATGTTCTCGCCCAGCCTTTTGATCCGCTCCACGGTCTCTATGGATCGCAGGCCGGGCTCGACGACCACTATCATCGCATCGACGCCCCTCGCGGTGCCCCTGCCGAGATGCTCTATGCCAGCCTCCATATCGAGTATCACGACGTCCTTCTCCCTGGAGATGACATGCCTGAGAAGCGCCTTCAGGAACGCGCTCGCCGGGCACATGCATCCGCTCCCGCCAGTCTCCAGGGTGCCCATGACAGCGAACCTCACACCATCCGGACCTGTGCATCCGCATCTCTCTATCACATCATCCACCTTCGGATTCATGCGGTACATGCCCATCGGCATGCCCGCTCTCTCCTCGATGAGATCCTTGTACTCGGTGATAGGCCTCGGATTCTCCTTTATGCCGAGGGCAGATCCGAGGTTCATGTCAGGGTCTGCATCTATCGCGAGAACCCGGTAGCCATCACGGGCGAACAGACGCGCAAGCGTTCCAGCAAGAGTTGTCTTGCCAACACCACCCTTTCCTGAGACAGCGAGCTTTATTGCGACGACCCCCAGAGTCTTAGTTTATATCCAGGTAAAGGATAGTGGTATATATCGTTTGCACCGGGGGAGAGCGAGCTGGTCGAGAAGATACGAAAGAGGGATGGGAGGATAGTCGATTTCGATCCCTCAAGGATATCAAGAGCGATATCCAAGGCATTCGATGCGCTGGGCATTGTGGATGAGAGGACACCTGTGGAGCTCGCAGGAAGGGTTGTGGCCATCGTGGACGGACGCTTCAGGGATGGAATACCGTCCGTGGAGGACGTCCAGGATATCGTCGAGGAGGTTTTGATAGATGCGGGCTACGCCCAGGTCGCCAAGGCGTACATACTCTACAGGCAGAGGCGATCCGAGATCAGGGAGGCGAAGCACTACCTTGGCGTTGCAGACGATCTCAAGCTCAGCGTCAACGCGGTCGAGGTTCTCAAGAAGAGGTATCTCAGGAGAGACGAGTCAGGGAATGTCATCGAGACCCCTGGGGAGATGTTCGAACGTGTCGCTTCGGCCGTATCTGCAGTGGAGAGGCGCTACGGTGGAGATGTTGATGATGTCAGGAAGAAGTTTCTCTCGATGATGAGATCTCTCAGCTTCCTTCCGAACTCCCCGACGCTGATGAACGCCGGCCTTCCCCTCGGCCAGCTCTCGGCATGCTTTGTGGTTCCGGTGGAGGACTCGATCGCTGGGATATTCGACGCTCTGAAGTACATGGCGCTGATACATCAGAGCGGTGGGGGGACGGGCTTCAGCTTCTCCAGGCTCCGCCCGAAGGGGGATGTTGTGAGAAGCACCGGGGGCGTTGCGAGCGGTCCCATATCATTCATGCGCATATTCGACGCCGCGACAGACGTGATAAAGCAGGGTGGGAGGAGAAGGGGCGCGAACATGGGCGTTTTGAGGGTCGATCACCCTGATATCACAGAGTTCATCGCATGCAAGGATCGCGGCGGCATGGAGAACTTCAACATCTCGGTCGCGATCACCGATGAGTTCATGCGCCGGTGCGAGCGCGACGGGTCGATAGAGCTGATAAACCCCAGGACCGGAGAATCAACCGGTGAGATAAATGCGAGAGATCTGATGGTCATGATGGCGACGTACGCATGGCGCCGTGGCGATCCCGGGGTGATATTCATAGACAGGATAAATGCGCTCCACCCTCTCCCGGGGGTAATAGAGGCTACGAATCCATGTGGAGAGCAGCCGCTCCTGCCCTTCGAGTCGTGCAACCTGGGGTCTGTGAACCTGAGCAGGATGGTGGAGAGAGGGGAGATCTGCTGGGAGAGACTTGAGGAGACCGTCAGGCTGGGAGTCAGGTTTCTCGACGATGTCATAGATGCGAACAGGTTCCCTCTGAAGCAGATTGAGGAGGCAACTCTGCGCACGAGAAAGATCGGTCTGGGGGTCATGGGGTTCGCCGAGATGCTGATCCAGCTCGGTGTATCATATGCATCCCAGGATGCTCTCAGGATCGCTGAGGAGCTGATGGCGTTTGTCACAAAAACAGCACGCGAGGAGTCGTGCACCCTGGGACATGAGAGGGGATCGTTCCCGCTCTTCGAGGAGTCCTCCCTGAAGAGCTGGGACGCGATGAGGAACGCGACCGTCACCACAATCGCCCCCACAGGCACGATAAGCATAATCGCCGGCACCTCCTCTGGCATAGAGCCGCTCTTCGCCGTATCTTTTGTCCGGCATGTGCTTGAGGGGGCGAGGCTTATAGAGAGCTCTCCGCTCTTCGAGAGGATGGCAACAGAGAGGGGCATAATGACCCCAGCACTGAGAGCTGAGGTCGCGCGCAGGGGCTCGATACAGGAGATTCCGGGGATTCCGGAAGATATGAAGGAGCTGTTCCTTACAGCCCTGGACATAAGCCCGGAGCAGCACGTCAGGATCCAGGCGGCGTTTCAGAAGCATACAGACAATGCGGTCTCGAAGACCGTGAACCTTCCGGAAAAAGCGTCTGTTAGCGATGTCATAAGAGTCTACAGTCTTGCGTACAAGCTGGGCTGCAAGGGAATCACTGTGTACAGATACGGCTCAAGGGAGCAGGTCCTGTACCTCGGCGAGCCCGATGCTCTCGCGAACGGCTGCAGGTTCTGCGGCGGATGATGCTCTGCGCGCTCTAAACCTCTGCTCAAGAGAGCTCCCTTATCGATGTCTATCGCTCAGCACCGCGCCCCGACCTACGGCATTTGCAGGGTCGCAATCGCAGATTACCAAATAATGCATCGGATCTCCCAGATCTGGCATTTTCAGATTCCGAGGTATCTCAGAAAGTCCTTTGCGCTCAGGGTGTTTATCACATCAGATGGCTCCAGCCATCCCCGGCGTGCGACCGTGACCCCGTAGCGCATGAAGCCGAGCTGCTCAGGCGAATGCGCGTCTGTGTCGATCGCCATTTTCACCCCGATCTCCTTCGCGCGCCTCGCCCATTCATCGCTGAGATCCAGCCTCTCAGGATAGGCGTTTATCTCCATGATCGTGCCGGTCCTGGCAGCCGTCTCCAGGATTAGATCCATGTCGACGTGGTACGGCTCTCTCCTCCCTATGATCCGCCCTGTGGGATGCGCGATTATATCTACATGCTCGTTCTCCATCGCGGCCACAAGCCTGCTGTTGATCTCGCGCTCCCTCTGTCCCTGAGCCATGTGGATCGCAGCCACCACAATATCGCATCTCTCCAGGATCTCATCTGTGTAGTCCAGGCTTCCATCCGCCCTTATGTCCACCTCTGTGCCGGCAAGTATCCTGAATCCGTCGAGCCTCTCGTTCATCCTGTATATCGCCTCTATCTTCTCCAGCAGCCTCTTATCGGACAGACCACCAGCTATTCCGACGCTCTGCGAGTGGTCGGTGATTGCTATGTACTCATATCCCAGCGATCTTGCGCGAGAGGCAATCTCCTCGATAGAGCCGATGCCATCAGACCATGTGCTGTGGACATGGAGATCCCCCTTCATGCTCTGGAGATCCACAAGATTGGGAAGCCGGTTGGCAAGCGCTGCCTCGATCTCCCCGCGATCCTCCCTCAGCTCAGGAGGTATGTACTGCATGCCAAGTGCCCTGTACACATCCTCCTCGCGATCGAAGAAGAGCTCCTCGCCTGTATCCAGCCTCTTGAGGGAGTACTCTGAGAGGGAGTAACCGCGCTGGAGCGCTATGCCGCGCAGCTTCACGTTGTGCTCCTTCGAGCCTGTGAAGTACTGGAGCAGGGTTCCATATGATCTCGGCTCAACGATCCTCAGATCGACCTGAACAGTGCCCTCGACGATGATGCTCGCCTTCGTCGGCCCCTGGCCCAGGATCTCGTCGACCATCGGCATGCGAACAAATGCGGCTATCGATTCCGAAGGCCTTGATGATGTCGCCAGGATGTCTATATCCCCAACGGTCTCCTTTCCCCTTCGGAAGCTTCCGGCGACGGTGATGTTGCTCAGCCCCTCAATACCTCCCAGATAGTGCATGATTCTCTCAACTATACGCTCGGCAGCGCCGATGGGTATGCGCGTGGAGCGCCTCCTGTACCTCTCTATCGCCTTCAGTATGTTTGCCTCCTTCGTCGGTCCCATTCCTGGAAGCCTTCTGATTCTGTGCTGCTTCGCAGCAGCCTCCAGCTCGTCGATTGTTGAGACATTCAGCTTCTCGTGGAGCAGCGCGACGGTCTTGGGGCCAACACCCTGAAGCTGGAGCAGCTCCTTCATTCCCTGCGGCGTGGAGGCTACAAGCTCATCATAAGCGTTTATGTGACCTGTCGTGAGATACTCAGAGATCTTCTCTGCTATCGCCTTCCCTATCCCGGGTATCCTGTCGAGCTCTCCGCGCCTCCAGACCTCTTCGATATCCTCTTTAAGAGACTCAATTGCCCTTGCCGCTTTGCTGTACGCTATGACCTTGAAGCGGTTCTCCCCCCTCAGCTCCAGCAGCTCCCCCATCTCGTAGAGTATGGATGCGATCTCCTTGTTTCTCACAAAAGCAAATTTCACCGGCTGGTATAACAAACTTGGCCATGTGCGGACGCGTGCGAGGTCTCTGCTGCTTCCCAAGAAGCGCCCGGGCCGAAGAGATATAACATTGCAGCTCTCTGGGGCGATGCTCTTCGATCGCAGCGCGAAGAGCCCGGGATCCGCATCAAGAACTCACAATCACAAAACAGCTCATCTCAGCTTGTCCAATGCTGAGCATGATGGGTATCCGCCGATCGACTGGACTGGAGTTATCATGACGTTTGATGTCGCGACAGCGCTTCCACCTCTGCCCATGTTGATCGCTATCACTGTGATCTTGTCCAGAGAGATGTCCATGTAGTTTATCCTCGGCGCGCTCTCTCCTATCTCTCCGCCGTATGAGAGATCCCTCTCTATATTCGAGTTCAGAGCAACTAGATCTCCTGTGCTGGAAGGCGCGAGCTTGGCGAAAGATGCACTCGGTATCTCTGGGAGATCAGTCTGCATGAGGCTCAGGTTGCTTGATTTACGGAGAAAATCCTGATGAAACGCCCTCACATCCTCTATGGAGAGACTCTGGCTGCTCTCCTGGGCTGATGCATCTGCAAGAAAAATCAGTGCAACACCCGTCAGCAGAATCAGAACGCTGACGGGTGATTGCATATCTTTCATAACCTCCTGCTACTCCCTGGCTCACTTCTGCTGTGTGGTTATTGTGACTGTGTTTGTGGCTCTGCTGCCGGCGCCAGCGCCAAGGGCAACCTGCTGCGGGAGTCCGATCCTCTCCAGGTTGATAGTTGGTGCGGCGTTACCAACATTACAGCAGACATTTGCATCCTGATTCTTCGTCACGGTCTTCGTGTTCGCTGCAACCGCGCCGAATGCCGCAACCGCCACATCAGGACCAGCTGCGGAGTATATATCATCGTAGTTGTAGTTCTGTCCAGGAATGACCGGGAACGCAAAGCCAGCGCCGCCCGCGGAGTATACGCCGTTAGCAGCTATGAACGCCGTCTGAGATGTGCCCATCCCAGCCATCGGGGCAAAGGAATCCTGTGCCATGGCAGTGGTCAACAGCGCCAGTGTCACAGCCAGCAATATCGCTATTTTCATGTTTTTTCACCACCCATACATCCTTTAGATGTAAGAGTTAATCTACTTGGAATTATTTATATTTTTTGGTAACTTTCTTAAGTTTTGGTTATATATTCTAATAAAGATATCGAATGGATCTAACTGCGTATCGGCTATTAAATCTGATGGATAATAAATGCAATGCTCATGCGACAGAGTTGGGTGCCTCAAAAATGGCCCAGGTTCTGGTAATAACGTTTGTATACTATTATAATATAATATTCAAAACTGAACAGCAAAGCTAATTCTGTTGGTTGAGAGAAACTGTTCGCGCAGCTAAAAGCCGCAAACCTATGGGGCTAATGCTTCAATTACCCTTCAATGCTACCCATTCATCGGTGCACTTTGTGCTCTTAAGGTATAAACTTTCCGAAAATGATGCTGTGTTGAATAATGTTTGAGAATCCGATAGCAGAGGCTGGATTCATACGAATTGAAATTCTAGTAAAAAATCGATAGCTTACGACCTTAGAGCTCTTAATTATTCAACACAGCATAAAATGATGCTGAACGCGATAGATGAGTTCAAGGCGAAACTCCCATATTTGGAGTAATTTCCGTAATTGTAGAGTCCCGAAACCTCTGACATTGTATGCTCAACCATCAAAGTGGTCATTATTAATATCGCTGAGATCAAAGCATTTGACTCCATCATAACTTTAGGGATGGAATAGGGCGAAGCGAGAATACCCCGCCTGAGGATGAGAGCGAAGCCCCCTTCGGAGCGATAGTATAAATCACGACGCTCAACTTCAAGGTATGATCTTGAAGGTGGTGCCTGAGGATCTATTACTATGAGACTGTGAACGCAGTCTCTGGCTGTAAGCCCAGAAGCTCCGCCCATCAGGGCTGGGAGCATTCACATTCTGTTTAACGCCGAATCAGGGGGCTGTTCTGCGATCCAGCCAACAGCCCTCTTCATTCAGAACCCAGCAGTTCCACTCAGCACGTCTGGCCGGCGCATCTGAAAACGAAAACTAACTGCTGTATTGCAGATACCCGCTCTCCGCGAGCGCTGTGCATGTTGAGAAGCTGATTGTAGTTACGCCTCCGCCGCCTCGTAGTCTGTGTCCATTGTATCCTGTAGACCGTCTTTGGATATGTGGGAGACCATTCTCTCAGAGACATCCTGATCTGACAGTATCTCCTCGAACCTCTTGAGGTATCCGTCTCTCTCAGAAGCCCTCTGGCTTTCGAATATGTTCTTGTACTCGCTCACGGTGGACGGAGCCACGTGAAGGATCTCGCTCATCTCCTTCACAGACTTTCCCTCCTCCCAGAGCTTTATGAAGAGCTCTCTGTCGAAGGGCGGCTTGAGATCTGAATCACGGAAAAGGTGAAGCTTTATCCGGGCCCGGCTCACGGTCTTATTGAGCGCACGGTCCCCCAGCTGCTCTGCGATCTCAGTATCGCTGAGACCTTTGTAAAACAGTCTTACAACAGTCGCGAGCTGTCTTGGTGTGAGCTTTGTCTGTATGTTATAAGTCTTTATCATCTCAGAGACGACGCCAAGAAGGGCCTGCTCGATCTCAGAAGTGCTTCTTAAAGTACCATGCTTTTTTGCAGGCTTCTCGACAACCTTGGTCGTGGGGGCGATCTTCAGTACGAGCTCTCTTAAATGATCGGTCTTGCCGCTCAATTAATCACCCATCGTGAAAATACTCTCTTTATAGTATAAAGAGATTTCCATTGTATTATTGTTTATGATTGCATGCATACAGTACAAATCCAGCGGCGATTGTATGGATGGCTGTGTACTTGTATCATCGAACTCAACGGCATGTGAACTCGGAGAATTCATGAGCAATCATGTCACTCTTTGAAGATTCCTGAGAGGCTATTCGATGAATCAAGCCCAAGGCCAGACCACAACCATCGCGGAGACGAGCGGGAGGATTGCCGCTCCGACATCTCATTTAGCGCCCGCTAATTTTGCTCAAAGCAATCCTGAAGGCTGCTCTTCAGGATTCACCGCATGGTGTATCCGCCGTCCGAATAAAAGAACGTTGGCGGTGTTGTGTAGTAAAATGTCATGCCCCTCAGCCCGTAAACGTTGACATCCCACCATGGATCGATGCCGAACTCTGCTGGATCGAAGGTGGTTCTAACAAGATACGGGGAGGCAGGATAGCGATAGGCTCCATACACCGGATAGTATATCCCAGGGTATCTGTAATAGGGACTGTAGTAAGAAAACCGGTCTACCGGATAAACCCAGCTGTACTCCCACCGGTAGCTATGGGTCAGAAACGGGTTGTACCAGGGGGATAGCCAGTCGTACTCCAGCGTCACCTCATCTGCCAGGCACGGCATAGCCAGAATCGATAACACCAGAGCTACAAGCGCGAATCTTCTAATTTTTCTCATAACCCCACTCGCACAGGAGTATTGCGCTGGTAATACTTATGAGTTTCGGCGATACTACACGGAGGAAAGGGCTCCGGGATCCAGGCTGGCAGCTTTAGTGAGACCAGCATATCTGCTCAACGCATTCAGTGGATATCGCAGATATCGAGATCAACAGAATGTGGGCCCAGCAGGAAGCATTCAGCACTGTTTTCAATGGATTCGATTCCTGAGAGGTGTCCGATGAACCGAGCCCGCGATCTGCTCATGGAGAGAAGCTTTAACTCGCATGTGGCATGAACTGACTATCATGAGGCGCATATACATGGACCACTCGGCCACGACCCCGGTCGCGCCCGAGGTCCTGGAGGCGATGCTGCCGTACTTCCGGGAGAGGTACGGAAATGCGTCGAGCCTCCACGAGTTCGGCCGGGAGGCGCGCGATGCTGTTGAGAGCGCGAGGGAGAAGCTGGCAGCGCTGATCGGCGCGAGCCCTGAGGAGATATACTTCACGAGCGGGGGCACGGAGTCGGACAACCTGGCGCTCAAGGGCATCGCGCTCAGCGGCAGGGGAAAGCATATCATCACAACATCGATAGAGCATCCGGCTGTTCTGGAGGTGTGCAGGTCTCTGGAGCGCGTGGGTTTCGATGTCACGTACGTACCGGTGGACGATCAGGGCATAGTTGATCCCGGAGAGATCGAGAGGGCGATACGCGATGATACCGTGCTCATATCCGTCATGCATGCGAACAACGAAATAGGCACGATACAGCCTGTAGAGAGCATCGCGGCGATTGCATCGGAGAGGGGGATAGCTCTTCACACGGATGCGGTCCAGACGGTGGGCAAGATACCTGTGGATGTAAACCGCCTGGGGGTTGATCTGCTCTCCATATCTGCGCACAAGTTCTACGGTCCCAAGGGCGTTGGCGCTCTGTATGTCAGAAAGGGCACGAGGATCGAGAGCATAATCCAGGGCGGAGGGCATGAGAGGGGGCTCAGGTCGGGCACCGAGAACGTGCCTGGGATCGTGGGCATGGGCAGGGCTGCAGAGCTCGCATCCGAGATCATGGAGAGAGAGGCGGAGAGGCTCACAGCGCTGCGCGAGAGGCTCAAGAGCTTTGTGTTATCGGAGATCGATGACTCCTGGCTCAACGGCCATCCGACTAAGAGACTTCCGATCAACCTGAACTTCGGCTTCGGCAGGGTGGAGGGGGAGTCGCTGCTTCTCTATCTTGACTCAAAGGGCATAGCAGTCTCCACAGGATCTGCCTGCTCCTCAAAGAAGCTGGAGCCGAGCCATGTTCTCAGGGCCATAGGCCTGGATCCGGTGAGATGTCACGGCTCTCTCAGGATAACTCTGGGGAGGGACAATACACAAGAGGAAGTAGATTACGCAGGCGAATGCATCCGAGAGGCTGTGGAGCGGTTCCGCAGCATATCTGCGATAAGGTAGCAGCGCTGAGCAACTGCGCAGAAACCGAACTGCGGAGAAATTTTTATAGGATGACATGAAACAAACACTCGTATGTCTTCCAAGCGTCCCATGCGCTCAGCTCTTCTGCTGATTCTTCTCTTCATGTATCTGGACACCGCATCCTGCTGGAGGAGCTATGAGATTCACGAGTACGATACCGGATGGAGCACTGGAAGAAGGTTCACGATGAACATCTCGATGGACCTGTACGGGTACGCTCTCGGCACCGGGGATCACAGCAGATACACAGAGATCGACATCAATCATGTCAGCATGAGCGAGCGCGTCTCTGCGAAGAACGGCACCATGGAGTCTGAGGAGATGATCGCCCTGAAGGCAGCAGGGGACAATGTCAATACGACATCGACGCTGGTCAAGATGCCAGGGACTCAGAACTACATGCTTTCTGTGGATGAGGTCTGGCCGGTCGTGCTTAACACCTCGAGCACGATTGACTACAGAGGGGCCGGGATATCAAGCAGGGAGACGTTCATCAACAACCTCGATCGTGTTGGGACTTCTTATCTTTACACAAAGGATCTGAGAAAGGAGCGCACATGCGATATGTACCTTAAAAGCGCGTGGTTCCAGCTCTCGATGAACGACAGCACAGACACCATCATATCAGATCTCTTCCGTCCGACCAAAAAGATCCACTACAGCATAGGTTCTCACTCCTCTGGACTTGTCATGCAGAGGTACAGGCAGTACTCCGATAAAGCCCCGGCCTCCGAGGGATTCGACACCTACTGGGGGAGTTTCGATATACGTTCCGTCATAGATATGGAAAGCAGAGGAAAGAACCTCGGGCTTGAAGAGTCCTGGGTCGGAAAGAACACATACGATGCTGCTGTAATAAATGAAGCGCCGGAGAGAGGAGTTTACATGTGCGGATGCCTCGGGTATGATCTCGTTTCCGTGCCATCTCCCGGGCCGGAATGGCTATCGTGCTGCATGTTAAGTGATACAGGAACAATTAGAGCTCTCAGGGATTCGATATGGAGCTGCTCTGGGGATGTGAGATGAGTCTGAATGTCGTTAAGCAGGGCCATGATTCTTCTGCAAGATCGAGACAGATCTTTATGCCTCGCGGCCTGGTATCAAAACTCGGCGCGCTGCCTGTCATTCTGTTGCTGCTCGTTGTTCCCATTTCAGGTGCCGTGGATCTGGCGATCCAGTACAGCGACGGCACGCCTGACGATGGTGTATGGCTCGCAGGCGACCAGGGACATGCGGTCCTCTTCTCGCCCCCGGACAACTGGACCCTCTCCAGGGTTGCGGTCTGCGGCATGCTCAACCGCGACGGGATATTCGTCCTGGAGATATGGGATGCGGATCTCAACCTGGTTTACAGAACCACAGACCTCTCAGGGGCTTACTTCGGGAGAAACCTCAGCTGGGCTGAGATAGATGTGCCTGATATAAAATTGGAGAGGCCATTCTTTCTTGTGCTCTTTGAGTACTCCACTCTGTTCGTCGGAATTGATAAAAACACAACACTCAATCGCTCTTTTGTCGCGTCCAGAAGCCCCAGCATGCTCGTATCCCCCAGCGATTACGAGTGGCTGATTACAGCTATCGGTTACATCTCATCCCGCCCCCCACGGATCAACGCCTCCTCCGAGAACCTCACTGATGGGGTTGTTATCAGGTCAGATATATCAGATCCCGACGGCGATCTCGGGGGTGTCTCCCTCTACATATTCGACCAGAAGAGCGGGGAGGTTGTATGGGTGGAGAGGGCTGATTTAAGCGGCAGCGAATCTGAGGTCAGGTTCATATGGCCCAGGGTGGTGTACAGCGTGAGCTGCGGATCTGAGCTTGTATCTCCCGTAGTGGCAGTTGGGACGAAGGGAGTTCCGGAGAACATCTCTAAATACATGCGCTACTCCTCGCCCTGCCTGCTGAACTTGACAGATGAGGGGCCTTTCTCAGATGCCATTGCGTACTTCGGAGAGGATATGGAGCTGCATGCGATCGAGGGTCTTGATGGAAAAATCCATTATCTCTCAAAGGAGCTCTTCGAGGCGCTCAGGCCAGGTGCGCGGTACTCTGATTATGTGAGAGACAACATAACGATCATCGAGGGCAGAAGCTCCCTGCGGTTCCTCTCGATTGGCGAGACACTCTCGTTCCAGAGACCGATTTACCTCAAGAGATCGCCGATCTTCCATTACGATATGAGGCTTGAGCGTGAAGCTGCAGCATCGCGGTATACCGCGGTGCTGGTCGCATCTGATATCCACGGATCCACTGCGAGATCATCCCTGGATCTCGGCTAGAGACCACCCTGCGCAGGCGCTCGATCCAGGGGCATTTCCATTAACCGCCTGAGCGATGGAGAGATCCTGCGAACAAAAGAACAGAATCTGGCCGAAATTTGCCTTTTGGAGTGGAGAGGGCGAAGCGGGAAGACCCCGCCTGAGGATGAGAGCGAATACCCCGGAGCGATACCTATATGCATCACGAGGACTAATTCCCCTCCAGGATGTGATCTAGGAAGGCTTTAAGTGCCGCCTAGGGACCTATCACATATGAGACTGGGAACGCAGTCTCTGGCTGTAAGCCCAGAAGCTCCGCCCTTCAGGGCGGGGAGCGTTCACTTTAACCGATATGTAAGAGGACCGTACATGGCAAAGAAGAAAGGCGAGGGGCCGGGCTTGATGTCGTCAGCCGGCCTGATGAGGTACTTCGAGTCTGAAGAGACATCTATAAAGCTCGACCCGAAGATGGTCGTGGGCGCTGGTATAGCATCTGGCGTAGCGATAATGGCCCTGAACATAACCTTCGGGCTCTGGCCCTAGAGCTCATCCAGCCTGAAGGTTATCTCCCCATCCACTTCCACACTCTCCGGCAGCCCGCCGAAGCTCGCCCTGAGTATGAGATCGGCCAGCTCCCATTTGAGGACTTTAGCGCATCCGACGATCGATGTTGTGAGGCGCGCATTCACGTCCACGACTCTGGGGAGATCGCCCACAACCAGATCGATGCCAGCATAACCTTTCAATCCAAGCACATCTGAGGCCCGCCTCGCCACCTCCCAGATCTCATCCGCCCTCGGGGATCTGTATGGCACCTGGCCACCGGCATATACAAACCTGCTGCCATTCATCTCTATAATCTGCCTGTTTATCGTGAGCGGCAGGAACCGTTCTCTCCCCCGGATGAAGCTGACGCTGAGATGCACGCCCTCGAGATATCTGGTCGCGATGTAGCCTTCCGGCGCGTTGGGAAATGATGAGATTATGACACCATCTGAGCCGCAACCATACCTGGGCTTCACGACATACACATTGCATCCGCATTCCGGAGATTCGACAACATCCGCCACCGGCACTCCCGCTCTCTTCAGGGTCAGAGTGCACTCGAGCTTGTCAGCGCACAGCTGGGCTGCTACACTGTCCGATCCCAGATTGACCATCCGGTTTTCAACTGCCTTGATGAGATCGGACGCTAGGGGATCAGGTGCCACTATCAATCCCGCGTCTGCATCGATGGTGCTCAGAAACCCCTTAAGGTCGCTCCGCTCGAGAAGGACAGGGACGCCGGCATCGACCACAGGTCCTGATGTTGGATACACCACCCTGTGACCGCACCTCACAAAGCTCCGGGCTATCGTCGAGAGCATCGCCCTGCCCTCGATCTCGTATGTTCCGCCAAGGCCTGTGGCGACCGCATACTCAGCTATCAGGATCTTCATGCGCGAGACTCTCCGGAGCGGGGATCTGGGGCTGCGCCATTCCTCATCTTCACATCGGAACAATAAATCTCCATAAACCAGCTCTTGCTAAGACGCATTCTGTTTCGCATTCTGTCTCAGTACTGCCTGGCCATGTACGTCGACCCTGTGGACTCCCTGCCGCATATGAGACAACCCATGGGCGGTATCTCATCCCCTCTGGGCTCTCCGAGCAGGTTCGCGCCGACCTGATCCTCAAGAGCATGACCGCACTCCACAGATCCGCACCATGGGACCCTGGCGACGCCGGACTGCACCTGCGACCTCGCCTCATCCAGGGAGGACACGAGTTTTATCTTCGAGTCCATGAACTCCTTCGCGCGGTTGTAGAGAACGGCCTGCAGCTCCTCAGCCTCTGCGAGGATGGCATCAACAAGCCCATCTCCCATCGGAAGGGTCTTTCTCACTCCATCCCTTCTGACGATTGTTACAACGCCGTTTTTGATGTCCCTGGGGCCTATCTCAATGCGCACAGGAACACCGCGCATCTCCCACTTGTAGAACTTCGCGCCAGGACGTTCATCACCATCATCGAGCCTGACTCGGATGTTTCTGCGTGCAAGAGCCGATTCGATCGATCTGCAGACCTCCAGTATCGGCTCCCTGTCGCCGAAGATGATGGGCACTATGACAACCTGCACAGGCGCGACCCTCCAGGGCAAAACCAGACCTTTATCGTCGCCATGAACCGCTATGAGAGCTGCTATGCATCTCTCTGAGATCCCGTAGCATGTCTGATTGACATACCTCTGCTCCCCGTGCTCGTCCTCATATGTTATCTCATATGTCTTTGCGAAGTTTGTTCCCAGCAGGTGCGCTGTACCGACCTGGAGGGTCCTCCCGTCAGGCATTATCACATCCAGTGCGATCGAGTAATCAGCTCCTGGGAACTTGTCCCAGGAGGGTCGCTTGCTCACAAGACATGGAATTGCAAGCCGCCTGTAGAACTCGATGTACCTCTGAACAGCGATCTCGACCTGCATCGCCGCCTCCTCCCAGGTGGCGTGCGCGGTGTGAGCCTCCTTGAACGAGGTTATCTCCCTGAGGCGGATGAGCGGGCGGGTGTGCTTCGTCTCGTAGCGGAAGGTGTTGACTATCTGGTATATCCTGAGTGGGAGATCTGCATGCGATCGTATCCAGAGCTTGAGCATCGGATATATGGCGGTCTCGCTGGTCGGACGTAGCGCGAGCTTTACCTCCAGCGGGTCCCTGCCGCCGTGAGTCACCCAGTAGACCTCATCCTCGAAGCCCTTTATGTGCTCCGCCTCCTTCATGAACTCGGTCTCAGGGATGAGCAGCGGGAACTGCGTCTCGTAGTGATCGACATCAAGAAGCTCTTTTATTATCTGGTAGACATGGCTTCTGAGCGCAAAGCCGAACGGGTACCAGACGCTCATGCCCTTCACAGGGTACCTGACATCGACTATCTCTGCGCTCTTCAAAAGCTCATGGTACCACTCGCTGAAGTTCGACTTTGGGGGAAGCTTTGCCTCCCTCTCATCTTTTCTTGTTATCTGCGTCTCTTGAGCATCATTCATCTTCATCACTACCGGGATGCAAGGGATATTGCAAGGGGTGTGATAAATGTTTCAATCACTGCCGCAACGAACAGCAGCGGAGCGACCCTGTACATCAGGAATCTGATGGCATCGCGTGCCTCCCCTCCGAGATCGCCATCTTTCTCGATCATTGTCATGATGAAGATGTGGCCGAGCCGTAGGCCGATCGCTATGCTCACCAGCACTGTTGGAAGCTCCACAATTCCGTGCGGGAGGATGCCAGCCAGGAGATAGATAACGCCCTCCTTCTGGATGACCTGGTAGGCTACCATTCCCACAAGAATTCCGTTTGAGATGGCGACAAGCACAGGCACTATGCCTGCGCCCACCCCGAGAAGCACGGCCATCGCGCATGACAGAAGGTTCTTTGCGAATATCAGGATCAGTATCATGAGGGGCGGCAGATCTGTGATCCATTTCAGCATCTCCAGCTCCTTCATCCACTCCTCCGCCATCGCCGGATTCTGCTCAGCTGCCATGAATCCCGATACAGCGGCTGCGAAGAACAGAATGACAGATACCGCGATATAGCCTCTGATCGATCTCAGGTATGCGCTGGATCTCACACTACCACCATCCGAGATGCCCGGCCACTCCGCTCAGGTAGTACAGTCCGAATATCATCAGGAATATGCCGCATGCTGAGAGGACGTACCTGTATCCCCTCTCGGATAGGACGCTCTTCCCCCTGTCAATGCTCGCCGATACGAGCGTGTACCAGCCGAAGTCCGCGCCCCAGTGGCCTATCATGAATGCTGCGGCGAGCATAAATCCGCCTCTGAGTCCGTCCAGCAGCATGGCAGAGCCGACGGAGAGCCACCATATCCAGAAGTACGGGTTGGCCGCGCTCGTCAGGGCGCCGGCAATGTACGGGTTTGAGGATATCCCAGATCCCTGAGATGATATGGATGCATTGCTCGCTCCCCTCAGCGTCAGCGCCCCAAATAATATGAGGGCGGTGCCCCCGATCAATGATATCGGAACTCTGTATGCATCTGCGGCGCCGCTGAGGCCCATGAGTATCAGCACGAATATCAGCATCTCAACAAATGCATGCCCTGTAGAGACCTTCGGCCCCGAGGTCCAGCCGCTCTTCAGTGAGCTGTTCACAGTTGCAACAAGAGTGGGCCCTGGCGCGAGCGCGCCTGTGAGCCCGATGGCAAACGCGACGAGAAGCATCTCCATTACATTCATCAGAAGCTGGTTGTTGTATGAGATATTTATGCATTCTCGGCTTGGCCTGAGAAGACCACGCAGATCCTCTCGCCAGATCATCATTTTTCGGATCAATGGATCTGAAAGGAAAGAGTAATATATGGTCGCGAATTGAAGCACCACCATCTCTCATGATAACGCTAAGAGGATGACTTTAATGGCGATCGTGGTTTGGCTTGAAGAGGTTGGGAAGGAGGACATATCTGTAGTCGGAGGAAAGGGCGCGAGCCTGGGCGAGATGATAAACATAGGCATACCTGTACCTGGAGGGTTTGCGGTCACAGCACAGGCCTTCCGGCAGTTCTTGGAGCGGGCAGGCATTGCGAAAGCGCTCTTCGACGCTCTAAAAGTTGATGTGAACAATCCTGAGGAGCTTCTCAGGGCAGAGGCCAGGGCCAAGAAGATCGTGATGGATGCAGAGGTCCCGAAGGATATAGAGAACGCGATAAAGGAGAGGTACAGAGAGCTCTGCGAGCGGGAGGGCGAGGAGGTGTTTGTCGCTGTGAGATCAAGTGCGACTGCAGAGGATCTTCCGGACGCGAGCTTCGCCGGCCAGCAGGAGACCTACCTGAATGTCAGGGGCGCTGATGCTGTATTTGAGGCGGTGAAAAAATGCTGGGCATCCCTTTACGGGGCCAGAGCTATCTTCTACAGGGTCGAGCAGGGCTTCGAGCATGAGAAGGTCAACCTCTCCGCGATAGTGCAGAAGATGGTGGACTCCGAGAAGTCAGGGGTGATGTTCAGCTCACAGCCGAGCACAGGCGAGCCGCTTGTTGTGATAGAGGCTGCATGGGGCCTTGGGGAGGCGGTGGTCAGCGGCAGCGTGTCTCCCGACAACTATGTGGTCGACAGATCCTCTAAGAAGATAGTCCACAAGATGATCGCCACCAAGGAGATCATGATCGTCAGGGATCCTGTGACAGCCAAGACAGTGACAGTTCCGGTTCCACCTGAGAAGAAGGACGCGCAGGTTCTTACAGAAAGTGAGATACTGGATCTCGCGAAGTATGCAGAGATCCTGGAGAGACACTACGGCATACCCCAGGATATCGAGTGGGGTGTGCAGAAGAACAAGATATACATCCTCCAGTCGAGGCCGATAACCACCATAGCCAAGGGCGCTCCAAAGGCCGGAGCAGAGGCTTCCGGCACAGCCAAGGTCCTGGTCACGGGTCTCGGGGCATCTCCCGGCACAGCAACCGGCATTGTGAGGATCATCTCCGGGGTCAAGGACCTGGAGAAGATAAAGGACGGGGACATAATGGTCACCCGCATGACCATGCCAGATATGGTTCCCGCAATGAGACGAGCCGGCGCCATAGTCACGGACGAGGGAGGCATGGCCTGCCACGCAGCTATAGTGAGCCGAGAGCTCGGCTGTCCCGCTGTTGTGGGAACAAAGAACGCGACAAAGGTGCTCAAGGATGGAATGGTTGTCACCGTCGATGGCACCAAGGGCCAGGTCTACGAGGGAAAGGTGGCTGTGGCGGAGGAGAAGAAGGTTCAGCCGACTGCTGTGGCCTACAAGCCGATTACGGCGACGGAGATCAAGGTCAACATCAGCGAGCCCACGAGAGCACAGGCAGCAGCCGCGACGATGGCAGATGGTGTGGGTCTTCTCAGAATAGAGCACATGATCCTGGGGCTTGGAAAGACACCTGGTTATTACATAAGATCCGGGCGGAGCGAGGAGTATGTCGATGAGCTCGTCAGGAACATCAAGATAGTGGCAGATGCGTTTTATCCGAAGCCTGTATGGGTGAGAACCCTGGACGCGCCCACTGATGAGTTCCGGGCGATGGAGGGCGGCGAGAACGAGCCGGTTGAGCACAACCCGATGCTCGGCTGGCGCGGTATACGCAGGGATCTCGCAGAGGTGGAGCACTTCAGGCTGGAGATAAGGGCGTTCAAGAAGCTCCACGAGATCGGGCTCACAAACGTGGGGATAATGCTGCCGATGGTCCAGCATGTGAGCGAGCTCAAGCGGGCAAAAGAGATCATGGTCGAGGAGGGTCTGGATCTGAATAAGATCGATGTTGGAATAATGGTCGAGACGCCGGCTGCCGCGCTCACAATCGAGGATTTCATCGAGGAGGGCCTGGACTTCATATCGTTTGGCACAAACGATCTCACTCAGTACACGCTCGCTGTGGACAGGAACAACGAGAACGTCGCCGGCCTGTACTCTGAGATGCATCCCGCGGTCATCAAGCTCATAGAGTACGTCGTGGAGCGGTGCAAGAAGGCAGGAGTCAAGACATCGATCTGCGGCCAGGCAGGATCCTACCCGGAGATGGCCAGGCGGCTTGTTGAGATTGGCATAGACAGCATATCCGCTAACATCGACGCGGTGGCCACTGTGAGGGAGACGGTGGCAAGGGCGGAGCTCTCGATACTTCTAGAGGCTGCAAGGAATCGATGATGTACACGTTCCCGGAGAAAGGTCTGTCAGAGGAGAGGGTCGAAGATCTCCTGAGGGAGATGCGCAGCAAGGATCACTCTTACGACCGTCTCTTCTCCACAATGTGCACCCGCCCCCATCCGGTGGCTGTGAGGGCGTACAGCATGTTCCTGGAGACGAACCTGGGCGACCCCGGGCTCTTTCCAGGAACTGCAGAGATAGAGCGCAGGGTCGTGGGCATCCTCGGATCTCTACTGGGGTGCTCTGATGCAGCAGGCTACATATCGACAGGCGGCACCGAGTCGAACATCCAGGCTATACGCGCCGCAAGGAACTCCTCGGGCAGGCGCGATGGGAACATAGTCGTTCCGAGATCGGCGCATTTCTCCTTCGATAAGATCGCGGATCTTCTCAATCTGGAGGTGAGGAGGGCCGAGCTCGATGATACGCTCAGGGTTGATCTCGGGGATGTCGAGAGGCTGATAGATGAGCGCACAATCTGCATTGTTGGCATCGCCGGGACAACAGAGTTCGGCCAGGTGGATCCCATCGCGGATCTCTCAGAACTCGCGATCGAGAACTGCATACCTCTCCACGTGGATGCTGCATTCGGCGGGTTTGTGCTGCCGTTCCTTGACAGAAACTACCGCTGGGATTTCAGGGTTGATGGAGTGCAGTCGATAACCATCGATCCGCACAAGATGGGCATGAGCCCTATTCCGGCAGGCGGTTTGATCTTCAGGAGCTCAGATCCTGTCAGGCGGCTTGAGACGGAGACGTACTACCTCACTGTCTCGAGACAGGCATCGCTGACGGGCACGAGAAGCGGGGCAGCGGCTGCAGCCACGTACGCTGTGATCATGCATCTCGGCATCGATGGTTATAGAATGGTCGTCAGGAGATGCATGGAGATGACTGAGCATCTCGTATCAGAAGCCCGTGCCATGGGCATCGAGCCGGTCATCGAGCCCGTGATGAACGTCGTCGCGCTGAAGATCGATGATCCGCCCGGGGTCAGGAGGGCACTGCTTGAGAGGGGCTGGCACGTCTCGATGACCAGAGAGCCAAAGGCGCTGAGGCTCATACTGATGCCGCACATGACCGAGGAGAACCTCGATCTCTTCCTGAATGATCTGGAAGATGTGTTCTCCAAGAGGTCGCGATAGAAGCACATCCTCGCCGCCGGTCCCCTTTTGGAGAGATGCTGGCGGATAAGATCACGTGCTATCGGGCTCCCCGCATGCATCGAGGATCTCGTCGAAGATGTACTCGCTCCTGACGCCAAGCGCGATCTCGAACTCCGGCGGCGTGAGAACTGGAACGCTGTATCTCGGCGCGTCGTCAAGAGCGATGCGCGGGCATGCCGTCGAGACCACTGCGTCCAGGCCGAGATCGAGTATCCTCTCAGGCTCGATTCTGTCGATGTAGACCTCAAGCATGCTCCTTCCCTTAGATCTCCCGAGAGAGCTGAGCCTCTTAGCGGTCACGCATCTCCTCTGGCCTGGCTTCTTCGATATCAAGATCCCGATGCTCTTTGCATCCGATGCTCTTGCTATGATCCCGTACCTCCACCGGAGGAAATCATGCGTATCGATCTCCTCCACCGAGCCTGTGAGCGGGTCCGCTGCTATAACCCGCATGCCTGTCGCCATCGAGAGGCCCAGCGGATGGAACCTGCCGGTGCCTATGAAGAGAGCCTCCTCTGCCCCAACCCTAGCGGCTGCGTAGCAGCAGCCGAGAACCTGCCCCCGGTGCCTGGTTCGTGGAGACGGCCCTCCTGTGATGGCCTCTATGCCGTGGGATCGCATTATCTCTATCACACTATCGATCGTGTGTGCATGCTGGATGGTTGTGCAGACAGCCACCCTGCTTTTAGTGAAAAATCCAATGGATCTCTTCGCGACATCGGTGACGTCATCCGGCATCCTCGCCTCGATGTAGACGATCCTGTCGCTCAGGCTCTCGCACATCTCCGAGTGGCCTATGTGCACCATCAGATCGACCATGCTGCAGAGCTGGAGATCGATATCGCATGCACCATAGCATGGATCTCCTGAGACCAGAACCTCAGCGCCTGTCTCCTCTATGATCCTCGAGATCTCTGGGGCTGATCTCTTCAGGCCATCGGGAACCTGAACTCCGACCCTTCTGACTCCTGCCCTTTTTATGATTCTCAGAGCTCTCTCGAGATCGATCTCGTAGCCGGAGATGAGCATCAGAGCCACCTCTCGAGTGTGCTCTGGCCTGCGCGGTACGATGCGTTCAGGCGCTCTGCAGCCTTCCTGACCCTCTCCTCCGAGAAGTCCCGCTCTTCACATAAAAACCTGATAATCTCATCGATCCTGGGCCGTTTCATCCTGAGATCGTAGCTCTCTGTGACCTCCGGATGGAGGAAGATCTCTCTTATCTCCTGAAGATTGTCGATCCTCTCTCCCAGCGCATCGAGCACAGCCTCCAGGCATCCATGCTCCCTTATCAGCTTTAGAGCCCTCTTCGGACCCACCTTCTGGAGCCCTTCGTTGTAATCTGTGCCGCACATTATCCCTATATCTATGAGCTGCTCCCTGCTTATCCCGAGCCTTGTGAGCTCCTCCTCGAGGACGATGACCTCAGGAGGGATATCGATGTACACGTTCTTCCTTGGCATCTTCCTCTTGCCGGTGATCGCTAGGTTTCTCACGACCCTGGGCGCGCCGAAAAGAAGTGAGTCGTAGTCCTGGGACGCGACATAATCAACATCCCCGCGGATCGCCATGAAGGCAGCCTGCGCCTCGCCCTCTGAGGGTGCCTGTACATACGGGATTCCCATGGCGTCCAGAAGCCTTATGGAGTCACAGAGTATCTCGCTGTTTATCCTGGTAGCGGCCTGCGCGTACCTGAAGCTCTCAGCGCCTGTGGCTATCGCTTCCTGCAGCTGGATCTCCGCAGTCTCCTTCATCTGAGCCCTGGCAGCCAGCGTCCCGGCCTTGAGCTCTGGAGGCCTGCCATCGAAGACGAATGCCACCCGGATCCCGGACTCCAGGAGGTTTGTCATGCGGTAGAGGAGTCCTGAGAGGTGCGATGTTATCCTTCCAGATGAGTCCATGAGCGGCGTGCCGTCTGGCTGTCTTATGATTGACAGAAACTGATAGAGCGTGTTGAAGCCGTCTACTGCGATCCAGCTTCCTGTGAGATCTTCAATAGAGACCTTCTTCCTGCCGAGAATATCCCCGAGATCGACACCCATGCGCTTTATACCTCTATCTTCTTTGCCGCGACCTCTATCGCTCTCTTTACGCTCTCCCTCGGTATTATCGTGGCGACCGGTATTGTGAGAAGCTTTTCAACCGTCGGGCTGACTATCGGGGCACAGACGACCGCTGCAGCGCCGTCAGATTCTGCCCTCACCGCTGCGATGATCGCCTCCTCGATATTTGTCGCGGAGTACTCACGGAGAGTGAAGACCTTATCACCGATACGCATCTTTGTCTCCTCGATCTTGTCCAAAACAGGCCTGGCAGCTATTATCGCTATGAACCTCTCGCCTCCGCCCTCAAGATCCCGGATGGTCTTCACGATCTGCCGGAGGGTGGTTATGTTTGGCTCCCGGTGTCCTGAGAGTATCTTGTAGAGGGTGCTCTGGGGTATGGATGAGATCTTGCTGAACTCCCTGGTGCTCATCCCCATCTCTGAGATGACCGATCTTATCGTCTCTCTCAGAGCCTCATCCGACTGGAATGCTGCCCTGATGATCCTGTCGGCGTGAGACATACTGGTGGATGAGATCGCTGCGTATTTCTACTTTTGGGTTAATGACAACACTCATTTCGCAATCTTTTAGCACCATGCCGGGCATGCGGGCTGATTGCTGTGAGAATCAGCAGGACTGTTAAACAAAAGTGTAGTGGTTGTTATGCGAGATCAGCATCCACGCACGCGTAGGACTCCTTCCGGGCTTTTCCATTCCGGATTAAGCTCTCAACGCATCAGCATCATGGAAGCTAAAAACATGCAAAAATTGGAGGATGGCAACTGGTGCCAGCCCCTTTTTGCCAGCTATGCTGGACTGCTATTTCAGATCCAGCTCAGACCTTATGGCCTATAGCAAACCGGCGCATGACGCGGTCGATCTGGATCTTGACCTGGTCTCCAACCTTGGTCCCAGGTACAAAGATGACAAAGCCTTCGATCCTGGCGATGCCGTCCCCCTCACGCGCTGTATCCTCAATCCTAGCCTCATATTCGGCGCCAACCGTCACGGGGGCGGCGGGAGCAGAACCATACATGGAAGGTGTGCCTTCCCTGCTTCTAAACATCTCTTCACGTCCTGAGCGAAAAACAGATAAAACCAGTTTTACGCAGTTAACACATCTCAATTCTACTATTAAAGGCTTGCGCCTGTGATATGGGACCCGAATAAGATAAAAGCAAGAGCTGAGTATAATGTTACTTCAATGAAATTTAAAGAGGTGATGCCGGATGACATCCACATCTTTGATTTCTGTGTTATCCAGCATACCCCTATTCAGCAGGAATAAGGTGCCTTTAGAAATTAAGCTTTTCGCGATAGC